>NZ_JBYIRN010000020.1:0-135118 GCF_057708145.1 Micromonospora sp. bgisy143
CTTTTTTTTTTCTGCCCCCCCCCCCCCCCCCCCCCGCCTCGACCGGCCTTGCGGAACAGGGTCTAGAACTGCGCGAAAAACCGCCAGACCTCGCCCTTGGTCCAGGTCGTGATGCCGCTCTCGGCGTAGGTGCCGTCCACCGGCCCCGGCATGTGGCCGTTGTCGAACGCGGCCCACTGCACCGGATAGCCGGCGCGGCAGCCGGAGTAGGCGGTGGTGATGTGCGTACGGCTGCCCGACGCCGGCTCCCGCGGACTCTGCGCGGCGCAGCCGTTGGTCCGCACGAAGGTGTCCCGCAGCGACCGCCCCGAGGAGATGTTGAGCACCGAGTCGCTGATGCCGTGCAGACCGAAGTACGCGATCGGCTGGGTGCCGCCGCTGCACCCGCTGAGCTGGGCGCCACTGAACACCGCCACCGCCCGGAACACGTTCGCCCGCGCGCACGCGAGCGCGTAGCTCATGCCGCCCCCGTAGCTGAAGCCGAGCGCGAAGCGCTGCGTCGTGTTGACGCACAGCGTGCCCTCGATCAGCCGAATCATGTCGTCGACGAAGGTGATGTCCTCGCCGCCGGAGTTGGCCCAGCCGTTGCCGAGGCCCTGCGGGGCGACCAGGATCGCCGTGTTGTTCGACTGCTCCTGCTGTCCGTAGTAGGACCACGGCGACCCGCTCGTGCCGCCGGAGTTGACCTCGGCGGCGGTGCCACCCCGCCAGTGGAAGGCGAAGATCAACCGGTAGCGGGTGGCGGAGTTGTAGTTGGCGGGGACCCGCAGGATGAAGCTGCGGCTCTTGCCGCTGCTCTGGATCGTGTGGGTGCCGCTGGCCAGCGTGGGGCTCTTGCCGCAGCCGCCGCCGGTGCCGGTGTCGCCGGACACCTTGACCAGTTGCCACTGCTGGTGGGCGCCGCCGCCGTCGGCGTACTGGACGACGTTGGCGCCGTCGGCGGTCGAGGCGCCCTGGACCTCCACCGCCTTGCCGCTGTGCCGGGCGACCAGGCGGACGTTCCCGCCGTCCGAGTCGGCCAGTCGGAACTGCTGGTTCGCGCCGTTGTTGTCGGTCCACTGCACGACCGACGCGCCGTCGGCGGTCGACGCGCCACTGACGTCCAGCACCTTGCCGGAGAGCCGCGACTTCAACCGGTAGAAGCCGCCACCGGAGTCGGCGAACTGCCACTGCTGGTTGGTGCCGTTGTTAAGCGTCCACTGCGTGATCCGCGCGCCGTCGGTGGTGGCCTGGCCGTACACGTCCAACGCCTTGCCGCTGTTGCGGTTGACCAGGACGTACCAGGCGCTGGTGTCCACCGTCGCCGCGGCGGCGGGCGTCGCCGCGACCGCGACGAGCGTGCCGGCCGTGAGTACCGTCGCCGCCACGGCGGCCAGTCCCGACCGCCAGCGGCGCTGCGACGCCGAGTCGGGACGGACCGCACCGTTGGTTCTCATGAGTCACTCCCTTGCCGTGGCCACGCGTACCGAGGGCAGGCATGACCGGAACGGGTTAGCGTTAACAGGCGCACCGGCGAATGACCGGCATCAATGGCGGGCGGCGTTCTCACGGTGGCCCGCCGGGAAGCCCCGGCCGGGGTGCGGCCGGCCGGGGCGAGCCCAGGTTCAGCCGCGCAACTGCCACTGCTGGTTCGTGCCACCGTTGCACGACCAGAGGATGAGCTTCGTACCGTTCGCCGTCGCGGCGCCGTTCGCGTCCAGGCAGAGGCCCGACTGCACGCCCGTGATCGTGCCGTTGGCGTTGATGTTCCACTGCTGGTTGGCCTGACCGTTGCAGTCCCAGATCACCACGGTGGTGCCGTTGGTGGTGCCCGCGCCGGAGGCGTCCAGGCACTTGGTGCCGTACACCATGAGCTGCTTGCTGGCGGTCGCCGTCCACCGCTGGTTGGCGGCCCCGCTGATGCAGTCCCAGAGCTGGGCCTGGGTGCCGTTGGTCGTGCTCGATCCGCCGATCTCGGCGCAACGGCCGGACTGGACACCCACGATCTGCCCGTTCTGCGGGTTGGTGCTGCCGCCGCTCTGGACGCCGGCCGCCGCGATCACGGACTGCGCGCCCGACGGCCAGTTCCCGTTGGAGACCGTGACGTTGCTGTTGACCACGTTGCCCCGGTCGCCGTTCGTCACGTTGGTGCTGCCGTTCGTCGACCAGTTGTTGGTGACGGTGAAGTTGCCCATGTTCTCCGCGTAGTAGTAGTTCGCGGTGGCCCAGGTGCCGGTGGAGGAGAACACGTTGTTGCGGGCGGTGTAGTAGCGCGAGCCCTCGTCGAAGTAGAGCCCGAACCAGCCGTTGGTCCGCAGGCAGTAGTTCTGGTTGATGGTCCCGCCCGGGTTCGCCGAGAGCGTGTAGATGCACCCGCCGTCGGTCATCTGCTGCATCACGTCGTGCACGTAGTTGCCGATGACCTGGTTGTTCGACGCGGTGGTGGCCGTGGAGTAGCGCGGCTGGTAGTTGTAGAGACCCCGGTTGGCGTAGTGCTGGCTGCCACCGGCGTCGTTGGCACCCCAGCCGTAACCCACGGACAGACCGGTGTACGGCATGTTGTAGACCTCGTTGTGCGAGACCAGCGAGGTGCTGACGTAGGTGGTCAGGATCGACACCACACCCCGGTACTCCACGCCCAGGTCATGCACCCGGTTGTTGCTGATGGTGACGTTCCGGTTGACCATCCGCTGGTCACCGGGGTGGTGGGCGTCAGCGCGCACGCCGCCGACCACGATGCCGCCGGCCGAGTTGCGGGCGATCTCGGAGCGGGTGACCGTGATGTTGCTGGTGCCCAGGCCGACACCGCTGGCGTGGGCGTTGGCGTCGTTGCCGATGCCGATGGCCGTCTGACCCAGGTTGACGAACTGAGAGTCGCTGAAGGAGATGGTGTTGGCGGCCGAGACCTGCACGGCCGCGGGCATCTGGGCCCAGCTCGGCCGGGTGGCCTCGAACAGCGGGCAGCCCTCCTGGCAGGAGGTCAGGGCGTCGGACGGGCGGGCCCAGGTGCCGACGATGTGCGCGCCGGTCTGCTGGTCGGCGAAGCCGTTGCTGCTGCTCGGGCCGAGCCAGCTCGTACCGGTGAAGGTGATGCCGCTGAACGAGATGTGGTGCGCGGGCGCGTCGTACGTGCCGCCCACGTTGACCAGTGACTGGAGCTGCGGAAGCTCCACGCTCACGCTGTTCATGTTCTGCCCGGACAGCGGGATGTAGTTGAGCTGCCCGCTGCCCGGGTTGAGGTACCACTCCCCCGGCGAGTCGAGGAACTCGTACGCGTTGGCCAGGTAGAACGGCCCGGCCCGGTGCGGGCGGGACAGGGTGTCGAAGCCGAACGTGTTGTTGTTCCAGGCCGGCTGCTGCATCGTCAGGAAGTTCCCGCTGATGCTCTGGACGGGCGAGTACCGGTCGGTGAACGAGCCGACGCTCTCCACCTCGACCCGGTTCTGGTTACCGACGTTGTTCAGGTAGCTCAGCGCGCTGTTGCTGAACCGCATGCCGCTGGTGGTGAAGGTGAAGTCGGCGCGGTTGACGGCGGTACGCGCCCGGGTGGCGATGGCGCCGTTGACGTAGAGCTGCCGGCTGTCCAGCCCGGCCGGGACGTTGGCCCGCCAGATGTTCTTGCCGGAGTCGACCTGCGACCAGCCGGTGACCGCCCGCGCACCGCTGATCGTCGGTCGGGCCGAGGCGGCCGCCCGCCAGATCACCTGGTAGCCGTTGGTGCCGGAGTCGGCGGCGGTCAGCCGCAGCGGCGAGGTGAGCCGGTACACGCCGTCGGCCAGTTCCACGACGATGTCGCCGGACATCGAGCTGTTGAGCGTCCGTACCGCCGCCTGGGCGCCGGCCAGTGAGCACGGCTGGCTGGCGGAGCAGGTGCTGCCGCCGCCGGACGGGGACGCGTAGAGGGTGGTGGTCGCCGCGGCGGCCGGCGTGGCCGAGGCGGTGACGGCGACCAGTGCGGTCAGTGCCGCCGTGGCGGCGCCGGCGAGGAGCCGGCGCGCTACGGAGATGGATGAGACGGACACGGGACGGTCTCCTGAGGTGGTGGGGTGGGGGGTTAGCGCTAACAACGTGCGCGTGCCGACGCCCGGTCAGGCGACGACCTTGCGGAGGTGGTGCAGGCCGTCGACGGCGAGGCGGTCCTGGGAGGGGGCCAGGGGCCGCCAGATCGAGGCCGCGGTGGCGATGGTCTCGTTCTCGGCCGTGAACGACTCAATACAGACCGCGCCGCGGTAGCCGGTGCCCCGCAGGACGGAGAAGAAGCGGGGCCAGTCGAAGTGGTCCGCGCCGGGGGAACCCCGGTCGGTGCCACTGACCTGGACGTGCTTGATGTGCGGTCCGGCCAGCGCGAGGGCCGCGTAGGGGTCGGCCTCCTCGATGTTCATGTGATAGGTGTCGATCATGATGCCGACGCTGTCGGGCAGCCCGTCGATCGCCTCGATGGTCTGTTCGACGGTGTTGACCACGCTCGTCTCGTAGCGGTTCAACGCCTCGACGCCGATGGTCACGCCCACCTCACCGGCCCGGTCGGCGACCGGCGCGAGCGCCCGCCGGAAGTCGGCGTAGCAGGCCACGCGGGCCTCCGCCGACATCCGCCAGGTGCGCCCGACGGACGCGTACACCGGCCCGCCGACGCAGGGCGCGCCGACCGCCGCCGCGCTCGCCACACACCCCATGAGGTACGCGACGGTCGACTCGACGACGTCCGGCGGGGCATCCACCAGGTCGCGCCCGGGCGGCGTGACCGCGCAGACCCCGGCCGCCGCGAGGCCGTGCTCGGCCAACAGGTCCCGCGTGCGGCCGGGATCCCAGTCGCCGGGCTGCTCGATCGGCAGTTCGACCGCGTCGAACCCGAACGAGGCGATCCGCGGGATCAGCCGGGCGAGGGCCTCGTCGTCGACCGGCGAGGCCCACACCCAGGGGTTGACGCCAATGGCGTACACCGCAACCTACTTCCAGCGCTGCGGGTAGCCGGGCAGGTCACGGCAGCCGCACATCGCGTAGTGCAGCGGCGGCATGCTCGCGTCGAGGTACTGGTCCAGGTTCTCCTGGGTGATCGTGGGCTGCGGCAGCTTCCACGGGTCGGAAACCTGGGTGCCGTCGAGGATGTTCAGCGCCGCGATGATCGGCGTCCGCCACTGGTACGTCGGGTAGGTCGGCGCGATGGCGGTGAGCTGCTTGTCCTTCCAGAGCTTGAGGAAGTCGAGCTGGTCCTCGCCGTTCATCGGGGGCACCGGCTTGCCGGCGTCCTGGAATGCCTCGACCGTCGCCACGGCGACCGCCCCGGCGTCCATCCAGACGCCGTCGATCGTGCCGTACCGCTGGATGTAGTCGTTCACGATCTTCTTGGTCTTGGCCGGGTCGCCGTCGGTGAACTCCACGCCGACGACGTCGACCTTCGCCTTGTCCAGCGCGATCTTCGCGGCCGACCAGCGGGTCTCCAGCACGTCGACGCCGGGCAGGATGCGCAGCGCCAGCAGCTTGCCGCCGGGCTTCATCTTCTGGCTGACGAACTCCGCGCCGACGTGGCCGAAGCCGTAGCCGCCCACCGGGTTGATGAACGTCACCGGGCAGGTGGTGTTGACGCCCCGGTCGAAGACGACCACCGGCAGACCGGCCTTGCAGGCGGCCTCCACGGCCGGGGTGAGCGTCGCGGTGGTGTTCGGCGACACGATCAGCGCGTCGCAGCTCTTGCCGAGCAGATCGTTGATGTCGGCGATCTGCTTCTGGTCCTTGCCCTCGGCGTCGACGTGCACGAACTCGCTGATCCGCGACTTCTGCGCCTCGACCTCGGCCTGCATGGTCTTGAACCCGACCTGTCGCCACGGGTTGTTCAGCGCCGCATTGGAGAAGCAGATCTTGTGCTTACCGGTCTTCTTGTACTTCGCGGTGTCCACCATCTTCGGGTTGAGCACCTGCTCCCACGGCTTGTCGGCCGGGCCCGTCGGGGTGGCGTCGAGCAGCGCCAGTTCGTTGTCGTAGTCGGCCTGCACGAAGAACTTGGACTGTTCCCCGGTGCCCGACCCGGCGGCGGCGGACGCGCTGCCGGACGGGGACGCGGTGGGCTCGTCCGTGGCGCACCCGGCGGCCAGCACCAGCACACCCACCGCGGCCAGGGCGGTCATGGATCGTCTCATCGAATCACCTTTATCTTGAGGAGGAGGAACGCGAAGCCGAGACCGCCACGGCGAGCAGGATGATCGCGCCCTGGACGGTCGATCTGAGGGCGCCGGAGACGCCGGTGAAGTTCATCAGCGCGAAGAGCGTCTCGAGGGTCAGTGCGCCGAGCATCGCCCCGACGACCGAGCCGCGACCGCCGCCGAGGGCGACGCCGCCGAGCACGACCGCGGTGATCGCGGCGAACTCCAGGCCGACGCCGGCCTGGAACGACACACCGCTGTACCCGCCGAGCAGGATCGCCGCGACCGCCGCCGCGACACCACTGAGCACGAACGCCATCGTCTTGGTCAGCTCGACGCGTACCCCGCTCAACTCGGCGGTACGCGGGTTGTCCCCGACCGCGACGAGCGTGCGGCCGAAGTCCGAGCGCGTCAGCAGCACGGCGATGGCGGCGACGACCACCAGCACGAGCAGCGCGTACGGAATCCGGCCGAGCAGCGGCACGTCCTCGATGGCCCGTCGGCCGAACCGGCGGAACTCCTCCGACAGCCCGCCCTTCGGCGCGCCGTCGGACCACAGGTAGACGGCGCCGACGAGGATCAGGAACATGCCGAGGGTGGTGATGAAGGACGGCACCCGCAGCACCGTGGTGACCAGACCGTTGACCAGTCCGACGAACGCGCCGCCGACGAGCAGCAGCGCAACCACCGGCCAGGTGCGTGACGGGTCGCTGTCGATGAGCCGGGCGGCGACCACGACCTGCGCCGTGACCAGGGAGCCCACCGAGAGGTCGAACTCCCCGCTGACGATCACGAAGTACTGACCGGCGGCGAGCAGGATGATCGGCGCGGAGCGGCCCAGGAACGACATCAGCGATCCGGGAGCCAGGAAGTCGGGTTGGACGAAGGCGATGATGATCAGCAGCACCGCCAGGAGCGCGGCGATCGGCGCGATCCCGTCGGGGCGGATCCGGAGGGTGAGCGGACGACGCTCGGCGACCCGCATGGTCAGGACCCCGCCTTTCGCATGGCCCGTCGGGCGTAGACGGCGACCGCGGCGATGATGATCACGCCACGGATCACCTGCTTGAAGAACGCGTCGACCTCGAGCTGGTTGAAGACCGCGTCGATGCTGGCGAGCAGCAGCACGCCGCCGATCGTGCCGAGGACGCCCCCGCGCCCGCCGGCGAGGGCGGTGCCGCCGAGGACCACCGCGGCGATCGACTCCAGGTCGTAGAGCCCTTCGGTGCCCACCCGCGGGGCGCCGGAGCCGAGTCGGCTGGCCAGGTAGACGCCGGCCAGGCCGGCACAGAGGGAGCACAGCACGTGGGCCGTGACGAGGACCCGGTCGTTGCGGACGCCGGAGAGCCGGGCGACCTCCGGATCGCCGCCGACGGCGACCAGGTGGTGGCCGAACCGGGTGCGCGAGAGCGCGAACCAGGCCGCCGCGGTCACCGCGAGCAGCAGCAGGAAGGAGACCGGCACCGGACCGATCCGCTGGTAGCCGAGCGTGCGGACCAGGGCGGGGGCGCTCTCGCCGGCCGGGCCGTCGTACCCGTTGTCGAGGTAACCCTTGAGCAGCAGCCCGACGCCGAGGGTGGCGATGAACGCGTTGATCCGCAGCTTGGTGACGAGCAGCCCGTTGAGCAGCCCGACGGCGGCGCTGACCGCGAGCGCCAGACCGATCGCCGGGAGCAGGGCGCCGTCGCTGCCGTTCATCGCCTCGGCCGCCACCAACGTGCTGAGGCTGATCACGTAGGCGACCGAGAGGTCGAGTGAGCCGCCGAGGATGACCAGGGTCTGCCCGACGGCGACGAGGCCGAGGCCGGCGGCGACGTGCAGCAGACTCACCGTCGTCGACTGGTTGAAGAGTTGACCGCCGTCGAGCGTGACGATCAGCCAGCCGAGCACGAGGGTGAGGGCCAGGGCCACGTACACGCCGGGGACGGCACGGCGGGCCGGACGCAACGACAGCGCGGTCATGCCGAACCACCTTCCGTTCGCGACTGCGGGGCTCGCAAAACCGGCTCACTCCTCGCGCTCACGCGGCTGCCTCCGAGACGGCGGTGCCGACGGCCAGGGCGACGACGTCCTCCTCGGTCGCGCCGGCGGGCAGCTCCCCCGCGATCCGGCCGTCGCGCAGCACGATGATCCGATCGCTCATGCCGAGCAGCTCGGGCAGCTCCGACGAGATCATCAGGACCGCCGCGCCGTCGCCGGCGAGGCGGCGGACCAGGTCGTGGATGGCGGACTTCGCGCCCACGTCGATACCCCGGGTCGGCTCGTCGAAAATCAGGATGCGCGGTTTCAGCGCCAGCCACCGGGCCAGCACGACCTTCTGCTGGTTGCCGCCGGAGAGGAAACGGATCTCCTGGTCGTCACCGGCGGCGCGGACCTCCACGGCGGCGAGCAGCTCGCGTACCCGTGCGGTGCGGGCGGCGCGGCCGGACCGTGCCGCGAAGACGGCCCGGCTGGCCAGCAACGCGTTGTCGAGCACCGACTGCCGTGCCACGATGCCCTCACCCTTGCGGTCCTCGGTGACGTACGCGATGCCGGCCCGCATGGCGGCGCGGGGTGAGCGCAGCCGCACCGGTTCGCCGTCCAGCTCGACGTCGCCGGTGGTGAACGGCGCCACGCCGAAGAGCGCCCGGGCGAGCGCCGATCGTCCGGAGCCCTGGAGCCCGCCGACGCCGAGCACCTCACCGGCCCGCAGCTCAAGGTCCACTCCCCGCAGCTTGCGGTTCCCCCCGCCGCGGACGGTGAGCCGTACCGGCCCCCGGTCGTCGGGGCCGGCCCGGTCGGGGTAGTAGCTGGACAGCTCGCGGCCGACCATGTGCCGGACCAGCTCGTCGGCGGTCGTGCTCGCGGTGTCCACGGTGGTCACTCGACGGCCGTCCTTGAGGACCGTGATCCGGTTGGACAGGTCGAAGACCTCGGTGAGCCGGTGTGAGACGTACAGCAGACCGATCCCGCGCTCCTGGAGCCGGCGTACCAGCCCGTAGAGCAGCTCGACCTCCTGGTCCGCCAACGCCGCGGTCGGTTCGTCCATGATGAGCAGCCGGGCGTCCAGGGCGAGCGCCTTGGCGATCTCGACGACCTGCTGCTGGGCGACGCCGAGGCGGCCGACCCGGGCGTCGGCCGGCAGGGCGGTCTCCCCGATCGAGGTGAGGAGTTCGCGGGTGCGGTCGAGCATCGCGCGGCGGTCGACCAGCCCGCGCCGGAGGGGTTCGTGGCCCAGGTAGACGTTCTCCGCGACGGTGCGCTCGGGCAGCAGGTTGAACTCCTGGTGGATGATGCCGACGCCGGCGCGCTGCGCGTCGCGGGGGCCGTGGAACGCGCGCGGCTGACCGGCGAACTCGATGGTGCCCTCGTCTGGGGCGTACCCACCCGAAACGATCTTCATGAGCGTCGACTTGCCGGCGCCGTTCTCCCCGACGACGGCGTGCACCTCACCCGGGGCGACGTCGAGGTCGACGTCGCCGAGGACGCGTACGCCGAGGAAGGACTTGCCGATGCCCCGCAGGGCCAGCAGCGGTGCCGGTGGTGGATCTGACATCCCGATAGCCCTTACAGATAGTAGTCAAAGACGGGGTCGGCACAACGGCCGGTAGGCCGTCCGACGCGCTGAGCGACGCACTTTCGCAGGCTGCTGCAGAACTTGCGTTTTTATGGTGCAAACATTTCCTTGACATCGAGGAAACATCACACGTATGAAGATAGATGTTTGGATGCGGGTCCGCAATCCTCGATCTGCGGCGACTGCCAGGCCCGGCACTCGATCGGCACGAGTGTCGGCTCGGACGAGTCAGGCCCGGCCACCCCTACCGGGGGGTAACATCAGACGCTCGACGTTGCATTGACAGTCTTCGATAGATGGCTCATCCTGACCTCGCAGACCACGGACGAGATCACAGCCCACATCACGCTGTGTGACATCCAGCGGGGCTGAATGCCGTTTCGGCGGACGGCACGACGACCGCGACCAGCACACTCGTGACCCCCGCGCGCCCAGGCACGACCTGACGCGCTGTCGGTCCGTGCCCGCAATCGCCAGTTGCCCGCCCAGACCTAGGAGACGGCATGCGTCGCCCCACAATGATCATCGGACTGATCGTCGGCCTGTTGGTGGCCCTCGGTCTGGCCCCGCCAGCATCGGCCGCCCCGGCCTTCCGCGCCCTGTTGTTCACCAAGACCGCCGGCTACCGGCACGACTCGATCCCCGCCGGGATCTCGATGTTCCAGCAGCAGGCTGCCGCGAACAACTTCGAGCTGGTGGCGACCGAGGACTCGAGCGTCTTCACGCCCGCCAACCTCGCCACCTTCGACGTCGTCATCATGTTCCAGACCTCCGGCATGGTCTGGACCTCGACCGCCCAGCGCCAGGCCATCGAGGGCTACCTCGCCAGCGGCAAGGGCATCGTCGGCGTACACAACGCCACCGACATGGGTATCGAGGCCGAGTACCCGTGGTGGGACCAGATGATGAACGGCGGCGCCCACATGCCCGAGCACTCCCCCGGAGTGCTCGCCGGCACCGCCATCGTCGCCGACAAGCAGCACCCGTCGACGGCCGGCCTGCCGGACCGCTGGAGCCGCAGCGAGGAGTGGTACAACTTCGACGCCAACCCGCGCGGTAACGTGCACGTGCTGGTGACGGCCGACGAGCGCACGTACAACCCGGGTTCGCGGGCGATGGGCCCGGACCACCCGATCTCGTGGTGCCGCAACACCGGCGGCGGCCGGGTGTGGGCCACCGCGATGGGCCACGCCATCGAGTCGTACAGCGAGACGAACTTCCGCAACCACGTCCTCGGCGGCGTCAAGTGGGCCGCCGGCAACGTGCCCGGCGACTGCGGCGGCACCGTCTGGGGCAACTTCGAGAAGCGCACCCTCGACGACAACACCGCCGACCCGATGGCGCTGGCCGTACTGCCCGACGGCCGGGTGCTGTACGTGCAGCGCGGCGGCCAGGTGAAGATCTTCAAGCCGAGCACCAACAGCACCGTCACCGCCGCCACGCTGAGCGTCTACACCGGCGGTGAGGACGGCCTGACCGGCGTCGCGATCGACCCGGCGTTCGCCAGCAACGGGTACGTCTACCTGTACCACTCACCGGCGAGCAGCTCGACGGACGTCAACCGGGTGTCCCGCTACACGCTCTCCGGTGACACGCTCAACCTGTCCACCGAGGCCCGGATCATCGACATCCCCGCGTACCGGGACCGGACCTTCGCCGAGCCCGGGCACACCGGCGGCTACATCGAGTTCGGCCCGGACGGCAACCTGTACATCGGCACCGGCGACGACACGCCGCCGAACCTCGACCCCAACTGGCAGGGCTACGCCCCGCTGGACTGGCGCTCGGGCAAGTCCAACCTGGACGCCGCCCGCTCCGCCGGCAACACCAACGATCTGCGCGGCAAGCTGCTGCGGATCAAGCCCTCGGCCACCGGCGGGTACACCATCCCGACGGGCAACCTCTACCCGCAGGGCACCGCGCAGACCAGGCCCGAGGTGTACGCCATGGGCTTCCGCAACCCGTTCCGCTTCTCGATCGACCCCGCCACCGGCTGGGTCTACCTGGCCGACTACGGCCCGGACCGCAACCCGCCGACCACCAACCGCGGTCCGGAGGGTCTCGTCGAGCTGAACGTGATCAAGTCCGCCGGTAACTACGGCTGGCCGTTCTGCCACGGCAACAACCAGCCGTACGCGCCGTTCAACCCGGACACCGGCGTCGTCGGGGCGAAGTTCAACTGCAACGCGCCGGTCAACAACTCGCCGAACAACACCGGCCTGGTCAACCTCAAGCCGGTCGTCGCGCCGAACATCTGGTACGGCTACCCGGCCTCGACGACCTTCCCCGAGCTGGGCTCCGGCGGGTCGGCGCCGATGGGTGGCCCGGTGTACCGGTACGACGCGAACAACCCGTCCGCGACCAAGTTCCCGCCGTACTACGACGGCGTGCACTTCTTCTACGAGTGGGCCCGCAACTACGTCAAGGAGGTCCACTTCGACTCCTCGACGGCGGTCACCCGGACCAACCCGTTCCTGCCCGGCGGCAACTTCAACAAGCCGATGGACATGGAGTTCGGTCCCGACGGCTCGCTGTACCTACTGGAGTGGGGCTCGAACTTCGGCGGCGGCAACAACGACTCCGGGCTCTACCGGATCGACTACATCCAGGGCGGCCGGTCACCGATCGCGAAGGCCGTCGGCACGCCGACCAGCGGCAGCGCCCCGCTGACCGTCCAGTTCAGCAGCGCCGGCACCATCGACCCGGACCCGGGCAACACACTGAGCTACCAGTGGACGTTCGGTGACGGTGGCACGTCCACCGCCGCGAACCCGACGTACACCTACACGACCAACGGCAACTACACCGCGCAGCTCAAGGTCACCGACAACACCGGCAAGACCGGCTTCGCCAACGTGCAGATCACCGTCGGCAACACCGCCCCGGTGGTCACCATCACCGTGCCGCCCAACGGAGGCATGCTGAACTTCGGCGACAAGGTCTCGTACACGGTCAGCGTCTCCGACCCCGGCGGCGCGGCCATCGACTGCACCAAGGTGTTCGTCAACCCGGCCCTGGGCCACGACGACCACGCCCACGAGACCACCGAGTACCCGGGCTGTTCGGGCACCATCTCCACCGACCTGCTCGGTGGGCACCCCGAGGGCGCGAACCTGTACTACGTGCTCAACGCCCGCTACACCGATAACGGTGGCTCGGGTGGCGCGGCGCCGCTGACCGGCTACGCGACGGCGATCCTGCAACCCAAGCACAAGCAGGCCGAGTACTTCAGCAGCCAGTCCGGCGTGCGGGTCGTCGACCAGAGCGCCGCGGAGAGCGGTAAGCGCGTCGGCGACATCTCCAACAACGACTGGGTGGCGTTCAACCCGATGAGCCTGTCGGGCATCAGCACGGTCAGCTACCGGCTGTCGTCGCCCAGCGGTGGCGGCTCCATCGAGCTGCGGGCGGACTCGCCGACCGGCACCCTGCTGGCGACGACGTCGGTGCCCAGCACCGGCGGCTGGGACAACTACCAGTCCACGGCGGCGACGAACGTCGCGGCGCTGTCCGGGACCCACACCCTCTACATGGTGTTCAAGGGCAGTTCGTCCAACTGGTTCGACCTCGACGCGTTCACCTTCGGCGGCAACGGCGTGGGGGTGCCCGGCACGGGCACCGGTACCGGCGTGGCCGGGAAGACCTGGACCCTCACGGCCCAACACAGTGGCAAGCTGATGGACGTCAGTGGGGTCTCCACCGCCGACGGCGCCCAGGTCGTGCAGTGGGCGGCGACCGGTGGCAACAACCAGAAGTGGCAGGCGGTGGACGCCGGCAACGGCGCCGTCTACCTCAAGGCGGTGCACAGCGGTAAGTGCCTCGACGTCGTCGGCGGCTCCACCGCGCAGGGCGCCTTCCTGCAACACACCACCTGCAACAACTCCAACCAACAGAAGTTTACCGTGACGGCGACCAGCACGACCGGGATCTACACGGTCAAGAGCGCGCTCAGCGGGCTCTGCCTGGACGTCAACGGCGCCTCGACCGCCGACGGGGCCCGACTGCTGCAGTGGGGCTGCCACAGCGCCGCCAACCAGCAGTGGCGGTTCACCCAGGTCTGACCACCGGCCCGGGCGCGAACGAAGCGCCGGCCACCCGCTCCTGACGACGGGTGGCCGGCGCTTCGGCCTTTCGGCGGCGGGCCGTCAGCCCAGCAGTCCGGCGTCCCGCAGCGCCGCCCAGAGCTGCTCCGGGACGTCCGCGTCGAAGCGACGCAGCGTCTCGGTCACCTGGGCGGCGTCCCGGAGGCCCACCACCGTGGAGACCACCACCGGGTGCCGGCGGACGAACGCCAGCGCCGCCTGGGGCAGCGTGACGCCGTACTCCTGACAGACGGCGGCGATCCGCCGGGCCCGCTCGATCACCTCCGGCGGCGCCTGCTGGTAGTTGTAGGTCGCATCGGCCGGTGGCTGGTCGCGGGCCAGCAGCCCCGAGTTGTAGACCCCGGCGATCACCACGCCCACCCCCGCGGCCTGCGCCGCCGGCAGCAGGTCGTCGAGCGCGCCCTGTTCGAGCAGGGTGTAACGGCCGGCACACATCACCACGTCGATGTCGGTCTCCTGGACGAACCGCGCCAGCATCGCCGACTGGTTCATGCCGGCCCCGATCGCGCCGACGACCCCCTGCTCGCGCAGCTCGACCAGGGCCGGTACCGCCTCGGTCGCCGCCTGCCCCCAGTGCTCGTCCGGGTCGTGCAGGTAGACGACATCGACTCGGTCCAGGCCGGTGCGCTCCAGGCTGGCCTCCAACGACCGCAGGACGCCGTCCCGGCTGAAATCCCAGACCCGCCGGTGGTCGGCCGGCACGTCGAAGCCCTCCGGGTCGCGCTCCCGCGCGCTCTCCGGCGACGGTACGAGCAGCCGCCCGACCTTCGTCGACACCACGTACTCGTCGCGGGGCCGGGACCGCAGCGCCGCCCCGAGCCGCCGTTCGGACAGGCCGAGGCCGTAGTGCGGTGCGGTGTCGAAGTAGCGGATGCCGGCGTCCCAGGCGGTGTCGACGGCCGCGCTGAACTCCTCGTCCGACGTCGCCCGGTACAGGTTGCCGCCCTGCGCCGCGCCGAAGCCCAGCGTGCTGAGGCGTACGCCCGGTCGGCGGGGCAACTCGCGGCCGGTCACGACGCACCCAACCCGTACGCGCGCACCGCGGTCTCCCGCCAGATCGACGCCTGTTCCTGGTCGCCGAGCGGTTCCAGCAGGTCGGCGAGGACGCCGACCCACCGGGTGTAGGAGCTGGCGAGCAGGCACACCGGCCAGTCGGAACCGAACATGAGCCGGTGCGGTCCGAACGCGTCGAGCGCGTGGTCGACGGCGGGGCGCAGGTCGTCCGCCGACCAGGACGGGACGTCCACCTCGGTCACCAGGCCGGAGAGCTTCGCCGTGACGTTCGGCTCGGCGGCGAGTGCCCGCAGGTTGGCCGGCCAGTCCCCCAGGTCTCCCCGGCCGAGCGCCGGCTTGGCCAGGTGGTCCAGGATGAACGTCACCTCGGGCAGGTCCCGGACGAGCCGGGTGGCCGCCGGCAGTTGGTGGTCGCGGACCAGCAGGTCGTAGGCGAGACCGGCGGCACCGACCGCGGCGACGCCCCGCCGGACGTCGCGCCGGTCCAGGTACGCCGGGTCGGTCTCGGACTGGACCAGGTGGCGGATGGCGACCAGTCGCTCCCCGCCACGGGCGGCGCGCAGCCGGTCCAGGCGCTCGTCGATGTCGTCGGCGGTGAGGTTGACCCAGCCGACGACGCCGCCGATGAGGGGATCGTCGGCCGCGATGCTCAGCAGGTGTTCGGTCTCCGCGACGGAGGCGATGGACTGCACGACGACGGTCTCGGTGACCCCGGCTGCGAGCGCCGCCGGAGCGAGATCCGCCGGGGTGAAGTCGTTGTCGATCGCCGCCATCGTGTCCGGGTCGATCCACGGTTGCGGGTGCCGGGCACGGACCCAGAGGTGGTGGTGCGCGTCGACGATGCCGGGGCGCCCGGCCGGCGTTGGCCCGGTCATCGGCCCAACCATCCGCCGTCGACGGGCAGGACGGCGCCGTGCACGTAGTCCGACGCGGCGGCGGCCAGGAACACGGTGGCGCCGGCCAGGTCGTCGGCGCGTCCCCACCGGCCGGCCGGTATCCGGCCCAGGATGGCGTCGTTGCGCACGGGGTCGTCGCGCAGCGCCTGGGTGTTGTCGGTGGCGATGTACCCGGGCGCGATCGCGTTGACGTTCACCCCGTGTCCGGCCCACTCGTTGGACAGGGCCTTGGTCAGCCCGGCGAGGCCCGACTTGGCCGCGGTGTAGCTCGCGACGTTGATGCCGCCCTGGAAGCTGAGCAGGGAGGCGGTGAAGATGACCTTGCCTCGGCCCCGGTCGACCATCCGTCGGCCGATCTCCCGGGTCAGCACGAACTGGCTGGACAGGTTCACCTGCACCACCCGGTCCCACATCTCGTCGGGGTGCTCCGCGGCCGGCGCCCGGGCGATGGTGCCGCCGTTGTTCACCAGGATGTCCACCGGCGCGACCGCCTCGGCCTCCTCGGCCAGCCGGTACACCGCGGCCCGGTCACCGAGGTCGGTCCGGATGCCGGTGAACCGGCGACCGGCCGCCTCGACACGCCGCTGGACCTCACTGCCCTCCGGCTCCAACTGCGCCGACACCCCGATGACGTCCGCGCCGGCCGATGCCAGTGCCTCGGCCATCGCGAGGCCGATCCCCCGCCGGGCGCCGGTCACCAGGGCGGTCCGTCCGGTCAGGTCGAACAGGGTGCTCATCGCTCCTCCTCCCGCCAGTCGAGCAGCACCTTCATGACGCCGCCGCCGGACTCCAGGGCCTCGAACGCGTCCGTGACGCCGGCCACCGGCAGCACCCGGGAGATCAGCTCCTGGGCCGGGATGACGCCCGCCGCCACCAGCCGGATCGCCTCGACGACGTCCGCGCGGCGGTACAGCCGCGCGCCCAGCAACTCCAGCTCCCGCCAGAAGAAGCGGTGCAGGTTCACCGGACGGGGCTGCGGGTGGATCGCCACCATCACCAGCCGGCCCCGGGTGGTCAGCACGTCCACCGCGGTGCCGACGCCGGCGGCGGAGCCGGACACCTCGAACGCGACGTCCGCGCCGGCGCCGCCGGTCCGGTCGTTGACCAGCGCCACCACATCGGTCGGCCCCGGGTCCACGGCATCGATGCCGATGCCCGACGCGACCCCGCGCCGGAAACCGTCCGGTTCGACGAGCAGGACCCGGGCCCCACGCTCGCGGGCGACGGCCGCGATGAGGACGCCCACCGGCCCTCCGCCGACGACGACCACGTGCTCGCCGGACGCCACCTGCGCCCGGCCGACGTCGTGCACCGCCACGGCGACCGGTTCGACGAGCGCCGCCCGGTCCAACGGCAGGTCGTCCGGGAGCGGCAGCACCAGGTTGGCCGGCACCGTCCAGGACGACTGCATCGCGCCGGGCGAGTCGATGCCGAGGAAGTCCATCGCGTGACAGATGTGCGAGTGGCCGCGACGGCACGCCGGGCACTTCCCGCAGGCGCGGGTCGGCATCACCGTGACGGGCTGCCCGACCCGCAGGTCGGTCACGCCGTCGCCGACCGCGGCGACGTGGCCCGACATCTCGTGCCCCAGGACCGCCGACGCGCCGACCCGGGCGTCCATGTCGCCGTGGAAGATGTGCAGGTCCGTACCGCAGATCCCGGTGTACGCCACCGCGATCCGTACCTGGCCGGGGCCCGGCGGTTCCGGTGCGCGGTCCTCGATACCGAGGTCCCGTGCTCCCTTGTAGACAACTGCCTTCACTGCTGCTCCGTCTCGACGTGGTTGGTACGCACGGTGCGTGGGACAGGGCGGCCGGAGTCGCGCGCGCGGTGTCGCCGCCACGGACACGGTAATCATCCGACCAATTGCGGTCCAGTGCGGATGCGGGCCGTACCGGCTCAGTGCCGCAGCGGCGCGACGTCGTTCGGGGACGCGACGGCGTCGACGAGCAGGGCTTCGACCCCGGCCGGCACGGCGGTAACCGGGTGCTCGGCCGCCGCCAGCAGACGCTTGCCGGCCCGCTCGGGGCGGACGTTCGGGCTGTCGGCGGTCGGGGTGGCCGGGCGGTGTTCGGCGGCCGCGATCGCCGCCTCGTCCACCCGGATGCCGAGGCCCGGCGCCTCGCCCAGGACGAACGCGCCGTCCTCGACGTGCAGGTCGAGGCCGATGCCGGCCGGCGGTCGCAGATCCTGCAACTCGCTGACCAGATGGTTCGGCACCGAGGTCGCGGCGTGCAGGAGCCCGACCGGAATGTTGCCGATCGGGCTGACCGGCAGGTCGTGCGCGTGTGCCAGGGCCGCGACCCGCAGGAAGTGGGTGACCCCCCAGACGGCGGCCGTCTGGACGATGTCGACCGCGCCGGCCGCGATCAGCGGACGGTACTGCTCCAGCCCGGTGAGGTTCTCGCCGGTGGCGATCGAGGCCCGTACGCCCCGACCCACCGCGGCCAGGCCCTCGGCGTCCCAGCGGCGGACCGGCTCCTCGATCCAGATCAGATCGAGGGTACGTTCCAGCTCGGCCACGTGCCGGACGGCCTGCTTGCGTGACCACGCCTCGTTGACGTCGAGCATCAGGCCCGGCCGTCGGCCGTGTCCGGCCTCGGTCAGCACCTCCCGGACCAGGCCCAGCCGATGCCGGTCCCGCTCGATGTCGAGGCCGCCCTTGAGTTTGGCGGCCCGCAGGCCGTACCCGGCGTAGACCTCGTACTCGGCAACCAACTCGTCGTCGGTCAGCCCGATGTCGAGGCCCGACGCGTACGCCTGGACGCGGCGGTCCCGTCCGCCGAGCAGCCGCCACAGCGGCTCACCGGCCAACTGCGCCTTGATGTCCCAGAGGGCGGTGTCCAGCGCGCCGATCGTCCCGAACACCAGGCCGGCGTGGCCGGCCTTGAACGTCTGCCGCAGCATCCGGTCGTACAGGGTGGACACCGCGCGGGGATCTTCCCCTTCGATGGCCGGGAAGATCGCGTCGATCTCCACGTGCGGCCCCAGGCCGACGCCGCTGATCCCCTCGTCGGTCTCGACGATGGTGATCGGCACCGTGGTGACGCCGTCGGGATACACCCCGTTGGCGTCGCCGACGGGTCGGCCCCACTCCTGGACCGTCGTCAGGGTTCGATACCCGGTGATGCGCATGTCAGCCTTTCGTGGAACCAGCGGCGACGCCGTCGGCGATCTGGCGCTGAAGGAACAGGTAGACCGCCAGCACGGGGATCGCCGCGATGAGCACCCCGGAGGCGAAGGTGGGGATGTCCTCCGAGTACTGCCCGCGTAGCGAGGTCACCCCGACCATCAGGGTCCGATGGTCGGCCGACGGCATCAGCAGCAGCGAGATGAGCACGTCGTTCCAGCAGAACAGCGTGTCGAGGATGCCGACGGACAGCAGCGCGGGGGCGCCCAGCGGCAACATGATCCGCCGGTAGACGCCGTACACGGTGTTGCCGTCGATCCGGGCCGCGTCGACGATTTCCGCCGGGATGGTCCGGTAGTAGCTGGTCATCAGGAAGACCGTGAAGGGCAGGAACTGCGCGACGTACGCCAGGATCAGCCCCGGGTACGTGTCGACCAGCCCGCTGTCGGCCATGACCCGGGCCAGCGGCACCATGATCACCTGGAACGGGATGAAGAGCGCCGCGAGGCAGCCGATGAACAGCGCCGTCGAGCCGCGGAAGCGCAGTTGGCTCAGCGCGAAGCCGGCCATCGACCCGAACAGCAGCAGCAGGAACACCGAGCAGCCGACGACGATGACCGAGTTGACGGTGTACCGGCCCATGCCGACGCTGGTCCACGCCGTGGTGATGTTCTCGAAGCGCAGCGAGTCCGCCAGCGTGAAGCGGTCGAGGATGTACTCCCGGCGGGTCTTCATGGCCACATTGGCCGTGAACAGCAGGGGGTAGATCGTCGCCAGCGCGAGCAGCCCCATCGGGATCACGAGCAACCATCTACCGAGTCGGACGCGGGGCATCAGTCCTCCCTTCCCGCGCGTCGGAGCAGCTTGAGCTGCACCAACCCGACGACGAGCATGATGACGAACAGGACGGTGGACGCCGCCGACGCGAGCGCCGGGCGGTTCATCCGGCCCTGCTGGATCCAGATGTAGTACTCGGGCAGGTAGGTCGAGCCCTCCGGACCACCGCTGGTCATGACGTAGAGCAGGCCGAACATCGAGGTGAGCATCCCGATCATCGTGGTCACGAAGACGAACTGGATGGTGCGGGTCAGGCTGGGGATGATCACGTGCCAGATCACCTGGGCCAGTGACGCGCCGTCCACCCGCGCGGCGTCCAGCAGGGCGGCGTCCAGGGTCGCGAAGCCGGCGAGGAAGACGACCAGGGCCATCCCGAAGGTCGCCCAGACGTGGACGCCCACGACCGCGAACATGGCGACGTCGGGATCACCGAGCCAGTCCACGGGCCCGATGCCGACGGTGGACAGGACAACGTTGACAGGACCGTCGAACGAGAGCAGCAGGTTGAAGATCGCGCCGACGATGACCGGGGACAGCACCGCCGGGAAGAAGTAGACGCTGCGGTAGAACCGGTGCCCGGGCACGCGCAGGTAGATGAACGTGGCGAGCAGACCCGGGATGGCCACCGCCACCGGCAGGAGCAGCACCAGCAGCCCCACGTTGCGCAGCGCCTGCCGGAACAGCGGGTCGTGGAGCAGGTCCAGGTAGTTGTCGAAGCCGACCATCGCCCCGTCCCGGTCGCCGTCGCCGGTGAACGAGAAGTTGACGCCCAGCGCCAGCGGGTACAGCCGCAGCAGCACGAGGATCAGGACGGCCGGGGCGACCAGCACGAAGGGCGCCAACTGTTCGGCGCGACGGCCCCCGGCGGCGCGCCGGGAGACGGCGCGGTCGCGCGGCGGCGGCGTGGAGGGCGGGACCCCGCCGGCCCGCCCGGCCGAAGCCGAGCGGACCGACGGGAGCGAGTTGCCGATCGTCACGGAGATCAGCCCGCCGTGTCCGAGGCGGCCATCTGCTTCACGACCTCGTCCACGCTGATCGAGCCGCTGAGCAACTGCTGCGAGAGGCGACCCATCAGGTCGAGCGACTTCGAGGAGAGCGCCACGTGCACCGCCGGCTTGCCGGCCTTGAGCGCGCCGACGATCGTGGTGACCGACGGGCCACCCGCGGACACGTCGACGGTGGTGTCCGCGGTGATCGCGCCCGCGTTGGCGTAGAACGCCTTCAGCGCTTCGGTGGAGGTCAGCGAGCGCACCAGGTCGGCGGCGACCTTCGGGTCCTTGGTCCACTTGGCGACCGCGTACCCGATGCCACCGTCGTACGGCAGGCTGGGGGTCACGCCGCTGGTCACCGTGGGGGCCATCATCACGCCGAGCTTCTCGGGCGTGATGAACTCGTTGAAGTCCTTCCAGTGCCCGATGTCGGACATCAGGCCGATCATGTGGGCGGCCTTGCCGGACTGGAAGACGGCGAACGCGTCGTTGAACATGGCGGTGGAGTTGGCCCCGTCGTTGTTCAGCTTCGCGGTGCCGGTCTCCTTCCACAGCTCGAAGAGCCGCTTGACGTTCGGCGAGTTCCAGTCGCGCTTGCCGGCGATCCAGTTGTCGTACTCCTGCGGGGTCAGGACGCCCGACGCCATGGCCGACAGGAAGAACTGGATGCCGTAGCCCTCCTTGTTGCCCAGGGCGAAGCACTTGGCGCCGGTCTGCTTGGTGATGACACCGCAGTTGGCGACGAACTCCTGCCACGTCGTGGCGGGCTTCGCCGGGTCGAGGCCGGCCTTCTCGTAGAGCGCCTTGTTGTAGTAGATCGGGTGACCCTGGAGCGTCACCGGTGCGGCGTAGGTCTTGCCGCCCTTGGCGAACGCCTCCCAGCCGGCCAGCCGTTGGCGGTCCTCGCCCACGTACTCGTCAAGCGGCTGGAGCGAGTCCACCCGGTCGCGGATCTGGCCGCCACCGTTGAACAGGATGACGTCCGGTCCCTTGCCCGACTGGATGGCCGCGCCCAGCAGCGTGTAGTACTCGTCGTAGGGCTGCGCCACGAACTCGACCTGGACGTCCTTGTGCTTCTTGGCGAAGTCGGCCTTGGCCTTCTCCACGTACTGGGCGGAGCTGGCCTCGCCGGACTTCCAGTCCCAGACGACCAGCTTCTTGTCCGAGCCTCCGGACGATGAACCCGAACCTGTCGCGCTTCCACAACCTGTCAGCGCCAGCCCTGCAACGAGGACCGCGGACCAGACTGCTCGTTGCTTCATCGTTGCTCACCTTCATATGGGGAGTGGCCTGGGAACGGCCGTCGATGCAAGATTGACGAGAACGTAACTCGTATGACGTCTGACGTCAACGGTTGCCCGTACACTGGGGCGGACTCGTGGGCCCGCTCCCGCGGCTACGCGGAGGTGAACGTGACGACATCGAACCGGTCGGCCCTCAACGGCTCGGCGACCCCGACCTGGACGCGTCGCCCGACGAATCTGGCTCAGGCGATCACCGCCGAACTGGTGACCCGCATCGTTCAGGGAGCACACCCCTCGGGTACGCCACTGCCCCCCGAGCCGGTGCTCTGCGAGACCTTCTCGGTGAGCCGGACCGTCATCCGGGAGGCGGTGAAGATCCTCCAGGAGAAGGGGCTCGTGCAGGTCCGCCAGGGCAGCGGAACGCTCGTCACCCCACCCTCGTCGTGGGACATGCTCGACGAACTCGTCCTCGCGGCGACCATCGCCGAGGACGACACCCTGGCGATCCTGGACGACCTGGTGGTCACCCGCCGCGTGTTGGAGTCCGACATGGCCAACGTGGCCGCCCGCCTCGCCGATGAGGGCACGATCGACCGGCTACGGGCGCTGGTGGACCGGATGGATGAGTTGGTCGACGACCACGTCACCTACCAGGAGCACGACCGCGCCTTCCACGACACGGTCATGCAGGCGTCCGGGAACCGCATCGCCCGGGGCGTCGTCCGGTCCCTGGAGAGTCAGGTCGTCAACACCGCGCGCTACATGGGCCAGCCCGAACGGGCCATGTGCGTGGCGTCGAACCAGGGGCACCGGCGCATCTACGAGCGCATCGCCGCCCACGACCCCGACGGCGCGGCCCAGGCGATGTTCACGCACATCACCGAGGCGTGGCTGGTACGTCGCAGCGGACCGGGAAGCCCGACTCGACTGCAGCGCTGACCAGCCTTTCCACCGCTGCGTACGACCCTGCGCCGACCCGCCGGTGACGGCGGCGTGAAATCCAGGTCCGTCCATCGCTTGAGAATGTTAGCGATAACAGACTACCCTCGGGCCGCAGAGGCGAAGGGCACGCTTCACCGCTCCATCCGATCCAGCGAGGTCGATGGAGCAGTGCATGACCAACGCCCACTGGTGGGTGACCGGGCCTCCCGCAGGGACGTTGACCACCGCCGTCGACGTACGGCGGGCCGCCGCACGCGGGAGCCACGGGTGGACACGCGAGCGCCTCCCGCCGTGCTCGCGGCAAACGCCGCAGCCCCACCCCGAACGACCCGCGACGACACCCGCGACACGCCGCCAGCGCACGCGGCGGGCCGCCCCGCCCGTCGTGACCCACCCTGGAGGTACCGATGCGCCCCACCCCGCCACCGCGGACCACGAGCCGGCTCCGGCGCGGCCTCGCCTGGCTCGCGAGCCTGCTGCTCGTCTCGACGCTGATGCCGGCCACGGCCGCCCGCGCGGACAACCCCATCGTCCAGCACATCTACACGGCCGACCCGGCGCCGCTGGTCCACAACGGACGGGTCTACCTCTACACCGGCCACGACGAGGACGGCTCCACGTACTTCACCATGAAGGACTGGCGGGTCTGGTCGTCGGCCGACATGGTCAACTGGACCGACCACGGCTCGCCGCTGAGCGTCGCCACCTTCAGCTGGGCGAGCGCCAACGCGTGGGCAGGCCAGGTCGTGGCCCGCAACGGCAAGTTCTACTGGTACGTGCCGGTCACCGCCCGGGCCACCAACTCGATGGCCATCGGCGTCGCGGTCGCCGACAGCCCCACCGGACCGTTCCGGGACGCCATCGGCCGTCCCCTGGTGGGCAACGGCGAGATCGACCCCACGGTCTTCATCGACGATGACGGCCAGGCGTACCTGTACTGGGGCAACCCGAACCTGTGGTACGTCCGGCTGAACGCGGACATGATCTCCTACAGCGGCAGCGCCACCAAGATCCCGCTCACCACCGCCGGGTTCGGCACCCGGGCGGGCAACGCGAGCCGGCCCACCCTCTACGAGGAGGGCCCGTGGGTCTACAAGCGCAACGGCATCTACTACAACGTGTTCGCGGCGGAGTGCTGCTCCGAGTTCATCGGATACTCGACCGCCACCGGCCCGACCGGCCCGTGGACCTACCGTGGCACGGTCATGCCCCGCCAGGGAGCGAGCTTCACCAACCACCCCGGAGTCATCGACTTCAACGGCGGCTCGTACTTCTTCTACCACAACGGGGCGCTACCGGGGGGTGGTGGTTACACCCGCTCGGTGGCCGTGGAGAAGTTCACCTACAACACCAACGGCACCATCCCGACGATCAACATGACCACGACGGGTGCGCCGCAGATCGGCACGCTCAACCCGTACGTGCGGCAGGAGGCCGAGACCATCGCCTGGGGCTCCGGCATCGAGACCGAGGCCGCCAGCGAGGGCGGGATGAACGTCGGGTGGATCGAGAACGGGGACTACGTCAAGGTCAAGGGCGTCGGCTTCGGTACGGGCGCGACGTCCTTCTCCGCCCGGGTCGCGTCGGCGACGTCCGGCGGCACCATCGAACTGCGCCTCGGCGGTCCCACCGGCACCCGGGTGGGCAGCTGCGCGGTACCCGGCACCGGCGGCTGGCAGACCTGGCAGACCGTCTCCTGCCCGGTCTCCGGCGCCACCGGCACCCAGGACCTGTACCTGCGGTTCACCGGCGGCAGCGGCACCCTGTTCAACATCAACTGGTGGCAGTTCCAGGCCAACGGCACGACGCCCACCCCGACTCCGACCCCGACGCCGAGCCCGCCCGTGGACGCGACGCCCACGCCCACTCCGACGCCCACGACCACTCCCACGCCAACGCCGACGAGCCCGGCCGGGACATCCTGCGCGGTCACCAACACGGTGGTGAACACCTGGCAGGGCGGCTTCGAGGGGCGGCTGACGGTCACCAACTCCGGGTCGGCCGCGCTCAACGGCTGGCGGGTCACCTGGACGCTCGCCGGCGGCCAGACGGTGTCCCAGGTCTGGAACGGCACCCTCACCCAGTCGGGTAGTCAGGTGACCGTCGCGAACGCCGGCTACAACGGCCAGCTCGCGCCGGGCGCGTCGACCACCGCCGGCTACCTCAGTTCCATCACCTCGTCCAGTCCGCCCACCACGACCCCCACCTGCACCCCCGCCTGACCCCTCCCACGTCCCCCGTTCCCCACCCCCAAGAACACCCCCACCCCATCCCCACACCCCGTCCGCCGCCGACGTCGATCATGAAGTTAATGCCCCCGAAACGCCGATAGGGGTGCAACAACTTCATGATCGACGGGGCGGGGCGGGGGTGGGGTGGGGGTTCTAGAAGTCGTCGTCGAAGGCGACCGTGCCGGTCACCCCGACCTGGTACGCGGACACCCGCCGTTCGAAGAAGTTGGACAGCTCCTGCACGTCCTGCAACTCCATGAAGGCGAACGGGTTGGCCGACCCGTAGTGCGGCGCGATCCCGAGCTGCGCGAGACGGCGATCGGCGACGTGCTGGAGGTACTGGCGCATGTCCGCCAGGGTGAGCCCGGGCACCCCCTGACCCACCAGGTCCTCGGCGAACTGGACCTCACACTCGACCGCCTCGGTGAGCATCCGGCGGACCTGGTCGGCCAGGTCGTCGTCGAACAGGTCGGGCTCCTCGGCGCGTACGGTGTCGACCACGTCGAACGCGAACGCCATGTGCATCGACTCGTCGCGGAACACCCAGTTGGTCCCGGAGGCCAGCCCGTGCAGCAGGCCCCGCGAGCGCAGGAAATAGACGTACGCGAACGCGCCGTAGAAGAACAGCCCCTCGATGCAGGCGGCGAAGCAGATCAGGTTGAGCAGGAACGCCCGCCGGTCCTCGCGGGTACGCAGCTCCCGCAGGTCGTGCAGGGAGTCGATCCACCGGAAGCAGAAGTCGGCCTTGCGACGGATCGAGGGGATGTTCTCGATGGCGGCGAAGGCCGCGAACCGCTCGCTCTCGTCCGGCACGTACGTGTCGAGCAGGTTGAGGTAGAACTGGACGTGCACGGCCTCCTCGAACAGCTGCCGGGACAGGTAGAGCCGACCTTCCGGGCTGTTGACGTGCTGGTACAGGTTGAGCACCAGGTTGTTGGCGACGATCGTGTCGCCGGTGGCGAAGAACGCGACGAGGCGGCTGACCAGGTGCCGCTCGGCCGGCGACAGCCGGTCCAGGTCGGCCAGGTCGGCGTGCAGGTCGACCTCCTCCACCGTCCAGGTGTTGCGGATGGCGTCCCGGAACCGGTCGAAGAAGTGCGGGTAGCGCATCGGACGGAGAGTCAGGTCCATCCCGGGGTCGAGCAGCATGTGCGTGGTCCTCGCGTCGGTGGTGCGGTCGGTCGTGGTGGTGTCGGCGACGGTCACTGGCACGCCTCGCAGGACTCGGGGTTCTCCAGCGAGCAGGCCAGCGCCTCGGCGTCGACGGCGACGGCGACGCGAGCGAGGGGCGTCACCGCGCTGACGGTGGCCTGCTGGATCCGGGTGGCCGGCCGGGACCGCAGGTAGTACGTGGTCTTCAGCCCGGACTTCCAGGCGTACAGGTACATCGAGGAGAGCTTGCCGATGGTGGGCGACGCCAGGAACAGGTTCAGCGACTGGGACTGGTCGATGAACGGCGCGCGGGCGGCGGCCAGGTCGATCAGCGCCCGCTGCGGCAGCTCCCACGCGGTGCGGAACAACTCCCGCACGTCGGCCGGCAGCTCCGCGATGGACTGCACCGAACCGTCGGCCCGCTTGATCGCCGAACGGATCTGCTCGGTCCACCGGCCGCGGGCCTTCAACTCGCGCACGAGAGCGGTGTTGACCTGGAGGAACTCCCCCGACAGCGTCTCGCGCTTGAACAGGTTGGAGACTTGCGGCTCGACGCACTCGTAGCAGCCGGCGATCGAGGCGATCGTCGCGGTGGGCGCGACCGCCACCAGCAGCGAGTTGCGCAGCCCGTACTCCCGCACCTGCTGGCGCAGCGCGTCCCAGCGCGCGGTCTGCGTACCCTCGACTCCCCACAGGTCCGGTTGCAGGTCCCCCCGCGCGGCCCGGGTCTGCGCGAACGCCGGGTGCGCGCCGAACCGGCGGGCCAGGTCGGCGGAGGTTTCCAGCGCGGTCAGGTACAGCTCCTCGCTGATCCGCGTGGACAGATCCCGGGCGGCCGGCGCGTCGAACGGCAACCGCAACGCGAAGAACACGTCCTGCAGCCCCATCAGCCCGAGCCCGACCGGCCGCCAGCGGGGATTGCTCGCCGCCGCCTGCGGGGTCGGGTAGTAGTTGATGTCGATGACCCGGTCGAGGAACGTCACCGCCGTCCGGACGGTGGCACGCAACCGTTCCCAGTCGATGCCGTCGTCGGTCAGGTGGGCGGCGACGTTCACCGAACCGAGGTTGCAGACGGCGGTCTCGTCGTCGCTGGACACCTCGATGATCTCAGTGCAGAGGTTGGAGAGGTGCACCACGTTGCCCGGCTCGGCGGTCTGGTTGCACAGCCGGTTGGATGCGTCCTTGAAGGTCATCCAGCCGTTGCCGGTCTGCGCGAGGGTCCGCATCATCTTCCCGTACAGCTCGCGGGCCGGGACCTGCCGCACGTAGCGGCCCTGCGCCTCGGCGGCCCGGTACGCCGCGTCGAACCGCTCTCCCCACAGGTCCGGCAGTTCGGGCACCTCGTTCGGGTCGAACAGCGACCACATCTCGTCCGCCTCGACCCGGCGCATGAACTCGTCCGGGATCCAGTTGGCCAGGTTGAGGTTGTGGGTACGCCGGGCGTCCTCACCGGTGTTGTCCCGTAGCTGGAGGAACTCCTCGATGTCCGGGTGCCACGGCTCCAGGTACACGCAGGCCGCGCCCTTGCGCCGGCCGCCCTGGTTGACCGCCGCGACGCTGGCGTCCAGTGTGCGCAGCCACGGCACGATGCCGTTGGACTGCCCGTTCGTGCCACGGATCAGCGCGCCCCGGGACCGGACCCGGGAGTACGCGATGCCGATGCCACCGGCGAACTTGGACAGGCTGGCGACCTGGGCGTAGCGCGCGTAGATCGAGTCCAACTCGTCGCGCGGCGAGTCCACGAGGTAGCACGAGGACATCTGGGTGTGTCGGGTGCCGGAGTTGAACAGCGTCGGCGAGCTGGGGAGATAGGCGAGGCTGGACATCAGCCGGTAGAAGTCGATTGCCTCGTCCGGGGTGCGGGACAGGCCGCAGGCCACCCGCAGCAGCCAGTACTGCGGGGTCTCCAGCACCTGGCGGCTCGTCGGGTGGCGCAGCAGGTACCGGTCGTAGACCGTGCGCAGGCCGAAGTACTCGAAACGGCGGTCGCCGTCGGCGTCCACGGCGTCGTCGAGCACCCGGGCGTGCGCGGCGACGAACGCGGCGGTGTCGTCGCCGATCAGGCCCTGGGCATGACCGGTCCGGATCGCCGCGCTGAACGACGCAATGTCCTGCCGGCGTACCTCCCGGTCCACCGCACTGGCGAGCAGCCGGGCGGCGAGGCGCGAGTACTGCGGCTCCACGCCGATCAGCTCGGCTGCGGTCTGGATGGTCAACCAGGACAGCTCGGCCGTCGTCGCGCCGTCGTACAGGCCGCTGATCGTACGGGTCGCCACCCGCATCGGGTCGACGTCGGGCAGGTCGTCGGCCCACCGCTCGACCGTCCGCACGATCCGGTGCACGTCCACGGCCTCGGTACCGCCGTCGCGGGTACGGACCCGCACGGGAACCGAGCGCGGGGCTTCGCCGTTGACCGGGACCACCTCGGTGACTGTCACCACTTGCTCCTCGCGAGTTCGGGACCTCCAGGGCCCTCGGACACGAGGAGACCGACACCGTCGAACGCCACGCCCGTACGGCGTGGGTCGGCTGGCGTCGGCCGTCCCACGCGGCCTCGGACCACCGCGCGCCCGGGTTCGGGTACGCGGCGCGCTGGCAGGTCTTCGGACTCGCGGGCGCGTCCGGGCCTGCCCGGTCACCTACTGGCCGTCGCTTCCCAGGCCGGTGGCCCAGTGCCGATGACGGCTTTCGTTCCCACTCACCGCTGCGGGGCAGTCCCGGATTTCCACCGGGTTCCCTCTTGCCTCGGCCACTCCTGACGAGCGGCCGAACCAGCTGCGGTCGACACCATATATAGGGGCGGGCACGTTTGTCACACCCCACATGTCGGGCTCGGCGTGTCGCGCTCGACGGTGACGGCCGTCGTCGATCGGTCCATCGGGCGGCGTTGCCGCCGACCGCCGTCATCGGCTTGACCGACCAATCCGGCCCGGATACGGTCGACCCACTATCTGCGGCGACGCGAGGGAAGCCGGTGAGAATCCGGCGCGGTCGCGCCACTGTGAGCGGCCCCCAGCCCGGGGGTCGCGAGCCAGGACGCTCGCTCGTCCGCAGCCTTGCGATGGGGACGCGTCATCCCCGAGGAGGTTCGTCACGCATGTCCAGTTCCACGTCCAGCCAGCCGCTGGCGCACCCCGCTGTCCCGACCCGTCTGCTGTGGACGGTGCTGGCCACCGTCGCCGCGCTCGCCCTGCTGACCTACCTCGTCGCCTTCGACCAGGGGGCGGTCTCGCGCAGCGGGACGTACCTGCACGAGCTGATGCACGACGGCCGGCACCTGCTCGGTGTCCCGTGCCACTGACCGGCACCGCACCCACGTTCGTCACGGTCCTGCTGCGCGGGCTGCTCGCCGGCCTGGTGGCCGGCCTGCTCGCCGGGACGTTCGCCTACGTCGTCGGAGAGCCACACGTCGAGGCGGCCATCGCCATCGAGGAGGCGGCCACGCACGCCGAGCCCGCCGCCGACGGGCACCAGCACGGCGAGGACGCCGTGGTCGGTCGCAACGGGCAACGCGGCGGTCTGTTCCTGGCCACCGGCCTGTTCGGAGTCGCCATGGGCGGCCTGTTGGCCACCGCGTACGTCCTGCTCGCCCGTCGTCGGCGCACCGTCGACGACGGGCGGTCGGGACTGCTGCTGGCCGCCGGCGCGCTGCTCGGCGCGGTGATCGTGCCGTTCCTCAAGTACCCGCCGAATCCGCCGGCCGTCGGCGACCCGGCCACCATCGACCAGCGCACGGTCACCTACCTGCTGATGGTGGTGCTCGGCCTGGTCGCGGTCTGGTCCGGTTCGCTCGGCTACCGATCGGTGGGCGAGCACGCGCCGGTCTGGCTGCGGGCCAGTGCCGCGGTCGGTGGGTTCCTGCTGGTCACCGTCGTGTCGTACGTGGTGCTGCCGTCGTTCCAGGAGGTCCCCGGTGACTTCCCGGCGACGCTGCTGTGGAGCTTCCGGCTCGCCTCGCTCGGCACCCAGACCGTGCTGTGGACCGGAATCGGCCTGCTCTTCGCCGCCCTGATGCACCGGCGGCTGGCGGCCACCGGCGCACGACTGGCCGGGTGAGCGTCACCCGCCTACGGCTGGTTGCCCACGGTCACACCGCAGCCCTGCGGCAGACCCGGTTCGGCGGGAACGACAACCTGGACGAGGGCGGCCGGCGGGCCGCCCTCGCCCTCTCCCCCGCCGACACCGGCCGGCGGGCGGGCGACACCGTGGCATGCCTGTCCAGCCCTGCGGCGGCGGCCGTCGAGACCGCCGAGATCTTCGGCCTCGCGCCCACCGTCGAGGCGGCGCTGGCCGACTGCGATTACGGCGACTGGACCGGCCGGCCCCTCGCGGAGATCGCGGCGGAACGGCCCGACGCGCTGCGCGAGTGGCTGTCCGATCCGAACGCCGCGCCGCACGGTGGTGAGTCGATCGTCGCCGTGCGCCGACGCGTCGGTCGGTGGCTGGACGCGCAGCGCGGAGGCGGCCGACGGGTCACCGCCGTCACCCACCCGCTCGTGATCCGGGTCGCCATCGTGCACGCCCTGGATCTGCCGCTGGCGACGTACCGGCAATTCGACGTCGCGCCGCTGGCGGTCGTCCGGCTCACCGGCCACGGCCCACATTGGCAGCTCCGCCTGGACGCGTCGCCGGCATGGGCGAAGGGGTGACGAACCTTCACCACGGCCCCTGTCGAGCTGCCCCAGATGTGGGGTGGCGAGGTCGGCGCCCTCGATCGGGTGGACCCCCAACGGATGTCGGGCGGGCCGTGGAGCACGGCCCGCCCGACTGAGGTACTTCCGGCCTACTTCGTGCCGGTGACCGTGAACGATTGGGACACCGTCGCCTTCGAGCGGGCCCCGGACAGCGTCACACTGGTGACTCCGGGCTCCATCGAATCCGGAACGGCCACGGTCCCACCGGCGACGATGCCGTCACCGTTCGCGCGTACCGTGCCGACCCGACGACCGTCGCCGAGGCTCACCGTGATCGTCTCGTTCGGTGCGAAGCCGGCGCCGTCGACGGTGATCGCCGTGCCGCGCGGCGCGGTCGGCGTGGGCAACGACAGGCGCGGCTGGTAGGCCGGGTCCGCCGAACCCGCGCTCACCTGCACGGTCGCCGTCGCCGGCGTGCCCGACGACGCGCCGGTGGCGCGGACCGCGTACCGCCCCGGCGGCGTGTCCCCGGAGGTCGGGACGGTCGCGCGGACCGTGCCCGTCGCGGACGCCGAGACCGTCACCTCGCGGGTCGTGCCGGCCGCGAGGCCCACCGTCACCCGCTCGCCGGCGGTGAACCCGCTGCCGACGACCGTGACCGTGTCACCGGCGGTGACCGACTGGGTGCCGGACACCGCGAGGGTGGTGGCCGCCCCGGCCGACCGGACCGTCACGGTGAAGGTGGCGGTGCTGCTGGACAGCGTGTCCCACGCGGTGACGCGCACCGTATAGGTGCCCGCAGCGGCGTAGGTGTGCCGGCCGCTCAGCGCGCCGTCCGCGCCGACCGTGGCGTCCTCCGGAACGGTGCCGTCGCCCCACTGGACGCGGGCCCGGTAGCCGGTGGTGTCGGGGACACCGCCGGTCACCGATCCGAGGTTCGCCGTGAGGACCTGCCCGGCGTCGACGCTCTGATCGCCCGGAGCGCTGGCTACCAGCGCGGCGGCCGGAGTGCCGTCGTCGGCGACGGCGAACACGTGGATCCGGCCCACCGAGCGCGGATCGCCGGTCTGCGTCGGCAGGGTCACCGACACCAGCGTCCTGCCCGCCGGGATCTGGTACGGCGTGGTGGCGAACAGGAACGGCTGGGCGCCGTCACGGCTGGTGCCACTGAGCCGGTACGCGGACTTCGCCACCACGATGTTGCCGTACGACGGCGTGCCGTTGGCGTTGCCGCCCAGCGTCCAGTCACTGAACCGGATCGGAACGCTGGCGGTGCTACCGTCGCTGAAGGTCGCCGTGCCGGTGGTGTCCTGGTTGCCCTGCGTGCCGGCGCCGATGAACGAGATGCTGGTGGCGTCGGCCGGCAGGCGCAGGGCGATCGTCGCGCCGTTGCCGGTGGCGTTGTCCGGCTGCCCGGCCGGGACCTGCGGCAGGGTGAAGCCCAGCGCGGTGCCCGGCACCTGGTGCCGCTGCCCCTGGGTCACGCCGGCCGCCGCCAGCGCGGCCCGCGAGTACGCCCACGACTTCGCGTCGCAGTCCGCCGCGAGGGTGCCCTCGTCACCGACACACACGGTGTCGAACGCCGCGGTGAGGCTGGACTTCGCCGCGTACGCGACGTCGACGCCGACCGTCACCGAACCCTGACCGACGCCGTCGGTCACCGTGACGCTCGCCTGGTGGTACCCGGGCGTGGCGTAGGTGTGCTCGCCGCTGACCCGGTAGACCTCCCGGGAACTCAGCGTCAGCGTGCCTTCGGTGGCCGGTGAGCCGTCGCCCCAGTCGATCGTGGCGCGGTAGTCGTCGGCGACGCCACCGGTGACGGTGGCCAGGGCCAGCGTGACGGGCGCGCCGGAGCGGGCGTGCACGCCGTCGGTGGCGGTCACCGTGATGTCGCCGCCGCCCAGGTCGAGGTCGCCGCCGGCGAGCAGTTCGATCTCGGCCAGGTTCGGTTGCGCCGCGCCGACGGTCTTCGTCACGACCAGGCGGAACCGGGAGTACCGCCCGGGCTTGTCGATCCGGAACGGCCGGGTCTGGTTGCGCCAGCGGAACACCTCGTCCGCCCGCGAGTCCAGCGTGTTCCAGGTGAGGCCGTCGGAGGAACCCTGCAACCGCCAGTCGGCCGGGTCGCCCGCGGCCGCGCCGGAGGTGATGGTGTAGTAGGTCGGCTGCTGCCGGCCGCCACGGGTGGTCCAGCCGATCTGCGGCGTACCCGACGACGCGGTCAACTGGGTGGTGGACGAGTCGTCGAAGAGCGTCGACGCGTCCTGACCCGTACCGACGGTGGCGGTGCCCAGGCCCGGCCCGGTGACGTCCTGCAACGGCTGCGGTACGGCGTTGCCCTTGGTCAGCGACGGGGGCGCGGCGTCCGGACCGGTGCCCCACGAGGACGGGTTCGGTCCCATCTGGAAGTCGATCGTGCCGCCCTTGGCGAGCGCGGACACGTCGACGGAGACGGCGCGTTGCTTCTTGCCGTTGACCTTCACGCTCTGCACGTACACGTTGCGGTTGTCGTTGTTCGCGGCGTTGACCACGATGTCGCCGGTCGGGCGGTGCACGGTCATCCGGGTGAACTGCGGCGAGCCGATCGCCCAGTGGGTCGAGCCCGCCTGCAACGGGTAGATGCCCAGCGAGCTGAGCACGTACCAGGCTGACATCTCGCCGTTGTCCTCGTCACCCAGGTAGCCCTGGCCGATCTCGCTGCCCACGTAGAGACGCCGCAGGATCTCGCGCACGGCCGCCTGCGTCTTGGCGGGAGCGCCGGCGACGTCGTACAGGTACGGGATGTGGTGCGACGGCTGGTTGCTCATGCCGAGCTGCCCCATCCGCACCGCGCGGGCCTCGATCATCTCGTGGATGACGCCGCCGTAGCCGCCGGGGCGGTCGGCGTTCTCCGGCGTGGCGAAGAAGGTGTCGAGCTTGTCACGCAACGCCTGCTGCCCGCCGTACAGGTTGATCAGGCCCCGGGGGTCCTGCTGCGCGGTGAACGCGAAGTTCCAGCCGTTGGTCTCGGTGTACACCCCACCCCAGTCCAATGGGTCACCGGCGAGGAACGTGCCGGCCGCGTCGCGGCCCTGGAAGAGCTTCGTCTTCGAGTCGAAGAGATGGACGTAGTTGCGCGCCCGCTCCAGGAAGTAGCGGGACTCCTCCTTGAGCTGGTCGCGTCGGGACTTCGGCGTGGCCGGGTCCTTGGCCAGCGCGGCGGCCATGTTGCCGATGCCGTAGTCGTTGATGTAGCCCTCCAGCGCCCACGACACCGACTCGCCGGTGGAGGTCGGCGTGTAGCCGAGGAACAGCGACGTCTCGATGCCCTTGCGGCCGACCGCGCCGCGCCCGGAGGCGACCGTCGCGTCCTTGGCGGCCGCGTCGTACGCCGCGAGCGGGTCGGGCAGCTTGACCCCGGTGAGGTACGCCTGCGCCAGGGCCACGTTCGCGCTGGTGCCGGTCATCAGGTCGGCATAGCCGGGCGACGACCAGCGGGCGATCCAGCCACCGTCACGGTAGTGCTGGACGAACCCGTCCGCGATCCGCGCGGCGACGTCCGGGTAGAGCAGCGAGTACGCGGGCCACACCGTGCGGTAGGTGTCCCAGAACCCGTTGTTGACGTAGATCTGCCCGTCGACGATCTTCGCGCCGGTACGGGTGGCGGTCGACGTCCCGGTCGGCGCGGACACCGGGCTGGCGTACTGCCAGCGCGGGGCGGCGGCGGTGCCGGTGTTCTCCGACTGCGAGTTCGGGTAGAGGTTCAGCCGGTACAGGTTGGAGTACATGGTGACCAACTGCGTCTCGGTCGCGCCTCGCAGCTCGACCCGGCCGAGGCGGTCCTTCCAGGCGGCGGTGGCGGCGTCGCGGATCGCGTCGAAGCTCCGGCCGGTCACCTCCAGGTCGAGGTTGCGCCGGGCCTGGTCGACGGAGAGGAACGAGGTCGCGATCCGCATCGTGACCTGCCGGTTCGCGGCGACGTCGAAGGTCGCGGATGTCGCGGTCACCGCCGTCGGCGCCCGGTCGAACGTGCCGGACACGAACATCCGGCTCCGCCCGGCCGAGAGACCGCTTCCGTTGTCGACCCAGCCGGTGAACGTGCTGTCCGTCCCGATGGTGAAGGTGCCCTTGGCGAAGACGAGACTTCCGGTGGACGCTCCCGGTCCGAAGGTGAACCGCATGATGCCGGCGTGGTCGGTCGGCGTCATCTCGGCGACCAGGCCGTTCTGCAGCGCGACCCGGTAGAGGTCCGGCCGTGCGATCTCATCCTCGTGGCGGAAGGCCAGCGCCCGGCTGGCGGGTGACCCGGTGAGCGGCCCGTCGCCGGCCACCGGCATCACCGACATCTGGTTGCGGTCGCCCATCCACGGGCTGGGCTCGTGGGAGATCGCCAGGCCCTGCAGGGTGGGCAGGTTCGCGGCGTTGTTGGCGCGGTGGTAGTCGTACTCCCAGGAGTCCGAGGTCGCGTCGGTCACCGGGGTGAAGAAGTTGAACCCGTTGGGCACGGCGGTGATCGGCAGGTTGTTGCCGCGCGAGAACCCGCTCGTGGAGTTGGTGCCACGGCGGGTGTCGACGTAGTTCGTCAGCCGGGAGCCGTCGATCGCAGCCGGGCTCCCGGTCACCTCGACGTCGTCGAGCCACCCCTGGAACAGGGTCTCCTCGGTGGCCTGCGGGTCGTCGTACGCGAGCAGGATGCCGTCGATCGTCTTGCCGCGCGCGACGGCGCCGAGGTCGGCGCTGACCGCGTTCCACTGGTCGGCGAAGAGCGCCTTGGCCGCGCCCTGACCGGCCGGCGTCAGCGAATTGCCGTGCTGGTCGACGGCCGAGCGTCCACTGAGGTAGCTGCCGTCGGTGAAGCGCAGGTCGACCGAGGCGTAGGTGGACGGGTAGCTGGCGTCCTGGCCGGTGAACTCGGGGAAGATCCGGTACGACAGGCGGGTCTTCGGCCCGACCGGGATGTCGACGTCGAACAGCTTGTTCGTCGCGTACGAGCGGCCGCCGGTCTGCGCGCCACCGTGGTAACGCAGCGCGGCCAGCCCGGTGAAGCCGACGCCCGGCTTCGTCGTGTAGCCGCCGACCGGCCCGGGGCCGATCTCGGTGACCATGGGGGTGGCCGGCGGTCGGACGTCCGAGCCGTCGCTGATGTCCCAGCCGGCGAGCTGGGTGAGGGAGTCGCCGGAGTTCGCGGAGACCGCCAGCCGGTACCAGCCGTAGGCCGTCGTGTTGGTGACGCCGTACCTGTTGGTGGCGAACCGCTTGGCGAACCGCTGCTTCGTCTGGCGGTCCAGGTCGACCCAGGTGCTGCCGTCGGTGGACCCCTGCAGGGTGAAGTCGCGGGGGTCGCGGCCCGGCTCGTCGTCCGCCGAGGTCAGCGCGTACCGCTTGACGGCCGCGGGCTCCGCCAGTTGGTACGTCAGCCAGGCGGTCGGTTCGAACGCCAGCCACTTGGTCGACGGGTTCCCGTCGGTGAGGTTCGCCGCGATCTCGTTCGGCGGGTTCTGGGCGCTCGCCGTGGCGGCCTCGACCCGGCCGAGCAGGCTGCCGGGCAGGTTCGCGTTGCTCGACCCGCTGAGGTTGCCCTGCACGGGCCGGCCTGAGCGGTCGACCTCGACGGTGCTGGTGGCGGGCTGCGGGTCGGCCGATTCGAACGAGGAACGGAAGTCGCCCGGGGGTGGGGCGCTGGGCGCGGCGCCGGCCGGCGGCGCGGCGACGACCATCCCCAGGGGAAGCAGGACGGCGGTCGCCGCTACGGCTATCCGCAGGGAGACGGCGCGCGCACGGGGGAGATACGGCATGGGGGCGGACCTTTCGACTCGATGCGTTCGAGGACGTCGAGCGTCTGGGTGAAGGGGCGGTGGTAGTGGACGGTCAACCGGGTCTGACATCGTTGTCATCGGGCGTGCCTGACAAGCGAGGCAGATCAGATGGATGTCGGGCAGATGCTGCCGCGCAACCACGGCCATGTCAATGGGTTGATCGCCGCGAAACGCGAGCACGGCGTCCCGGGTGGACCCCCGGCCGCTCAGCGACCGCCCGCGGCCAGCTCGGCCACCATTCCCTCGCAGCTCCGCACGACCACCTCCGCGCCCCGCCGCTGGGTCAGCGGCAGCAGCGGATCCTCGGCCCGGTCCCGCCACCGCCACTGGGCGTCCACGGCGGCCTCCCAGAGCCGCTGCGCGGTCGCCTCGTGCTCGACACCGAGCCGGGCGGCCAGGGAGACGCCGTCGCCGCCGACCAGCCGCTGTGCCTCGGCGGCCAACTCGGCGTCGAACCCGAGACGGGCGTTGCGCAGGGCCACCAGCAGGCGTAACTCACGGAACTCGTGCGCGCCGGCCAGGATCTGCTCGATGGCTCCGACCAGTTCGTCGCTGCCCCGGACCGGCTCGGCCCGCACCAGGGACTCCACCGCGGCCAGCGCCGAGCGGGCCTTGAGCGCGTCGCGCCGGTCGACGAAACAGCGGGTCATCGACTCGCGCAGCTCGGTGAGCCCGCTGCGCCGGATCAGTTCGGCCGACATCGTCACCCGGGTGTCGAACCCGCCGCGCACCAGGGTCGTCGCCAGCCGGATACCGAAGAGGCCGAGCCGGTCCAGCAGGCCCGCGCGCACCTCGGGGTCGAGGCGTACCGGCAGGTCGCCACGGACGAAGCGGTCGGCGGAGAGCAGGTGGGGCTCCAACTCGGCGCGCGGTACCCCGGCCAGCGTCGCCAACGCGGCGAAGTCGGACTCGCTGAGCAGCCGACCCGCGAGGCCGACAGCTCCACTGCACGCCACCACGTTGACGGCCAACGCACCCACCCGGGGATCCCGGTGGTGCCGCCGGGCCAGCTGTCGGGCGGTGAGCAGCCCGTCGATCCGGCCACCGCCGACCTCGTCCGCCCGGGACAACACCATGATCACGTTGACCGGGGCGGCCTGCCCGACGGCACTGTCCCGACCGGACTCCAACACCCGCAGATCGCTGTCGCGGCCGTCGCGGGTCAGGAACAACACCGCGTCCGCGTCGGCCAGCACGCGATCCAGCACCGGGGCGTGCCCCTGCTCGTCGACCGTGCCGAGCGCCGGGGTGTCGATCAGCGTCACCTGCCGCAGCGCCCGGGTCGGCCAGCGCACCACGATGTCGCGTACCTCCCCGGCCCGCCAGCCGAGATCCACCCGCATGCCCGTCGCCGACTTGACCACCGCCAACTCCTGCGCGGGTTGCCCCACCGGATAGGCGGTGGCCCCGGGGGACGCGCCGTCCTCGTACCAGGTGAACGCGCCGTCGGCGCCCTCGACCGGCGCGACCTCCTCCCCCATCAGCGCGTTGAGCACCGTCGACTTGCCCGCACGCCACGGCCCGGCGACCGCGATCCGCAGCGGCTGCTCCAACCGTGCGATCTGGTGCCGCAACCGCCCGACCGCCCGCGCGTCGTGCTGGTAGACCTCCAGCGCCTGGTGCAACAGCCCCCAGGCCGCCTCGTCCAGCCGCACCCCGACCGTCATGCCCCGGGCTCCAGCAGCACCGGCGTCGACCGGGCGGCGGTGAGCTGCTGGGACTGCTCGTAGAGCGCGGCGAGGCGGGTCATCTTCGACCGGATCTCCCGCTGCCGCTGCTCGCGCAGGGCGACATCGGTGTCCGCCTCCTGCTTCGCGCTGCGGAACGACTGCACGATGGCCTCCTGCAACTCCTCGGTCAGACCCGTGAAGTGGTCCCGCAGCATGCGTTGCACCTGTCGGGCGGCGTCCCGGCAGTCCCGGACCATCCGGACGAAGAACTCGTCGACGTGCCGCTGGATGGCCGTCTTCACGGTCGCCTGCCGGCGGCGCAGCATCTGCTTGCTCTCGTCGCGGATGCTCTTGCCGCCGAACAGGGCGCCGATGCCGACCGAGACCGGGTTGATCATCGGCATCCCGGCCAGGGTGGTCGCGAGACCGAACATCAACATGCCGCCGTACGAGCCCTTCATGCCGGTGAACAGCTTCTGACCCGTCGTGAAGCGGTCGACCCGCGGCCGTTCCAGGTCCGGCAGCCGATCGCCGAGATCCTCCGGCATCGTCATCGACCAGGGCGGCAGCACGTCGTAGCCGTACCGGTTGAAGTGCGCGGCCACCCGGCGGGCGATCCAGTCACAGCGCTGGACCAGCCACTCGTGGTTGGCCTCCGCGGCCTCGGTGAGACTGCGCGACAACCACTCCTCGAAGGTGTCCCAGGCGACGAGCGGGTCGGCCTCGTCGAACGCCTCGTCCACCGCCCGCAGGATCTGACGGGTCCGGTCCCGCAGGTCGTACTCGATGTCGGAGAGCAGGTCGGCCATCTCGTCGGTGAGGGTGTTCTGCCAGCGCGTCGAGCAGCGACGCAGCTCGTCGACCTCCCGTTGGGCCGCGTGCAGCCGCGAGATCGGCCCGGACTGCTCCTCGGCCTCCTGGGTGGCCAACTCGGCGCGCAGCGGTGCGGCCAGTTGCTCCACCACCGTACGGGCCACCGCCTGCACCGACGCCCGCGCCAGGTGGTCGGCCTTGCCACTCAGATCCCGTTGCAGACGGGCGATCAACGCCGGAAAGCCGGACTCGGCGTTCAGACCACGGTCGTCGGCCGCCGCCGCGCGCAACCGCAGCGTCGCCGAGACCGGGATCAGCGGCGCCGGGACACCCGCCTCGGCGAGGTGCTGCCGGTTGCGCTCGGCGACCGTCCGCCAGTCCGCCACCAGGTCGGTCTTGCTCTGCACCACGACCACGTTCGGTTGCGAGCGCATGACGTGCAGCAGCATGTTCAGCTCGGCCACCGAGAGTTCCCTCGTGGAGTCGGAGACCAGCAGCACGGCGTCCGCGCGGGCGGAGGCGGCCACCTCCCCGGCCGCGCCGAGCGCGGCGACCTGGTCGGTGCCCGGAGTGTCCACCAGCACCAGTCCGGCGGCGAGCAGCGCGCGGGGCACGCCGACCTCGACGTACGCCGGACCGCCGCCCGGCCGACGCCCGACCGCGCCGGACACCCCGGCCGCGACCTGGTCGAGCGCCAGGGGGGTGCGTTCGGCGAGCGTCGCCGCCGGCGACCCCGCGGCCCGGCCGGCCGGCGGCGCCGGTGCCTGAACCATCGTGGCGCAGGCGGCCTCGGCGTGCCGCACCACGGTCGGCAGGACGGTGGTACGACCGTCACCGACCGGGCAGGCCGGCGCGTTGATGATCGCGTTGATGAGCTGACTCTTGCCCTGGTTCGGCTCGCCGACGACCAGCACCCGCAACGTGGGTTCGAGCAGTTGGGCACGCTTCTGCCGGACCGTCTGCAGCAGATCGCCGCGACCGTGTGTCGTGCACGTCCGGGCGATCTCGTCCAGTACGTCCAGCCAGATCCCCGCCATCACCGCACCAAGTGTGCGGATTTCGGCTCAATTAGCAAGAGGCACCGGACGGAAAACCCGGAGAGGCCGGGCCGCTCGGCGCGACCCGGCCTCCCGCTCCCGACGGGAATTCCCGTCAGAGCAGACCGCCGGTGATGCCCAGCAACCCGTGGTCGGACGAGGCGGGCCCCCCGTCGTGCGAGTCGCCGGTCACACCGTCGGTGAGACCACCGGTCACGTCACCGACCGTGCCGGTGACACCGGGAACGAGGCTGTCCACGTGGTGCGTGACACCGCCCACCACGGACGGAACGTCCACCGGCGGAACCACGCCGCCGACAGCGCCGTCACCGAGGCCGAGGCCACCCAGGGTGTCGTGGACACCGAGGCCGCCGACGATGCCGTCGACCTGACCGTGCACGCCGGAGAGGACACCACCGGTCACGTCCCCGCCGAGCACCGGGTCGGTGACGCCGAGCACACCGGTCGGGTCCCCGACCGTGCCGGTCGCGCCGCCGAGCACCGGGTCGACGATGCCGTCGACCGGCTGCACCACGTCCGCGTCGAGCGTGTGCGCGATGTCGGCCACACCGGTCAGGTCGGTGTCGAGGCCGCTCGGGCCCACGCCCAGGCCGACACCCGGCAGCACGGTCACGCCGGCCGCGACGGTCGACGGGTCGACGGCGATGGCGCCGAGCACACCGGCCTTGACGTCCACACCGGACGGCGAGCTGGTGACGCTGATCTGCTGCGCCACGCTCTGCAGCTGGCCGACCACGTCGGTGGCGTCGGTGACCAGCGGGTCGAACCCGAGCTGCCCGACCACCGGGGTCAGCGGCGCGACCGCGCCCGGCGCGTAGTCGACCACGAGCGGCACCACGTCCTGCACGTCGGCGGCGGTGATGTCGCTGAGCCCCGCGGCGTGCAGCGCGCCCTCCGGGTCGAGGTCGAAGGCCGACCGCGCGTCGGGGTTGGTGAGCAGGTCGAGCACGAAGTCGTGGAGGGTCTGTTGCGAGTCCATGTGCCGGTTCTCCTCGGATTGCGTCGTTCGTCGAGAGGAACGCTATGGCCGGGGGCCGGTCCCGGACATCGGGGCTGCGCCCGCAATCGATCACCCCGCGTTAGGGGCCTTCGTGGGCTCCGCCGTTAGGGGGACTGGGGGAAACCGTCCCGGTCAGATTAGGGTGCCGACCACGCAGTGATCTCTGGTACGAACGTAGGGGCCCGCGGGTTTCGCCGGGGGTGGGTCGCCGGGCAATGCCGACGCCATCGCCATCAGCCGGCCACTCGCGGAAAGAGAAGAGACGGATGCCGTACGTCCTGGGGATAGACATCGGAAGCACCAACACCGCCGCCGCCGTCGCTCGGCGGGACGGCCGGACCTGGACGCGTCCGGAGGCTGTTCCACTGAACGCCGGCTCGCCGCTCGTACCGTCGGTGCTGCACCTGGCCGAGGACGGTGCCTTGCACATCGGCGGGCCCGCCACCGACGACGGCAGTCGTACCACCAGGGATTTCGTCCGCCGCATCGGCGACGACGTACCCCTTCTGCTCGGTGGCGAGGCGTGCCCGCCGCAGACGCTCACGGCGGAGTTGACGGCCTGGGTGGTGGAGCAGGTGCACGCCGCGGAGGGCGGCCCGGCCGAGGCGGTCGTGCTCAGCCACCCGGCGAGCTGGCGACCGTACCGGCGGGAGCTGCTGCGCCGGGCGCTCGTCGACCTCGGACTGCGCACGGTCACCCTGCTTCCCCGCACGGTCACGGTCGCGGAGAGTCACGCGGCGCGCGGCTTCGCGGGCACCACGGCGGCCGTCTACGCGTTGGGCGGCGCCAGTTTCGAGGCGGCCCTCGTCCGACGCACGCTCCGCGGCACCTACGAGAGCTTCGGCACACCGCAGGGCCTCGACCCGATCGGCGGGGCCGACTTCGACGAGTTGCTGGCGACCCACGTCCGTACGGTGCTGTCCCGGGAGCTGGCGGCCATCGGGCGGCGGGACCACCACGCCGCCCTGCGCGGCCTGCCGGCCGAGTGTGACCGGGTCAAGCGGGCGCTGACCGTCGAACCGGCCGCCGACGTGGTGTTGAGCCTGCCGACCGGCCCGGCACGGATCCCGGTGACCCGCGCGCAGTTCGAGGCGATGATCCGACCCACGGTGCAGGCCACCGTGGACCTCCTGCTGCGCACCGTGCACGGCGCCGGCCTGACGCCGACGCAGCTCGACGGCGTTCTGTTGGCCGGCGGGTCGACCCGCATCCCGCTGGTCAGCGAGCTGATCACCACGGCGCTCGGGGTACCGGTCGAGGTGGAGCCGGACGCGCAGCTCACCGCCGCCACCGGAGCCGCCCACGCCGCCTGCCAGGTGGTGTCCCCCCGGCCGCGCCCCCGCCCGCCGGCCCCGGTCCGCGACCCGGCACCGGCCGCCGCCGGGGGTCGGGCGGTCATCCCGGCCCTGCGGCGGCCCCGGGACCACGCCACCGATCCGGGCGACCCGCCACCCCGACCGCCGGTCCGGATCCTGCCCCTCGACCTGCCGAAGGCGTCCCGCCTGGCACTGACGCTCAGCCGGGGACGCGAAGGATGACCACAATGATCATGAAAGACCTCGTCGAGTCCCGACTGGTGCTGGGCCGCGCGCCCAGGGCCCTGCTGGACCGGGTCGCCGACGATCCGGTCGCGCCGCTCACCGTCGGTCTGGCCGGCCCCGCCGGACACGGCAAGACAGCCCTGCTCACCGAGCTGACGCGCATCCAGCAGCGGGCCGGCGGCACTGTCCGCACGGGCGTTCCCGGGCCCGGCGAGCCCATCGACCCGGACGACCTGCTCCTGGTCGACGACGCGCACCTGCTCGACGACGAGCGGATCGGCGTGCTGCTGCGGCTGGTCGCCACCCGCCGGCACCGCATGGTCGTCGCGCACCGCCCGTGGCCGCGCTCGGCGGCCCTCACCGAACTGGTCGACACGCTGCGCCGCGACGGGCAGGCCGTGCTGCTCGGGCCGTTCACTGTGGAGCAGACCGCGGCCTGCCTCGCCGGCGTCCCCGAGTTGGCCCCGCGTCCCGAACTCGTCGACTTCGTGCACGCGCAGACCGGTGGTGTCCCCCGCGACGTCGAGCGGCTGACCCGCGCGCTGCGCGCGGCACCGAGCCTGAGCACCGTGCCGACCGAGCCGCCCCGGTCCGTCGTGCTGGAATTCGCGCCGGAGCTGGAGATCCAGCCCGCCCCCGTACGACGGCTGCTGCTCGCGGTCGCGGCCGGCGTACCCCTGCCGGTGGCCCTGCTCGGCCCGCTGCTGGACCAGGAGCCGGAGGCGGTCGACGAGCTGATCGCCACGACCCGGGCGGCCGGCCTGATCGGCGCGGACGGCCGGCTCACCCCGTTGGTCCGTCGGGCCGTCACCACGCTCAGTCCGGCCACCGAGCGCAGCGCCCTCTGGCGTCGCCTCACGGAGTTGCAGCTCGCCCGGGGCGGCCCGGTGCTGCCGCTGGTCCGTTCCCTGCTCGCGGTGGGCGTCCTCGGCGACTGTCCGGCCCCGACGCTCGCCGCGGCGGCGCAGGAGGCGCTGGCCGACGAACCGGCCTTCGCCGCCGACCTGTTCGCCGCAGCCACCGCCGCCGGGCACCCGACCGGTGCCCGGCAGGCCCACGCCGCCGCGCTCGCCGGCGACCTCGACGACGCGCTGCGCCTGGCGGACCGGCTGCTGACCACCGCCGAGCCGGCGGATCGCGCCGAGGCGGCGGTGGTGGCCGCGACGGCGCTGGCGCACCGGGGCCACGCCGGCCGCAGTGTCGAGCTGTACCGCTGGTCGGGCACCGCCTCGTCGGTGGCGTTCGCCGCCGTGGGCGCGCTCGCCATCGGCGACCTGACCGCCGCCACGCCGCCCGTGGACGAGCCCGGCGGCGCGCCGCCCACCCTGCACGCCAGCGCCGCCCGGCTGATGGCCGACGGGGTACGCGAGAGCGTCGCCGGCACGCCGAGCGCGGCGCTCTCCGCGCTCGTGCAGTCCGCCGCCCTGCTGGAGCCGGACGGTCGGGCGGCCTTGCTGCCGGACAGTCCGGCCGCGCTGGCCGCGTTGACCGCCGTGCACTGTGGTGAGTTGGACATCGCCGAGCGGGTCCTGCACCGTGCGCAGACCGGCGGGGTCGGCGGTCCGCTGATGGCCCGCCGGCACCGGCTGTTGCAGGCCTGGATCCTCATGGTCCGGGGCCAGACGCTCGCGGCGGCCGAACGCCTCGCCACGGTCACCGCCGACGAACGCCCGTTGGAGTCCCGCGACCTGCTCTTCGCCGCCGCGCTGCGGATGGGCATCGCCCGGCGCACCAGCGACCTCGGCGCGCTCAAGCGGGGTTGGGGCCAGGCACTGGAGGCGGTGGTCCGGCACGGGGTGGACCTGTTCACGCTGCTGCCGCTGGGCGAGCTCGCCATCGCGGGCGCGCGCCTCGGTGACGTCGCCCGGTTGGCGCCCTACCTGCGCGAGGGCGACGCGCTGCTCGACCGGCTCGGCACACCGACGCTGTGGAGCGTGCCGCTGCGTTGGAGCGGGTTGCACGCCGCCATCCTGACCGGTGAGCCGACGGCCGCCGACGACCATGTCGCCGCCCTGCTGGCCGCCTCCGCGCACAGCCGCTACGCCGGCGTGGTCGCGGCGGCCGCCGAGAGCTGGGTCGAGGTGCTGCGGGGCGTGGTCGACCCGGTACGCGTCGAGGCCGCCGCCCGGGGCCTGCACGACACCGGACTGTGCTGGGACGGCGCGCGCCTCGCCGGTCAGGCCGCGATCCGCACCTCGGACCGGCGGGCGATGACCACCCTGCTCGAGTGCGCCCGGGTGCTGCAGGGCCGGCCCGCCGGCGCGTCCGGCGGGCAGCGCCCGAGCGACAGCGCGACGGCCCCGCCGGTCGCCGCCGCCGGTCCCACCCAGCAGGGACTGAGCGACCGCGAGTACGAGGTCGCCGAGCTGGTGCTGGCCGGGCTGACCTACCGGGAGATCGGTGACCGGCTCTTCATCTCGGCCAAGACCGTGGAGCACCACGTCGCCCGGATGCGCAACCGGCTGCACTGCGCCAACCGGGCCGAGCTGCTGGCGTTGCTGCGCACCATGGTCGCCGACCGGGCCAGCGACGCCGCCGGACAGCCGTGGCCGCAGCGGCCGGCCCGATGAGCCGGCCCACCGGACGGAGCGTCAGGTGACGCGCGCAGGACGGCCAGGGGTCCGGCTCCTCGCGGCAGCGGCGGTGCTGCTCACGCTCTGGTCGTACGCGGCCTATCTGACCTGCCAGGACGCCGTCGACCTGCTGCGGGTGCGGGCCCTGGCGGACACCCTGGGCCAGCCCATCGACCGGCTGGTCCTGAGTCTGCAGACCGAACGCCGGGCGACCGTCGAGACGTTGGCCGGCGCCGCAACCGCGCGGACCACGCTGGCCGAAACGCGGGCGGCGACCGACCGGGCAGCGGCACAGGTCCGGGCGTTCGGGAACGGACACGACCTGCGCCTGCTCAGCGCGGGCACGGTCCGTGACCGGGCCGACACCCTGATCCGGCGGCTGAACGGGCTGGGGGCGATCCGCTCCCGGCTGGACGACGGTCAGCTCGACCAGGCGGGGGCGGTCGACGGGTACGACACGCTCGTCGACGCCGCCTTCGACGTGTACGGACCGGAGTGGGGCGCGTACGAGAGCAGGCTGGCGGGCGACACCCGCGCGGTGATCGCGCTGGCCCGGGCCCGCGAGTTGCTGGCCCGGGAGGACACCCTGGTCACGGCGGCCGTGGTGAGCGGTCGGCTGAGCAGCGAGGAGCGCCGCCGGCTGGTCGAGCTGGTGGCCGTGCAGCGGTACGCCCGGGCCGAGGCGACGGCCGGCCTGCCGGACGGCGGCCCGGGCGAACACCAGCGGCTCGTGGCGGGCCCCGAGTTCGCGGGCCTGCTCGCCGTGGAGAACACCCTGCTGCGCCCCGACCGGGCCGACGCGCTGCGCGGGGTCAGCTCGCAGGACTGGCGCGCGGCGGCGGACCCGGCCCTCGGCGCGCTGCACGAGTTGGTGACCGACACCGCCCGCGCGAGCGTCGAACGGGCCACGCCCGGCGCCGCGGTGGTCGTGGGGCGGACCGGCCTGGTGGTGGGTCTCGGGCTGATCGCCGTACTGGCGGTGCTGTTCGGCTGGGCCAGGGCCGTCCGCCGGGAGCCCGACGACCAGGCCGCGCCGGGCACCGACCAGCGCCCCGAGCCGCCGGCCGCACCCGTCGACCCCGTGCCGCCGGACGCCGTGAGCGACGGCAGTGGCGATGGGCCGGATCGTCGTACCGCGGAGCTGTTCCTACGGATCACCCGGCGCAACCAGGTCCTGCTGCGCGACCAGCTCGACCTGCTGGACGCGATGCAGCGGCGCGAGCACGACGCCACGGAGGCCGACGAGCTGTTCCAGCTCGACCACCTCACCACCCGGATCCGCCGCAACGTGGAGAAGGTGATCACGCTGGCCGGCGCGAGGCCCGCGCGACGCTGGCGACGCCCGGTCCCCCTGCTCGACGTGACCCGTGGCGCGGTCGCCGAGGTGCCGGAGTACCACCGGGTCCTGGTGGCGCCGCACTGGCCGTGGTCGCTCGCCGGTCCCGCCGTCACGGACGTCGTGCACCTGCTGGCCGAGCTGATCGAGAACGCGCTGACCGTCTCGGCCACCGACACCACGGTCCGGGTCACCGGCGAGCACCGGCCGCACGGCTGCGCGATCGCGGTGGTCGACGACGGTCCCGGCCTCGACGCCGCCGCGCTCGACGCGCTGAACCACCTGCTCGCCAGCCCGCCGGGCGAGGCGCCGACCGACGCCGGAGGGCTGTACGCGGTCGCCCGGCTGGCCGCCCGGTGCGGTGCCCAGGTCACCCTGCGGCCCAGCCGGCGCGGCGGGACGGCGGCGATCGTGTACCTGCCGGCGGAGCTGGTCACCGTGACCGGCGGCGGACCGGGCCCGGCGGCCGCCGGAGCCGCGCACCGGCCCACGTCCGGCGCTCCGCCCCGGCCCGGTGCGGCCGACGCGGGCCGGACGGGCAGCGCCGACGGGCTGCCGATGCGGATCCGCCAATCCGGGCCGACCGTGCCCGGCCCGGGCAACGCCGGCCCCGAGACCGTCGAGCTGCCGATCACGAGAACAACGAGGAGACATCGATGACGCACGCAGTGGTCACCGAGGACAGCCTGACCGGCGCGCTGGACCGCCTGGTCGACCGGGTACGCGGTGCGGAGTTCGCCGTGGTGCTCTCCCCGGACGGGCTCCCGCTCGGCGGCTCCCGGCAGGTGGAGGCGAAACTGGCCGAACAGATCTCCGGGATCGTCGCCGGCCTGTTGGCGCTGGGACTGGCCGCCACCCGGACCTGCGACGCGGGCGGGCTGCGCCAGATCGTGGTGCAGATGTCGCGAGCCTTCCTGTTCGTCGCCACCATCTCGAACGGGACCATCCTGACCGTCCGGATCTCCGGCGACGAGGTCGAGGTGGGTGACATGGCGTACGAGGTCGCGCTCTTCGTCGGGCAGGCCGAACGGCACCTGCCGATCCGCCTGCAGACCGCTGCCGCGGCGAGGAGCGGAGATTCTGGTGCCCAGCGCCGGCTCCGCTGACGAGGCGTGGTACGACGACGACGCCGGCCCGGTCGCCCGTCCGTACACGATGACCGGTGGGCGTACCACGCCCGAGCGCGGCCGGTTCGACCTCATCTCGCTGGTCGTCGCGCGGAGATCGACGACAGCGCCGACGTCGCTCTTCCCCGAACAGGCGCGAATCGTCGAGCTGTGTCACCATCCAGTGTCGGTGGCTGAGGTCAGCGCCGAACTGGACCTGCCGCTGGGCACCGTCCGGGTTCTGCTCGGTGACCTGCTCGGGGCGGGACTGATCGAGACGCACGAGCCGCCGTCGCTGTCGGAGGTGCCGTCGCAGGAGCTGCTCGAGTCGATACTCGTCGGGCTGCGCGCCCTGTGACCGCTCGGGTGCCACCGCGACCCAGCGGTCGCGGGCGGGCGTCCGGTGACGAAGTGAAGGGGAGAAAGGCAGTGCCGGCAACACCGCCGCAGCCACGGCGTACTGTGGCGATCATCCTGCTGGACCGGATCGTGGCCGCCGCCGCAGCCGTACGGCGGGTGGTCACCGGCCAGGCCGACGTGTCGCGGGCCACCTGGGTCGCCGTAGTCGCGGCGCTCGGGGTGGTGGTGGCGACGGTGGTCTCGATCGTCGGCGTGGTGCGTACCCCGGAGCAGCTCGCGCCGGTGACGCTCGACGCGCCGCCGTCGGTGGACCAGCTGGGCACCCCCGGTCCCGGCACGCCCCGGGGGCAGGCCCGTCCGGCCGCCACCAGCCCGACCGGCGCGGGGTCGCCCTCGGCCAGCGCCGCGCCGCCACCCGCCGAGCCGTCGACGAGCGCGCCGGCCGTGACCCCCTCGTCGGCCCCGCCGACCCCGGCCGCCCTCGCCGCCGCCTTCGCCATCGAGGACAAGGCGCTGCTGAGCTATGGGGCGACCGTGACGATCAGCAATCCGGGGTCGGTGCCGGCGACGGGGTGGACGTTGGCCGTCACGCTGCCCCGGGAGTCGCTGCGGGTCAGCGCGGTCGAGGGCGCGCGGGCCACGCAGGACGGCGCCGTGTGGACGTTCGTGCCGGACGGCAGCGCGGGGCAGGTGCCGGGTGGCGCCTCGACGCGGGTGACCTTCCGGGTCAACGGTGCGGCGGTCGGCGCGACGCCGACGGCGTGCACGATCGACGGGGTCGCCTGCGGCGGTCTGGCGGACTGACCGCGGGATCGCCGGTGGCGGGCGTCGCTCATGCTGGAAGGGTGATTCGCTTCGTCCTGAACGTCCTGTGGCTCATCTTCGGTGGTGGCCTCGTGCTGGCGATCGGCTACGGCTTCGCCGCGCTGATCTGCTTCCTGCTGGTCGTCACCATCCCGTTCGGTGTCGCCTCGCTGCGCCTCGCCGTCTACTCGCTGTGGCCCTTCGGTCGCACGCTGGTGCCCAAGCCGGGCGCGGGCGTCGGCTCCGGGCTGGCGAACGTGCTCTGGGTGGTGCTGGCCGGCTGGTGGCTCGCCCTGTCGCACATCCTCGCCGGCATTGCGCTCTGCGTGACGGTCATCGGAATCCCCTTCGGCGTCGCCAACTTCAAGCTCGTCCCGGCCGCCTTCTGGCCGCTGGGCCGGGAGGTCGTCGACGTGCCGTGACGGGTCGCCGGGTCGCCCGTCGTACGGCGGGCGGCCCGGTCGGGGCCGGCTGCGTCGATAGTGGACAATCCGGTTACCCCCGACGGACCCCTCGGATAGGAGCCTGGCATGGCCGGCCCGGACGCAGAACTCACCGCGACGCTTCAGCCCGACGTGCCGCACGCGGCGCGGATCTGGAACTACTGGATGGGCGGCAAGGACAACTTCCAGTCCGACCGGGCGGCCGGTGACGCGGTCGCCGAGGTCTACCCGGAGATCGTCCTGATGGCGCAGCAGTCCCGCCGCTTCCTGGTCCGGGCGGTCCGGTACCTGGCCGCCGAGGCGGGCATCCGGCAGTTCCTGGACATCGGCACCGGCCTGCCGACCATGCAGAACACCCACGCGGTCGCCCAGGCCAGCACGCCCGACGCGCGGATCGTCTACGTCGACAACGACCCGATGGTCCTCGTGCACGCCCGCGCGCTGCTGGCCAGCACGACCGCCCAGGGCGTCACGACGTACGTGCCGGCCGACTACCACGACCCGGAGGCCATCCTCGCCGAGGCAGCGAAGACGCTCGACTTCGACCAGCCGATCGCCGTGATGTTCATGGGCGTGCTGGGGTACGAGCCGGACCTGGAGGTGGTGCGTTCGATCGTCGGGCGGACGATGGACGCGACCACGTCCGGCAGCTACCTGGTGCTCTGGGACGGCACCAACACCAGCCCGGAGGTGGTCTCCGGCGCGCAGCGACTGGCCGAGAACGGCGGAGTCCCGTACATCCTGCGCAGCCCGGCGGACCTCGCCGGCTGCTTCTCCGGGCTGACGATGGTGGAGCCCGGTCTCGTGCCGATCCCGCTGTGGCGTCCGGACGAGGCCGACGCCCGGGGTATCGACGCCTACGGCGCGGTGGCCCGCAAGCCCTGACCGACGCCGATCCCCGGCTGGGCCGTGTGTCGCAGTCCTCGGCTCGACCGAGGACTGCGACACACGGCCTGGGTCACCCCGATCAGCGCGCGCAGGCCAGCGTCAGTCCGGCCGGCGGCGCGCTGGCCGTCGCGAGCAGACCGAACGTCGTCACCCCGTCCGGCGCCAGCGTCCCGTTGTACGGTGCGTTGCGCACCACCACATCGGCGCCGGCCGGGTCGACGACACCACCCCACACCGCCTGGATCCGCTCGTCGCCCGCCCAGCGCCACGAGACGTGCCACTGATCCAACGGTTGCGTACCGACGTTCCGGACCGTCACCGTGGCGACGAAGCCGGTACCCCAACGGGAATCGATGCTGGCGGTCGCGCGGCAGGACTCCAGCGGGGCGGTCCGGCCGGACCCACCGTAGTAGGGCTCCCAGCGGCCGTCGGAGTCACGGAACCCGTACCAGTACTCGGTGTCGGGCGTCAGCCGGTCGAAGGTGACGCTGCCGTTCTGCTCGGGGCCGGAGACCGCCTCCGCGACCGGGTTCCGCCACGCGTAAGCGTCCTCGCGGCTGGCGAAGAGTCCCACCGTGATCGGCGGCCGGTAGCCGCACGGTGGGCCCATCACGATGAAGTAGGCGATGGTCAGGCTGGTCGTGGTGGCCGCGGACACCCGACCGCCGATGGGCAGCGCCGGCGGACAGGCCGGGGTGGGTGTCGGCGCCGCCGTGACCGACGCCGTGGGCGTCGGCGCCGCCTGGGCGACGCCGGTCGTCGCGGCCCAGCCGGTCATGGCGGTGGTCAGGGCGATGGTCGTGAGAGCCAGCAAGATGCGACGCATCCGTACCTCCGAGAAGCCGTCGCCGTCGCGGCCACGGGTGGGCGGCCGACCGTACGGATCCGGATCTGCGCGGCCGCCCGACGGCGATCGGCATGCGGCCGCTGACGGGGACTGCCCGGGCGCGGGTGGTGGGGCCACCTCGCGCGTCCCCGACTCCGGAACAGAGGTCGACCGCGCCGGCTCCCGAGCGCGGCCGAACCACAGCATGGCATTCGACGGATGTCGATACAAGCGGGGTGTCGCGAGCCCGTCGGACGCCCGCCGCCTGCGCGTCGCCGCGGGGACACGCGCCGGGCTCCCGGGTCGACCATCATCCATAGCGGTCTGTCAATTCGACGTGGGAGACAGCATGCGCGACAGGAGCAGCACGAACCGGCGGGTGACGAGGGCACTGACGGCGGCGGCCACCGTGGTGGCGCTGACACTCACCCCGCTCACGACGCCGTCGCCCGCCACCGCCGCGGTCAGCCGGGCCGAACTGGCCCTGCGCTGGGCGCCGATCCACCACCAGGACGTCGACGCCACCGGCACGCACGCCCTGGGCGGCCGGAGCGACTACCTCACCGCCGTAGACTTCGACGGCGACCTGAACGGGCGCAACAACTGGGACCGCGCCGGGACGTCCGGCACGTCGCTCGCCGCGCACGTGTACTACTCCGTGGTAGAGACGAGCACGCACTGGTACCTCACGTACCTGTTCTTCCACCCCCGGGACTGGACCGACCACCCGTTCTTCGAGACCGAGCACGAGAACGACGGCGAGGGCGTGCTCTTCGCGATCGAGCGGGACGGCTCGACGTACGGCGTGCTGCGCGGGGCGGTCACCGTCGCGCACAGCGACTTCTACTCGTACACCCCGAGCGGCAGCACCTGGACCAGCGGCCGGGAGAGCGTCGACGGCACCCTGCAGTTCCAGTCCTCGCCGCACGACTCCTTCTCGCACCCGGTCACCGCACAGGAGGCGCAGGGCCACGGACTGAAGGCGTACCCGCAGTACGCGATCAACGGCGACGGCTTGGTCTACTACCCGTCCACGGTGGCCGAGACGCCGGAGAGCGGCGACGACCGGAACGTCCGTTACCAACTCGTCGACATCTTCGCCGCCGGCGGGCTGTGGGCGCAGCGGACCAACGCGAACCTCTTCGCCAGCCTGGGCACCTTCGCCGGCGACACCTCCGGCGACTGCGGCTCGGGCACCTGGAGCTGCGGCACGAACTCCGCGAACGCCCCCTGGGGCTGGGACGACGGCAACGACGTGCCCGCCCGGGGCGAGCTGGCCAGCGACCCGGCCAAGCTGTCGGTGGAGTACTTCACCGTTCCGGCTGGTTTGGCGCGCAGCTACAGCTACAACCCGTACGCCGGTGCCGCCGCCGCCCTCTCCGAGGCGGCCCGGACGGCACCGCCGACCGTCGACTGATCGATGCGCGCGGGTGCGCGGCCGGCACCTGGTCGGCCGCGCACCCGCACGAAGGATCGCGCCGCGTCGGGCCGGCACGTAGCCTGCCCGCATGCGACACACCCTCGCACCGGACGACGAGACCCTGCACGGCCACTTCTCCCCCGACCTCGCGCCGGTGCTCACCATCGACCCCGGCGACACGGTCACCTACCGCACCCTGGACTGCTGGTGGTCCGACGGCCCCTATCCCGGCGGCGCGAACCGGGACCGTCCCCGGGCCCCGCAGTACCGGACCGGCGACGGCCACGCGCTCGTCGGACCGGTCGCGGTCCGCGGCGCTCGCGCCGGCCAGACCCTCGCGGTACGCGTCGACGCGATCGTCCCGGGCCGGTGGGGCACGACGGTGGCCGGCGGGTGGCCGAGCGGCTTCAACGAGCGCTACGGCGTCGAGTCGACGCAGGTGGTGCACGCCTGGGAACTGGACCCGGTGGCGATGACCGGCCGCAACCAGCACGGCCACACGGTGGCGCTGCGTCCCTTCATGGGCGTGCTCGGCATGCCGCCGCCGGAGCCGGGGCGGCACTCCACCACCCCGCCGCGCGACTGCGGCGGCAACCTGGACTGCAAGGATCTGACCGCCGGCAGCACGCTGCTGCTGCCGATCCCGGTCGACGGAGGGTTGTTCTCGGTCGGGGACGGGCACGCCGCGCAGGGCGACGGCGAGGTCGGCGGCACGGCGATCGAGTGCCCGATGGACGAGGTGACGCTGACCTTCGACGTCCGCGACGACTTCCCGGTCACCGGCCCGGTCGCCCGTACGGCCGATGCCTGGCTGACGCTGGGCCTGGGAGCGTCCCTCGACGAGGCGACGTTCCGGGCTCTGGAGCAGATGCTGACCCTGCTGCAACGGCTGCACGGCCTCAGCCGGCCGGACGCGGCGGCGCTGGCCAGCGTCGTCGTCGACGTGCGGGTGACCCAGATCGTCAACCAGACCGTCGGCGCGCACGCCGTGCTGCGCGACGACGCGCTGCGCTGAGCGGGCGCGTTCATCCGCCGCGACTCGCGCCGGCCGGACCGGCGCGCCCTCGCGCGTCGTCAGCGCAGTCGGCGGGCCGTGAACCGGGCCGGTGGCTCGGCGATCGCGTCCTGCGCCGCGACCAGTTGGATCTCCCGGGTGCCCGCCGCGAGGGTCGCTTCCAGGATCGTGAAGACGGAGGAGACGGTACGCTCCAGCGCCGTGGCCGGTGAGCCGGTGGTCGACAGGTGCGCCAGGTACAGCGCCGCCGTGACGTCGCCGCCGCCGTTCGGGTTGATCGGCAGCAGCGGGGTGGTCACCGCCCAGGCGCCCTCGTCGGAGACCGCCACCACCTCCAGCGAGCCGTCCGGCGCGTCGTCGTGCAGCACGCTGGTCACCAGGACGTGCCTCGGCCCGGTGGCCCGGACGACGTCGACCGCCGCCAGCACCTGCGCGAGGGTGGTGGTAGTACGGCCGGCGAGGAAGTCCAGCTCGAAGTGGTTCGGGGTGATGATGTCGGCGCGTGGCACGACGGTGTCGCGCAGGTACTCCGGGATGCCGGGCCGGACGAACATCCCCCGCCCGACGTCACCCATCACCGGGTCGCAGCAGTAGACGGCGGCCGGATTGGCAGCCTTCACCTGGGCCACCGCGTCCAGGATCACCGCGCCCATCGCCGGGTCGCCCTGGTAGCCGGAGAGCACCGCGTCGGCGCTGCCGAGGACGCCCCGGTCGGCGATGCCCGCGATCACCTCGGCGACGTCCGCGGCGGCCAGCAACGGGCCGCGCCACGCGCCGTACCCGGTGTGGTTGGAGAAGTGGACGGTCAGCACCGGCCACACCTCGTGCCCGAGACGCTGCAGGGGGAAGACGGCGGCCGAGTTGCCGACGTGGCCGTACGCGACCGACGACTGGATGGACAGGATCTGCACGGACTCATCATGGCCGCCCGCATCCCCGGGGGATGCGCGGGCCGCCCATTCTGTCGACTGGCCCACTGTCGCCGCGCATCCGGCCGGGCCCGACCGTCGACCGGCCGCCCGGCACGAACGGGCGGCCCGGACCGCCGACGTCCGGGCCGCCCGAGATGGCGTACGGTCAGCCGCCGAGGCTCGCCGCAGCCGAGGCGATCGACGAGGCGAAGTAGCTCACCTGGGTGTAGACGCCCGGGTAGTTGGGCCGGGCGCAGCCGTTGCCCCAGCTGACGATGCCGACCTGGATCCAGGCGTTGGTGGCGTCGCGGCGGAACATCGGGCCGCCCGAGTCGCCCTGGCAGGTGTCCGTGCCGCCGCTGGCGTAGCCGGCGCAGATCTCCTCGGCCGGGATGAGGTCGCCACCGTAGTTGGCGTTGCAGGTGGCGTCGCTGACGAACGGGACAGTCGCCTTGAGCAGGTACCGCTGCTGCGCGCCACCCTCGCGGGCCGCGCCCCAGCCGGCGACGGTGAAGGTGCCGGTGTCGTACGCGGTGGTGGTGGCGATCTTCAACGTGCTCAGCCCGGTGACGGGGGTGGCCAACCGGATCAGCGCCCAGTCCTTGCCGTTGCCGTTGTAGCCGGGCGCCCGGTAGACGTAGTTGGACCGGACGGTGATCCGGCTGGACGACTGGAGGTCGACCACCCCGAGCGTCGCGGTGATGCTGGTGTTGGTGCCGGTCGCGCCCACGCAGTGTGCGGCGGTGAGCACCAGCCGGGAGCTGTAGAGGGCCCCGCCGCAGCCCATCGAGAGCCGCACCATGAACGGGAACTCGCCCTGGGCGGCGCGGGTGCCGCCGACCACGTTCGGCGTGACGGGGCTGTCGGCCGCGGCGGGGGCCGCGAGGGTGAGGCTGGCCACGGCCAGCGCGGCGGCCACCAGGCCGGTGAGGGTACGCCAGCGAACCATGCATTCCTCCGCTTCGGTACGGCACGCCTCGTGAGCGAGCCTGATCGATAGCGGCCATCGTATTGATGCATATGGATGTTGCGGGTCATCCCCGCTGGGTCGTACCCCGGAGTTATGGACCTGGGCCGTGTCTTCAGTTCGGAACCACTGGAGTGGCGTGGCGATGGTGACGGTGGCCTGGAACGAGGCCGCGATCACCGCGGTCGGGCCCCGGCGCTGAGCGGCGGCGGTAATGCTGATAAGTGTGATGCCTGTGCGTCATCTAGATGACTCACAGGCATCACACTCATCAGGGTGTTGTCGCCGCCGGTCGCATGGCGTGGCGGTCGCGAAGACGCACGGTGTGCCTGAAGCGGGTGCAGTCGTTGACGTTGCCGCCCGAGAGCACGAACGCCAGAGTCCGACTCAGTCCATCGAGGCACGTGCTATATCCTGCCCCACCAAGATCCTTTGAAGACACCGCCTAGACGTCGCGGTCCCGCCCACGGCGACGCCCCCGGGCGGCGGCGACCGCCACCAGGCTGACCACCGCGGCGGCGAGTTGCAGCACCGCGCCGAGCAGGTCGACCAGGCTGGAGAGGGCGGTAGCGTCGGGAACAAGGTCCATCGCGGCCTCCGGGTTTCGACCCCCACCATCCGCGCCTTGCGGAGGGCTTCCCCCGGGGCCCAGCGGATATCGACGGGCACCACCGTCAGTATGGCAGCCTTCGGCGAGGCCACCAACCCGCCGAATGTCGAACCTCCAGCCGGCGCCGACCGGCCCAGCGCGCGACGCCCCGGTGTCAGCCCGCGTCGGCGGGGCTGTCAGCGCCGTGTCGGAGCCGTGTCAGGCGCGCCGCGCACGCTGGTCGGCATGACAACCGATCTGGTGATCGAGGCCGAGGGCCTCGTGAAGACCTTCGGGCAGACGAGGGCGCTGCAGGGCGTCGACCTCGCCGTGCCCCGCGGAACGGTGCTCGGGGTGCTCGGCCCCAACGGCGCCGGCAAGACCACCGCCGTCCGCATCCTCTCCACCCTGCTGACCCCGGACGCCGGAAGCGCCCGCATCGGCGGCTTCGACGTCGTCCGCGACGCCGGGCGGGTCCGGCAGCGCATCGGCCTCACCGGCCAGTACGCCTCGGTCGACGAGGACCTGACCGGCCGGCAGAACCTGGAGCTGTTCGGCACGCTGCTGGACCTCGGTCGCGCCGGCGCCCGGCGGCGGGCCACCGAACTGCTCGACTGGTTCGACCTGACCGACGCCGCCAACCGGCCCGCCAAGACGTACTCCGGGGGCATGCGGCGGCGGCTCGACCTGGCCGCGAGCCTGGTCGGCTCACCCGAGGTGATCTTCCTGGACGAGCCGACGACCGGGCTGGACCCGGCCAAGCGCGAGGACATGTGGGACGTGGTCCGCTCTCTGGTGACCAACGGCTCGACGGTGCTGCTCACCACGCAGTACCTGGAGGAGGCCGACGCGCTGGCCGACGCGATCACCGTGATCGACCACGGCCGGGTCATCGCGCACGACACGCCCGAAGGGCTCAAGCGGATCGTCGGCGGCCAGACCCTCGAGGTCCGGCCGTCCGACCCGGCGCAGCTTCCCCGGACCGCGGCGATCCTGACCGAGGTCGGCTCGGGCGGGCAGGCCGACGAGATCCGCAAGGGTGTCCTCGCCGTGCCGGTCACCGACGACACGGCGCTGACCGAGAGCGTCGCGCGCCTGGCCACCGCCGGCATCGCCGTCACCGAACTCTCCCTGCACCTGCCGAGCCTGGACGAGGTGTTCTTCACCCTCACCGGGCGTACGGCATCCGAGGACGACACCACTTCCCGTACGGAGGTAGCGGCATGAGCACCCTGTTGGGCGCACCACCCACGACGGGCCCGAAGCTGTCGACCGCAGCCGCGCACCCGCGACCGTTCCGGCTCGTGCGGCACTCGCTGGCGCTCGCCAAGCGCAGCCTCATCAAGACCTGGCGTACACCCGAGGCGCTGATCGACGTCACGCTGCAACCGGTGCTGTTCCTGGTCATCTTCGTCTACATCTTCGGTGGCGCGGTCGCCGGCTCCACCCATGACTACCTGCAGTTCCTGCTGCCCGGCATCCTGGCACAGACCATCGCGACCGGGGCGATCGCGATCGGCGTGAACCTCAACACCGACATCGCCAAGGGCATCTTCGACCGGTTCCGGTCGCTGCCGGTCCCCCGCTCCGCACCGCTGGTCGGCGCGGTCCTCGGCGACGTCGTCCGGTACGTGATCGTCACGGTCTCGACCCTCGCGATCGGTTACGTGATGGGTTTCCGGATCGAGACCGACCCGTTCCGGGCCATCGCCGGTTGCGCACTCGCGGTGCTGTTCGCGCTCTGCCTGAGCTGGCTGCCGGTCTGGGTGTCGATGAAGGTGCGCACCCCGGGTGCCGTGCAGGGCCTGATGTTCGCCCTGATCATGCCGCTGAGCTTCGGGTCGAACGTGTTCGTGGGCACCGACACCCTGCCCGGTTGGATGCAGGCCTTCGTGAAGGTCAACCCGATGACCCACCTGGTGGCCGCGGTCCGCGGACTGTTCCTCGGCACCCCGCTCGACGCACATGTGTGGTGGACCCTCGCCTGGTGCGCCGGCTTCGTCGCGGTGTTCATGCCGATGGCGCTGCGCGCGTACCGCAAGAAGGTCTAGCTAGAGCAGATCGTCCATCAGTTCACGGATGCGGGCGACCGCGACGGCGACCGGACGCTCGCGCCACGCGGCCAGCAACGGCTCACGCCGACTCTCGTCCCCGAGAGCGGCGTTGAGCCGTTCGCCCTGCCCGACCGGCAGGAACATTTCCATGTGGGTGCCGATCCGCCGAGCGATCGCGGTCAGTTCCCGCGCGGTCTCCACGTCACCCCGGTGGGCGGCGAGTTCCGCCCCGCCCGACGCCCACGCGCCGATCACCGGCAGGTCCCGTGACGTGAGCGCGTCCTCGCGGGCGGACGACAGCAGCGCGGCGGCGCGGGCGTCGGCCTCGCCGCCGGTGTCCCCCCGGGCGTGGGCCACCCGCAGGTAGAGCACCGCCGCCGCGGTCCGCAGCATCACCCGCGGCTGCGGCGGCGGCCCGGTCCAATCCACGAGGGTGCGGCTCACCTCGTCGGCGCGGGCGAGCGCCTCGTCGTACCGCTCGCGCCGCCAGGCGACCTGGGCCAGTCCGAGCAGCGCCTGCGCGACGTCCACCTGCTCGGCCTGACCCGAGCCGACCATCTCTGCCAGGCGGCGCTCCGCCTCGTCGTCACCGGTCAGGGCGAGGTGCACCTCGAGGCGTACCCGCACCGACCGAGCGTCCTGCTGGGCGCCCACCATCTCCATGTGCCGGACGCTGCGCGTCAGCCACTCGGCCGAGCGGTCCTCCCGTCCGGGCAGCAGGAACTGCCCCACGGCGCCCGCCGCCATCGCCATGCCCCAGTGGTCACCGGCGACCTCGAAGCGGTGGTACGCCTGCTCGGCGTCCTCGATCGACGACTCCGGCAGGCCGCCGTTCTCCCGTACGGCCGCGCGCGCGAACAGCCCGAGCCCCTGCACGTACGGATCCGGGTGGGCGACCAGTTCGTCCGCGCTCTTCAGGCTCTCCTCGACGTCGGACGCGTCGAAACCGGGCAACGCCGACGCGAGCGCGGTCATCCTCGGGGACACCTCGGCGGGCCGTTCGCCCAGGACGATGCGCAGGGCCCGCCGGGCGAGCACGGCCGGCCGCAGGTCGGCGCTGATGCCGGCGTTCACGCCGATCAGCAGGCACGTCCGGGCGAGCCGGTCAGCGTCGGGCAGCGGTCGGCCGCTGGCCCGGCCAGCGACGATCGCCGACCGTCGGCGCCGTTCCGGGTCGTCGACGTTCAGCAGTGGGCGTGCCCAGACCAGGACTTCGAGGTGCAGGCCGCGCACCGTCCAGAGGTGCAGCAGCGCGTCGGCCACGTCGACGGCGGCCGGCTCGTCGTCCGCCGCGAGCGCCCACCGCAGGCCCGCCAGCAGGTTGTCCTGCTCGGCGGCACAGCGGTCGAGCGCATCGACCTGGCCGGGCCCGATGAACCGCCCGGCGATCATCGCCGCCTCGCGCCGGGCCCAGTCGAGCAGGCCGGCCATCGCCGCGTCCCGGTCGCCGGACGCGCCCAGCCGGGCCTCGCCGTACTCGCGGACGGTCTCCAGCATCCGGTAGCGCGGCGGTCCGTCGGCCTCGACCAGGGTCAGCAGGGACTGTTCCACGAGGGTGGCCAGGCCACGACGGACGTCCGGCGTCCCGGCGACCGCCGCGGCGAGGTCGGCGGTGAACGGCGCGGGGATGACCGCGACCCGTTCCAGCAGCGCCCGGTCGTCGGGGGCGAGCAGTTCGCGGCTCCAGTCGACCATCGCCCACAGGCTCGCGTGGCGTTCCGGCAACCCGCGCAGCGCGTCGTCGAGCAGGGCGAACCGGTCGGCCAGGCCGGCCAGCACGTCGTCGATCGGCATGTGCCGCAGCCGCGCGGCGGCCAGTTCGAGGGCCAACGGCAGGTTGTCGAGCCGGTTGCACAGCGCGAGAGCCCGCGCGGTGTCCCAGGTCGGCACCGCGCCACCGGCCCGTGCCCGGGATTCGACAAGTCCGAGCGCGTCGGAGTCCGGCAGGGCGGTCAGTCGGTGGACCCGCTCGCCGGCCAGGCCCAGCGGGGCACGGCTGGTCGCGAGGACCGCCACCTCCGGTGAGCTCACCGCCAGCAGGTCGGCGACGACGGTGGCGACCGCGTCGAGGACGTGCTCGCAGTTGTCCAGGACCACCAGCCCGTCGAGGTCCGGCGCGAGGGCACCCAACCGCTCCTCGGGGCTGAGCACCCGGCGTTCGAGGCCCAGGTTGCCGCCGGTGGACGAGGTGTCCGCGCCGCCGAGCGCCGCGAGCACGGTGGGCAGCACCTCGTCGGGTGAGCGTAGGCCGGCCAGCTCGACCACCCGTACCCCCCGCCCGGCCGCCGCCGCACGGCGGGTCACCTCGGCCGCGAGACGGGTCTTGCCCGCGCCGCCGGTCGCCACGATCGTCACCAGGGCCGACTCGTCGAGCGCCGCGTCCAGTGCCGCGACGTCCCGCTCGCGCCCCACCAGGGCAGTCATCGGCCGGCGCCACGCGGCGGGCAGGACGACCCGCGCCGGTGGCCGGGGTGGCGCGACGACGGCCGGCGCGGTCAGTTCGCCGCGCAGCAGCGCCAGGTGGGCCTGAGTGACCACCGGGGACGGGTCGGTGCCGTAGCGGTCGGCGAGGTCGTCCCGGAGACGCTCGACCACCTCCAACGCCTCCGCCTCCCGCCCCTGGGCGGCGAGCACCCGGACCAGCAGGGCGGCGGACGGCTCGTCCGGCGGCGTCCGCGCGGCCAGCCGGCGCAGGTCGGTCTCGTCGTACGGCCCCGCGCCGGCGAGCGCCGCCTCGGCCCGCAGCGCGGCGACGTCGGTGAACAGGCGCGCGTCGTCCGCCTCGACGATCTCCGGGACCTCGGGGAACAGGGCACGGGCCCGGTCGGCCGCGTCGCGGGCGGCCCGCGGGTCGCCGGCCCGCAGGGCGACCCGACCGGTCTCGACGAGCGCCCGGGCCTCGACCGCGTCGACGGTGACCTCCTCGGCGGGCAGGCGGTATCCCCCCGGCACGGCCACCACGGGCAGCCCGAGTCGGCGGACGCGGGACACGAGCGCCTGCACGGCGCCGGTCGCGTCGTCCGGCGGGGCGCCGTCCCACACCGCGTCCACGAGCAGGCTGGTGGAGACCGCCCGGCCACGCGCGTCGACGAGCGCGCGGAGCACCGCGGCCAGCCGCTCGCCCCGGACCGGCCGGCCGTCGACGGCGAGGGGACCGAGGATCGTGATCTGCACGGGACCAGCATCCCCCACGGCCGCCACGGGCCGTGCGGGGTGCCCGACGGCGTGGGGTGTGTCCTCGACGCCGTGGTGCGTACAGTTTCGGGTCGGACGTGGGGTGGGCCGGGAGAATCCGGCACAGGAAACGGGACGAGACAACGACGCATGACGGTGGACAACATTCCCGACAACGCTCAGGACGGCATCGACCGGCACCGGCTGGAGACCTGCCTGAGCGTCTTCGAGGCGTTGGAGGCCCTGCCGCCGGACCACCCCGACGTGGTGCGGGTGCAGCGGGCCACCGCGCGGCTCTACAAGGTGATCAAGCAGCGGCGGCGTGAGGAGCGGCGGGACGCCATCCTGGCCGCCGACCGGGCGGTGACGGAGGCCACCGCCACCGGCGCCCCGGGCCGGATCGACGACGAGACCCAGGGCATCCCGCTCGCCTCGCCCACCACCGGCGCGACGGCGGGATTCCTGCACAACCCGCGCGGCTGCTACGTCTGCAAGCAGCGCTACCGCGAGGTGGACGCCTTCTACCACCAGCTCTGCCCGTCCTGCGCCGCGCTCAACCGAGAGCGCCGCGACGCCCGTACCGACCTGACCGGCCGGCGGGCGCTGCTCACCGGCGGGCGGGCGAAGATCGGCATGTACATCGCGCTGCGGCTGCTGCGCGACGGCGCGCACACGACGATCACCACGCGGTTCCCGCACGACGCGGTCCGCCGGTTCGCCGCGATGCCGGACAGCGCAGACTGGCTGCACCGGCTGCGGATCGTCGGGATCGACCTGCGTGACCCGGCGCAGGTGATCGCCCTGGCGGACTCGGTCAGCAGTCAGGGCCCCCTCGACATCCTGATCAACAACGCGGCGCAGACCGTGCGCCGCTCGCCCGGGGCGTACGCCCAGCTCGTCGCCGCGGAGGCCGCGGCCCTGCCGGAGGGTCCGCTGCCGGAACTGATCACGTTCGCCAAGCCGACCGGCTCGGCCGGCAGCCTCACCACCGGGTCGGAGCCGCCCGCTCTCACGCCGCACGCGCTCACCGCGTTGGCGTTGACCAGCGGCTCCGCCTCGCCGGAGCGGATCGCCGCGTCCACCGCCATCGACGCCGGCGGCCTCGTGCCGGACCTCGACCCGGTCAACAGCTGGGTGCAGCGGGTGCAGGAGGTCGACCCGGTCGAGCTGCTGGAAGTGCAGCTGTGCAACGTGACCGCGCCGTTCGTGCTGGTCAGCCGGCTACGTCCGGCGATGGCCGCCGCGAAGGCCCGCCGCAAGTACGTGGTGAACGTCTCCGCGATGGAGGGTCAGTTCGGTCGCGGCTACAAGGGTCCGGGACACCCGCACACCAACATGGCCAAGGCCGCGTTGAACATGCTGACCCGTACCAGCGCCCAGGAGATGCTGACCGACGGCATCCTGATGACCAGCGTCGACACGGGCTGGATCACCGACGAGCGGCCGCACCCGACGAAGATGCGGCTGGCCGACGAGGGGTTCCACGCCCCGCTGGACCTGGTCGACGGCGCGGCCCGGGTGTACGACCCGATCGTGCGCGGCGAGCAGGGCGAGGACCTGTACGGCTGCTTCCTGAAGGACTACGCGCCGTGCGCCTGGTGACCGACGCTCGAGGAGAAACACATGTCATCTGACCAGTGGCCGACGCTTGACGAGCTGCAGCGCGAGGAGAACGAGCTGGAGCTCGCGGGCCTGACCGAGACCGACGCGTACGAGCTGGGCGTGCGGGCCGTCACCGCCGCCGCGGAACGAGGGCTCCCGATCTCCGTGGGTGTGTGGCGGACCGGACGGCAGCTGTTCCACTGTGGCCTGCCCGGATCGACGGCGGACAACGACGCCTGGCTGCGCCGCAAGGGCCGGGTGGTGATGCGGTTCGAGCACTCGTCGCTCTACATGGCCCGGCTCTGTCGGGACAAGAACGTGACGCTGACCGAGCGCTACGGCCTGCCGGCGGCCCGGTACGCCGCCGCCGGGGGCGCGCTGCCGTTGCGGGTGCGTGGCACCGGCGTGGTGGGCTGGATGGGCGTGTCGGGGCTTCCGCAGGTGGAGGACCACCGCTTCGTCGTCGACATCCTGCGCGAGGCCGCGCGGTAGCCGGCGGGTCCCGCCGCCCGTCAGACGCCTGACGGGCGGCGGGGGTGTCCGTCAGCCCGCCCGGCGGTTGGCCCGCAGGGCGCCCAGGATCACGCCGGGAGTGGCCAGCGACAGCGGGTGCTCACGCATGGAGACGACCTCGTTGAACCGGCGGGCGATCCCCACGTCCGTCACGGTCGCCGAGAGGATCTGCCGGCTCACCCAGCTTGTGACCCGGTAGCCGCGCGGGTAGGGGCCGTCGACGTGCGGCAACCCCAGGTCGGCGGAGGTCGACGTGGACCACGCGGCGTCGACCACGACCTTCTGCAGGTCGAGGAAGTGGCGGGCGGGCGCGTTCAGGTCCGGTCCGGGGCGCAGGTACGCCGACAGGCAGGCCGCGTGCAGGGCCGCGGCCGTCATGCCCTGCCCGTACACCGGGTTGAACGACGCGACGGCGTCGCCCACGCTGACGAGCCGGGCCGGGAAACGCCGCAGCGCGTAGAAGTCCCGTCGCCGGCTGTCGGCGTGGTGGTAGGTCTGGACGTCACCGAGCATCTCCCGGTCCGCGATCTCGCCGAACTCGGGCGGGAACTGCTCGCGCAGCCGGCGGACGAAGTCCTGCGCGGTGCGTCCGGGCCGGTCGTCACCGTAGCCGGCCATCATCGCCATCCAACGGCCGTCCTCGATGGCGAAGAAGGCGGCGCCGGCGACGTCCGTCATGGTCCGTGGGGTGTGCAGGGCCATGACGACCCGCGCCTGCGGAGTCTCTTCCGGGCGTCGGAACAGCGCGGTGGCGTAGTTGAGGTGCACGGGCATCCGGCGGGTGACGGGGCGCTCCCAACCGGCCTGCTCCAGCCAGTCGGAGAGCCGGCTGGACCGGCCCATGGCATCCACCACCAGGTCGCCACCCTCGACGCCGGCGACCCCGTTGACCTCGCAGCGCACGCCGGTGACCGCGCCGTTCTCGATGAGGAGCCCGGTGGCGCGGGCGGTGACCGTCTTGACGTTCGGCAGTTGGAGCACCTGCTGGCGGATCAGCCCCTCCAGCAGCGGCCGGCTGCCGGCCAGGCTGTCGTCATCGTCGGGTACCACCACCTTGCGACGGCCGTCGAGGTAGCTGCGCCGGGTGGCGGGTGGCGCCTCGATCGCGCCGTGGGCCAGCGCCTGCTGGCGGAAACCGGGGAACAACTGCTCCAACTGAAGGAGGCCGCCGGGCAGCAGCGCGTGCAGTTGGGTGCCCTGGGGTACGCCGGGCCGGGCGCCGCTGAGCTGCGGGTCGTCCCGGTCGATGAGGACGACACTCTCGGCGTGGTCGGACAGGACCCGGGCGGCCAGCAGGCCGGCGACGCTGCCGCCGACCACCACCGCCTTACCCAGGATCGGAGTGGGCTGCTCGGGAGGTCGCACGGCGTTCAACGCGGCGAAGACCCGAACCGGGGAGAGGGACATGGTGCTCTCCAAAGGAGTACGCGGCAGGGCACCCTCCCCCGGGTCTGCCGCACGGACAGACCGGCGGCGCCGGCCGTTCGACAGGATGCCTGACGATAGTTGCACAGGCAGTGTCGGTTGCCCGTACGGCCCGCACGGGTGTCGGAAACCGGCCACATCGCTGGACGGGGTCGGCGTACGGCTGACGGGGCGTGGCGCACGCCGTTCGGATCTGTCAGCATCACCGGCATGCCCGTCGCCCGTCGTACCCTGCTCGGGGTTGGTCTGGCCGCCGCGACCTCCGCCCTCGCCGGTTGCGGCGGTGAGTCGGCGGGCGGGGCCGACCCGGGCGGCGCGGTGACCGCCACCGACGCGGCGGGGAACCGGGTGGGTTTCGGCGCGGCCGGAAAGCCCACAACCCCTTTGGCGGGTACGCCGAGCACCTCCCCCACGGCCGGCGCGGGCGCGCCGGGCAACCAGGCCCGGTACGCGGCGGACGTGACCGCGTTGCTGCGCCGGCACCTGCCCGCCTCGGCGCAGACCGTCACGCACCACGGCTTTCCCGGCGCGGTCGCCGTCGTGCTGGTCGACGGCAGGACGACCGTGCACACCGCGGTCGGGGAGGCCCTGCGCTACGCGGCCGGCCCGAAGCTGCTCGCGGCGAAGAGCCGGGTCGCGATGCGCCCCGATTCCATCTTCGACCTGGCCTCGGTCACCAAGGTCTACACCGCCATCCTGCTGCTCCAGCAGGTCGACAAGGGTCGTGTCGACCTGGGCGCCCCGGTGCGCGACTATCTGCCGGGGTTCACCGGCACGGGCAAGGACCGGGTCACCGTCGAGATGCTGCTCACCCACACCGGCGGCCTCCCGGTCGGGGCCAAGGTCACCGGCCTGCCGGACAACGCCGCCCGGTGGAACGCGGTGCTCGCCACCCCGCTGGTCGCGGGCGCCGTGCCCGGGGACACGTTCCGCTACTCCAGCGTCGGCCTCATGGTCGCCGGCAAGATCGTCGAGAAGGTCACCGGGAAACGCCTCGACCAGGCGCTCAAGGCCAACCTCACCGGTCCACTCGGCCTGCGCGACACCGGCTTCAACCCGATGACCTGGCTGTCGGCCACCGAGCGGGCGGCCCGGATGGTCGCCACCGACGCCCGCTCGTCGCGCGGCCTGCTCCGCGGCACCGTGCACGACGACGTCGCCAACAACCTCGGCGGCGTCGCCGGTCACGCCGGGGTGTTCGCGAGCGCCAGCGATCTCGCCGCCGTCGGCCAGATGCTCCTCGACGGTGGCACCTACCAGGGCCGACGGGTCCTCGCCGCCGGCACCGTGCGCCGGATGCTGACCAACCACAACGCGGGCAAGCCGGCCGTCGACCCGGAGCGTCCCCAGCGCACGGCCGCCCACGGTCTCGGCGTCGTCCTCGACCAGCCGTGGTTCATGGGGCGGCTCGCGTCGAGCCGCACCTTCGGTCACACCGGGTTCGCCGGCCCCTCGCTGCTGGTCGACCCGGGCCGCAGGCTGGTCCTCGCCCTGCTCACGAACCGGGCCCACCCGAACTGGTCCTGGGCGAATCCCGACCCGGTCCGCGCGGCCGTCGGCGACCTCCTCGCGGCAGCGGTCCGCTGACCGACGCCGGTGGCGGTGGCGGTGGCGGTGGCGGTGGCGGTCAGCCTGCCACGGTGGCCGGTTCCCGGTCTCGACGACGCCCCGCGTAGCTGACGATTCCCAGGCCCAGCCCGACGACCGCGAGGACCAGTCCCACCCGGGCCGGCGCGAGGTAGCCGAGCCCGGCGGCGATGCCGACGCTGCCCAGCGCCGCGCCCAGGCTGTTCGCGATGTTCATGGCGGACTGGTTGAGGGCCGCGCCCATCAACTGCGCTCCGGGGGCGACCGTGATGAGGCGTGCCTGAAGCACCGGACCGAGGTAGAGGCTCGTCGCGCCGACCAGGAACGCGCCGACGAACAGGCCCACCCGGTGCGACGCGACGAGACTGAACACGCCGATGCTGGCGATCATCGCCACGAAGCCGATCATCATGCTGCGACGCAGGTCCCGGTCGGCGAGCCAGCCGCCCAGGGCGTTGCCGACGGTCATGCCGAGGCCCACCGCGACCAGCACCCACGGCACCGTCGCGGCGGAGAGGCCGGCGACGTCGGTGGTGACCGGCGCGATGTACGAGTCGACCGCGAAGAACCCGGCGAAGCCGATCGCGCCGGTGGCCGCGACCAGCCAGACCTGCGAGGTCCGCAGCGCCCGCAGCTCGGCGGCCGGCGAGCCGTCCGCCGCCGCGGCCACCTCCGGCACGACCGCCAGCACCGCCAGCAGCGTGAGCAGGAAGACACCTGCGATGACCAGGTACGCGGTACGCCAGCCGGCTGCCTGCCCGAGTCGCGTGATCAGCGGTACGCCCACCACGTTGCTCACGGTCAGGCCACCGAGCACGGTGGCGAAGCCCCGGGCCTCGTTGCCGGGACCCATCAGGGTCGCGGCGAGCAGGCCGGCCGCGCCGAAGTACGCGCCGTGCGGCAGCGCGGCGACGAACCGCGCGACCAGCACCAGCTCGAAGTTCGGGGCGGTCGCCGAGGCGATCGTGCCGGCGGCGAAGAGGACGAGCAGCCCGAGCACGAGCCTGCGGCGGGGCAGGCGCGCGCTGAGCACGGCGATCAGTGGCGCGCCCACGACGACACCCAGCGCGTACGCCGTGATCATCCAACCGGCGCGGGCGACGGCGTCCGACGAGGAGCGCGCGTACTGCTGCGCCAGCAGGTCGCGTGCCATCTCGGGTAGCAGGCCCATCGCCACGAACTCGGTCAGGCCGACCGCCACCCCTCCGAGCGCCAGGGCGACAAGCGCCGCGAGTCGCTGACCTCTGCTCAGTTCATTCACCGAGCGAATTTAGCAACAGCGTTGCGTAATAGAGTGGCGAGATGACGCGGACCACAGCGGACGTGACGTTCCTGCGCGGCTACAACCAGGCGCAGGTGCTGGCCGTCGGGCGTACGACGCGCACGTTCGAACGGTCGACGGTCGTCGCCGCCACCGGCCTGACCCCGCAGGCCGTCTCCAAGGTCATCGCCCGGTTGACCGCCGCCGGGCTGATCCGTCCCGCCGGTGTCCGCCGCCCGGGCATCGGCAAACCGGCCGTCGTCTACGAACTCGTCCCCGACAGCCGGTACGCGATCGGCGCGCACGTCGCCCGGCGCACACTGCGACTGGTCCTGGTCGACCTGGCCGGCGCCGTACGCCACTCGACGGTCAGCCCGCTGCCGGAGGACTTCACCCCCGACCAACTCCTCCACGCCCTGTGCGCCGGCATCGAGACGATCACCGCGGACTCCGCCGCACAGGACCGGCTGACGGGCGTGGGCCTCGGCATGATCGGCCCCCTCGACCACGCCAACGGACTGGTCCGGGACGCGCACGGCCTACGGCACTGGCACGACGTACCGCTACGCGAACTGGCCGAGGCGCGGCTACGCCTGCCGGTGCACCTGGACAAGGACGTCACCGCCGGGATCACCGCCGAGGCGTGGCGGCACGGCACGACGTTCGGCGACGCGGCGCTCATCATGGTCGAATCCGGCATCGGGGGCGGGTTCTGGCTGGGCGGCGCGGCGCATCGGGGCGCGCACACCAACGCCGGCGAGTTCGGGCACACGGTCGTCGACCTGGACGGGCCCGCCTGCGTCTGCGGACGCCACGGCTGCCTGGAGGTCGTCCACCTGCACGCCGCCGAGGCCGGGGACATCCCGCGTGCCGCCCGGGTACTGGCGATCGGGGTCGTCAACCTGCTCCAGACCCTCGACCTCGCCCACGTGGTCCTGGCCGGCGCGGACCTGCTGCGCCACGCGGAGGTCTACCGCGCCGCCGTCGAGCGGGCCGTCCGTACCGACGTGCGGCGCGCGGACTGGCTGGTCCCGACCGTGACCCTGTCCGGCCTCGGCCCGGACGTGATCGCCGCCGGAGCCGCGATGCAGGTCCTCGACCAGCTCTACGGCATCCCGGACCTCACCTCCGGCCCTCCGCCCACGATCGCGCGACAGGCCGTCGTCGGTGCCCGCTGAGCGACCCCGGGACCGTACGGCCAACTACCGCGGGACGGTGTCGGCGTAGCCGCAGCCGTTGCCCGGGTCCTCGCTGGCGCTGATCACCGCGTCGAGGCGATCCCGGACCTGGACGAGCTGGTCGATCTGGTGGGTGATGCGGTCCCGTTCGGCGTTCAGCAGGGCACGGGACTGCGGCGTGTTGACCTGGGCGTCGACGCAGGGCAGCAGATCCAGGATCGTCCGGCTGGACAGACCTGCGGCGTACAGCGTCTGGATGAGCTGGACCCGGTCGACCGCCGTCTCGTCGTAGTGCCGCTGGCCGCCGCCGCTGCGCTCGGGGACCAGCAGCGACTGCTCCTCGTAGTAGCGCAGGGCGCGCACCGACACTCCCGTGTGGGACGCCAGCTCCCCGATCCGCACGACCCCTCCCCCCTGGCCGTGACGGGCGCCACGGCTCTGTCTCTCACGTCAACGTCAGGTTTCAGCGTAGGCCGCGTTCATGTCATCGCCCAATCACGGCCCGGCCGGGCCGTCGCCGTTGGAGCGCGAGGTGGCGCTCACTGGCAGACGCGCCACTCGTCGTCCTCCTTCACCAGACCCATGGTCTGGGTGGCCTGGGCGCCGGTGGACTTCTGGACCATGGTCACGGTGGCGGTGGCGGTCAGCCGCCCGTTGTAGTTGTTGACGTACACACCGGTGATCTCGTAACTGCTGATCTCCAGTTGCGCGGCCTGGACCCGTGAGAAGTCCTCCTGGGTCATGGCCGTGCGCACCCGCTCGCACAGCCGCCCGTACGCGCCCGAATAGTCGCCGGCCCGTACATCATCGATGTACCCGACCGCGACCGACCGGGCCGGTCCGACCTCCCGCTTGAGACTGCGGTAGAACCAGAGGCCGACGCAGCTGCCCACGACACAGCAGACCGCCAGCACGCCGGCAAGGACGAGCAGCACCCGACGAGCCGTCCGGGGCGGCGAGGCGGGCACCATTATCGGCTCGTACGTCATGACCTGGACGGTAGGGCCGCCCCGCAAGCACACGCGCTCTTCGGCACGGATAGGACCTCGCCCCCACATTTGTCGCTCCCGCATAAGTGTGCGCGTCGGCTGGACCTCGCGAGGGTTCGGCAAACACGAAGCAAAAGATTGATGTCGAACGGCATCGGACACCTCGTGAGGCCGGCGAGGCACCGGGGCGGACGACTCCGTGCGATGCTGTGGACATGACCGCCACCAGCGCAGCAACGAGATAGACCGTCGACGGAGCCACTGATTACGTTTTTCTGAGATTCGATACGCAATCGACACGGCCGATCGCCGCGCAGAGCCTACCGGGCAATCTCCCAGCGATATTTAAGGCACATTTAATCGGCGCGACCGGATAGGCGCAGCGGGTCAACTCGTACTCTTTCTTCTCGGAAGAAAGGTGCACCCTCGTTGACATATCTGCGACCCACCCCTCGACACCGTCATGCCCTGACCGCCCTGCTGGTGCTGGGCCTGGCGTTCACCGGCGGATGCAAGGAGTCTCCGGGCACACCCGGCGCGTCCGGCCCGTCCAGCGACACCGGCATCGGCTCGTCCGGCCCCGCGACACCGACGACCGCCACGGCGACCACGCCGAGCGCACCGGGCACCTCGACCAGCCCGCCCGCTCCGGCCAAGCCGGGCCCCTCGTCCACGAGCGCCGCGCCGCCGACCACATCGGGTGGCTGGATCACCGTCGACGCCGCCGCGCAGGCCGCCGCGACGAAGGCATTCTTCGCGCGCAAGCCGAAGCCGGTGACCGGCAACCCGGTGAAGGTCGCCGAGTTCAACGTCGGCTGCACGGTCAGCCACCACAACAGCGACGACCCGATCGTCCTGCCCAAGCTGGTCGGCGCCTCGCACAACCACACCTTCTGGGGCAACAGGTCGACCGACGCCACCTCGACCGCCGAGTCGCTGCGAGCGTCGAAGGCGACCACCTGCAACTCGCCCGACGACCAGTCCGCCTACTGGGTACCGACCATGTACCAGAACGGCAAGGTCGTCGACCCGACCGAGGTGACCGTCTACTACGGCTCCCGACTGAAGGACCCGAGCAGGACCCAGCCCTTCCCGTTCGGCCTGCGGATGATCACCGGCAATGCCAAGAACCAGGTGGACACCCCGGACAAGCAGGGCAACCACTTCTGGTGCGCCGGCATCGGCGGCGAGATCGGCCGCAGCGCCGACAAGACCTTCCCGGTCTGCGCCAAGACCGCGCACGTCGTCCGGCAGATCACCTTCCCGGACTGCTGGGACGGCAAGCACCTGGACAGCCCCGACCACAAGGCGCACATGGCCAACGGCGACCACACCGGAGCCTGCCCGAAGAGCCACCCGGTGCCCGTCCCGTCGGTGTCCTTCGTGATCTCGTACCCGTTGAGCGCGAACACGAACGGCATCACCCTCGCGTCCGGCACCTCGTTCTCGATGCACGCCGACTTCTTCAACGCCTGGAAGGACGAGGCGCTGGCCGCAAGGGTCCGCAACTGCCTCGACCAAAAGGTGAAGTGCAACTCCGCTGGCAACTTCTGAGCTGACCTGACCCGCGCGGTCTCCGGTGGTCGGGTTAGGCGACCGGGCCGAACCCGACGCCGGAGACCTCGCGTAATCACCTACTTGCGCAGCAGGCCCAGGAAGTCGGCTGCCGCCGGGAACGGCCGGTCCGGGGCGAACTCGCCGATGTAGACGACGGCCTCCTCGTCCTGACCATAGGAGTAACCGTCCAGGGCGGGACCGAGCACGATGATGGTGCCGCCGCGTCGCCAGGCGGCGTACCGCCAGGAGTAGTGACCAATGGCGAGGTACCTGCCCTCGGTCCGGACGTCACACTCCGGCGGGCCGAGCCGTTCGGAAAACCGGTCGATCGCCGCATCAAGGTACGCCTCGAACTCCACGCGTCCGGCGCCCCGCTCGCTCGACCAGCCGGGCTGCGAACCCCAGAAGTCATCCGGCCACAACTCTCCGCCCACCACGTAGTAGTGGACGAAGGGCAGGTAGAGGCCGTAGTCGGTGTAGACGGCGTGACCGGCCGGGGTGACGAAACGCGCCTCGTCGGTCGGCACCCCGTCGGTGGACCAACCGAGGCTCCGCATCGCCCGGCTGGTGACGGCCGGATCGTGCCAGGGCAGGTCGGCCAACCCAATGAGCTGATCGACCAACTCCCCGCCGATGGGGCAGCTGACGACGTGCTCCTCGATGTCCGTCTCGTCCTCGCCGCGCTCCGGCTGATGATCTTCCGACATGGCCGGGAATTCTTCCGACGCCCGCAGCGGCGCGCAAGCGTGGACATCCCTGGTCCAACCGAGGAATCGGCGGTGCAGCGCACCGGCCGGCGTCCAGTGCATGTCCCCGGTCGCCTGCACGAGGTAGGACGCGAGGTAGAGGGCCAATGACGCCGGAGCGTCCGCATACTCCGCGCGCAACTCGCGCTTCCGGGTCATGCAGGGCCAGGGCAGGCCGCACCCATCGCAGCTCCAGATCGGCATGACCTGGCCGGTGGACGGCTCAGCCACTGCAGGGAATCGAAGACCCGGAGACCTCGCGTCGTCGCAGGTCTGGCATCAGATGAGACGCTGGACCCGCACCTTCGGGTGCACGTTTCTCAGGTGGCCTTGCTCGTGTTGGCGGGCGCAGGGTGCTCACCGAAGCCAACCAAGGAAGCGTCTGTGCAGCGTCCTCGCCGGCACCCACGTCAGGTCCTCAGAGGCCCGCACCAGTTGGGCACCCAGATAGAGAGCCAGCGAGAGCGGAGAGTCGTCGAACTCCGCACGTAGCTCGCGCTGCCGCGTGCGGCAGGGCCAGGGCGCGCCGCAACCGCCGCAACTCCAGATCGGCAGCACCGGATCGTGCATGGTCATGCTCGGCAGGGCTTGGTTGCTCACTGCTCCTCCTCGGCGGGCCAGTGGCCCCGACTGATCGGGATGCGGTGTCGGCTACGGCAGGGCAGGTCGCCCCCACAGCGACAGATCCACCTCCACTTCGGCCACGACCAGGCCGGGCGGTGTCGCCGTGCCAGGGTCATCGCGACGGCGATCAGGTACTGGTCGTAGGTGACTCGTCGCCATGGTGGTGTCCTGTTCCGCATCGCTGGCTCCCTCCACCGCGCAGCACGTCGTGGCCGGCCCCGAACCACGGGACCGGATCTGGAACATTCGGTAACTGCGACGCTACGATCACGACGACGGCGGTTGGACTCACCCGCAGTACGACTGAACAGGCGAGATGCGCTTCCGCAGTACGCGTTGCACGGCGGAACGTCGACCACGGGTCAATGTAGGGACGACGCATGCAGGGTCGCAGACGATCAGCGCCACATCGCGGCGAGATAACCGGCTACCTGTTGAAGCTGGTCCGGGAGTCCATCCCGCTCACGCAGGAGCAGCTTGCCGTCGACCTAGAGGTCGATCGCGTAACCGTGCAGAGTTGGGAATCCGGGCGAAGACCATTCATCGCGGTACCGCTCGGACAGGCGATCGCCGTCCGACGCCGACTCGGACGGCTCGGCGCGAACACACTCCTACTCACAGCGCTCGACGACGCCGCCGAGGCGGATCTCATCCTCGCCGCCGTCCTCGACAAGCATGTGGACCGCTGCGACATCACCGAACAGCCACTGGGCTGGTCCGTGCTCACCCACCGTCTGACCGACCTGATCCTCTGGGCCGTCCTCGGGCAGACACCGACAATCACCAGAGGGCTGCCTCTCGCCCATCCCCGCCGAGGTCCAGTAGCGTCCGGGCCCACCCTGCCCGTCGACGAGCAACGTGCGTTCTTCGCTCACCTTCGGGTGCTCGCCGAACGCGCCGCCGCCGGACGGCGCCGGAACGTACTGCTACACCGGCAAGCCTGCTTCCTCGCCGGCATGGACCCCACCAAGGCAGCAGCAGACTGGCTCACCCAGGCCACCACCCGAGCACACCGCACGACAACCTTCCGCACCTGGTCACCGCTGTGGCCAGACGCCCGCTCCGTCGTCACGTCCCTCGCCAACCAGGGTGACCCGGAGCCATTGCGGGACTTCATCGCTCGGGCGCATCCCGACGACGCCTGCGAGCGAGCGGCCCTCAACTACTCGGCCTACTGGGTGGGCGAGATCCCATACCGCCACCGCGACGACTCCTTCATGCCCGGACCGCTCGCTGAGTGGCACGGCGCAACCCTGCTTCGGCACCTGGTCTGTCGCCTCGAACCAGGGCATCCCTTCGTGGATCTCAACATCCACAATATCTGGGCTCTGCTGACTGCACGACGCGGAATCGCTCTCGACAACCCCGCCCCAACTCGGGCACTTCTCGACCGCAGCGTCCCGCTCTTGGACAGCGACCGGATCTCCGCGCAGTCGCGGCAGGAACTAACCTCTATCGCCTACCGCCTGCGGGCGGACGGATTCACCGGCACAGGGACGGGCAGATGACCGACGACCACGACGCCGCCGCAGCGATGCGCTTCATCTTCGAAGCCGGCGTTCTCAAACGCGCCGCGCGCACCGGCTGGTGGTTCGCAGGCGTCAAGCAACCCGAGTCCATCGCCGAACACTCGTTCCGGACCGCGCTCATCGGAATGATGCTCGCTGCCATGGAGAGCGCTGACCCAGGCCGCGTGTCGATGCTCTGCACCCTGCACGACACCCAGGAAACCCGAATCACCGACATCCCCCACATCGCCAAGCGCTACCTCACCGCCGTACCCAACACCGCCGTCACCGCCGACCAGGTCGCCGCCTGCCCACCGGCCGTCGCCGACGTCATCACCGCCGCAGTCGCCGAATACGAAGCCGGCGAGACACTTGAAGCCATCGTCGCCCGCGACGCCGACAAGTTGGAATGCCTCGTGCAAGCCGTCGAGTACCGCCACCAGGGCATCGACAACGTGCAGCGCTGGATCGACAGCTCACGAGCGGCGCTCAAGACCGCCAGCGCCCTCCGCCTCGCCGAAGCCGCTCTCACCGGACAACCACTCGCCTGGCTCACACCCCCGCCACAGTCGGCGGACCAGCCGACACCGGCCCGTCCGCACCAGGCTCTGAACGGCGACCTCTGACACGATCCGGGAGGCTTCCGACGCCGCATCCACCACGCGGAGGCCGCCGCGGCGGGCCCGACCCGGCACGACGGCGATGGCCGATCACCTAGTGACCGGCCCTCGTACGCGTCGATCATGGAGTTGTGGTGGGGACGAACCAGATGTCGTCGCCCATGTCGGGCACCACAACCCCATGATCGACGAGGTCGGGCCGCACGGCGGCCCCGGCCGTTGGGCTAGAGCTTGGCGGCGCCCGCCTCGGTGGCGTCCTGCACCGCCGAGGTACGCCGGACCTCGGCCCGCTCGTCGCCCGCCTCCTCGCGGTCCGGGGCCGCCATCCGGGCCGCCCGGTTGGCGCTCGGCGCGGCCTGATCGCCCGTCACGCCGCCCCGGATGCGGTTGTTCGCCGCCACCTGCGCGGCCGGGTCGTTGCCCGTCACGGTCAACTGGCCGTTGATGATGTTGTCGTCGACGGTGACGCCACCGGTGGTGTTGGTGACACTGACGTCCGCGCCCCAGTAGCCGCCGGAGGCGCAACTGTCCAGGGCGCCGTTCGGGCCGAGTTGGACGCCGCCGAGGTTGCCGGCGAAGGTGGCCCGGCCCCGGACGGCGCTGCCGCACACGACACTGCCGGTGGCGCTGTTGAGCACCGACAGGGTGCCGTCGACGAACGAGTCGTGCACGTCGGTGTAGTAGGTGCCGGTGCTGCTGACGTTGCGCGTCACCTGGGTGCCGCCGTCGAGCCGTACCTCACCGGCGCCGACGGTGACGTTCCCGCTGATCGTGGACGCCTCGGCGAACAGGAAGCTGTCGATGGTCGCCGAGCCCTTCGGCCGGACGGTCAACGCGCCCGTGGAGGCGTCGGACAGGTAGATGCCGTACCCTCCGGCGGCCAGCACGACCTGGCCGTCGACGGTCGTCTCGGTGGCGTCGAGGTAGCCGTCGGCGGCGACCCGTACCTCGCCGCTGACCCGGCCGCCAGTGACCACCAGGTTGGCGCCGGCGGCGACGGTGACGTTGCCGGTGATCGTGGTGCCGGTCAGCGCGCAGGACTCACCGGCCGGGACGAGCAGGTCGTTGGGCACGGTCACCGCACCGCCGGTGCCGATGCAGTGGGTGACCAGGTCGGCGTGGGCGGTCGGTGCCACGGCCAGCACCGAGGCGGCGATGACGGCGCTCACGGTGGCCAGCTTGGCGGCGGTACGTCCGGGCATCGTGGTTCTCCCTCTCGATGAGATGCGGGGGCTCATGCGCCGACGTCCGATCGGGCCGCAGCCCGGACGATGGCGCCCTGCTGGCGCTTGGTGAGCGTGCCGGCGGTCACCAGCGCGGTGGTGACCGCCTCGACGTGCCGGACGAAGTCGGCGTGACCGGGATAGTCCGCGTCCTCGTCGATCAGGTCGTTGATGGTGCAGCCATCACCGGTGTCGACGTTGGCCACGCCGGTGTCGACGCCGCCGACGATCACCGTGTCCCGCGTGTCGGAGGCGGGACAGGCGTCGGTGCCGTCGGCCACGACGGTGAACGTCACCGACTGCTCGGCGGCGGTGTTACCGGCGGTGTCCGTCGCCCGGTGGCGCAGGGTGTGCGCCCCGACGGTACGGACGACGACCGGGGTGGTGTACGCGGTCCACGCGCCGGTGTCGAGGGCGTACTCGGTCCGCGCCACGCCCGAGTCGGCGTCGGTGGCCGTCACGGTGACGGTCGCCGCGCCGACGTACGCGCCGTCATCGTTGCGGTCGCCGGCCACCGTGGCCGTCACGGTGGGTGGGGTGGTGTCCTCGGCCGGCGGCGCGACGACGGTGAAGTGGGCCATCTGCTCGGCCGAGGTGTTGCCGGCGACGTCGGTGGCCCGGTAGTGCAGCATGTGCATCCCGGTGGCGGTCACCACGACCGGGCTCGTGTACGAGGTGAACGCGGCCCCGTCGAGGGCGTACTCGATGGTGGCGACGCCCGACCCGGCGTCGGTGGCGGTCAGCGTGGCGGTGACCGTACCCACGTAGTTGCCGTCGCCGTCGCGGTCGCCGGCCAGCGCGGCCGTGACCACCGGCGCGGTGGTGTCCTCCTCGGTCGGCTCGACGACCCGGAACGACACCGAGCCGACGGCGCTGGTGTTGCCGGCCTGGTCGGTGGCGCGGAACTGCACCGAGTGGTCGCCGACCGCGGTGACCCGCACCGGCTGGGTGTACGGCTGGAAGCTGGTGTCGTCGACCTGGTACTCGACGGTGTCGACGCCGGAGTCCGCGTCGGTGGCCGTGACGGTCACCGTCGCCGCGCCGACGTAGTTGCCGTCGCCGTCGCGGTCACCGGACACGGCGGCGGTGACGGTCGGTGCCGTGGTGTCGCCGCCTCCCCCGCCGTCGGTGACCACCAGTTCGCCGACCATCTGGCTGTGGCCGGGAATGGCGCAGAAGTAGCGGTACCGGCCCGGGGTCAGCGTGACGGTCGCCTCGTGGCGGCCGTTGTTGGCGTCGAACGGACTGGCCAGGATGTTGATGGTGACGTCGTGGTTGTAACCCTCGGTGGACGTGTCGAAGGTCAGCGTGTGCGGCATCCCGGTGGTGTTGCCGGTGGCCGCGCTGTTCTCCCAGACGATCGTTGTCGTGCCGGCCACCGCGGTGGTGGGCACGGACTTGTAGCGGGTGGTGTTGTCGTCGGCGGTCCAGGTCAGCACCTGGTCCGCGGCGGCACGGGGGGCGGCGGAGGCGGGCGGCGCGGCCAACGGTGCGACCGTGAGCAGGACCGCCGCCAACGCGGCCGTGAGTCGTCGGATCATCGTCTCTCCTAGAGTTCGCGCACGCGGATGTTGCGGAACTCGGTCAGGTCGTTGTCACCGTGGTTCTGCAGGCCGATGAAGCCGCGCAGGAACTGCCGCAGGTCGGTCGGCGGATCGCCGGCCCGGGAGGACTGCTTGCCGGGCGTGTTGTCGAACTCGTTGATCACCACGCCGTTACGGATCATCGTGTAGTGCTGTCCGACCACCCGGATCTCGTAGTCGTTCCACTGGTTCTTCGGGGTGACGCCGGCCTGGGCGAGCGGCACCGGGTCGAAGTTGTAGACCGAGCCGGTCTTCTGCGGCTCGCCGCTCTCACCGTCGTAGATCTGGATCTCGTGTCCGCAGTAGATCGCCATCCAGGCGGTCGAGGTCCGGGCCGACCCGATGGTGCCGCAGCTGCCCGGCGGCCGCTGCTCCAGCGGGACCCGCAGGTCCGGGAAGCGGATGAAGACCCCGGTGTTGGCCCGGTTGGTGCCCGGCGCAATGTCCTTGAACTGCACCTTCAGCGAGAAGTCACCCAGCTCCTTGGTGTGCCAGAGCATGCCGAGACCACCGCTGGAGCGCAGTGCCCCGTCCGGCTGGATGCTGAACGACCCGGTCGGCGCCTGCTCCCAACCGCGCAGCGACTCGGCGGTGCCGTCGTAGAGCGGCTCGTACCCGGTGCGACCGTCCCGGCCGATGTCGGACGCGGCGGCCAGGCGGGTGAGCGTGCCCGACTCGCGGGCGTTGAGCAGGCCGTCGTCCTGCAACGCGCGGGTCACCGTGGTGACGTGCCGGACGAAGGCGTTGTGGTCGGGCCAGGTGCTCTCGTCGTCGATCAGGTCGTTGATCGTGCAGCCCTGCCCGACCGTCCGACTGGCCACGCCGGTGTCGGTGTCGCCGAGCCACACGGTGGCCCGGGCGTCCGGCACCGCGCACCCGACCGTGACGGTGGTCCGTACGGTGGCCGTCTCGCCGTCGGCGTACGTGACGGTGAGCTTCGCGGTGTAGGTGCCCACCTTGGCGTACGTGTGTCGGGGGTCCGCCTCAGTCGACGTGGCACCGTCGCCGAACTCCCACCGGTGGCTCACCCCGCCGGACTTCGAGCCGGTGAAGGCGATCGTCAGCGGCTTGTTCTGCACGGCCACCGAGGTCGCCGCCGGTGCCGGGGTGGGCGCGCCACCGGTGTAGGTGACCCGGCTCAGCTTCTGGTTGGGGTTGAGGCTGAAGAAGCCGCCTCCGTAGTCGAGCAGGTAGAGCGCGCCGTCCGGGCCGAACTTGGCGTCCATCCAGCTCTGCAACCGGTTGTCACCGTTGCCGCTGGGGATGATGGCCCGCAGCGACTCGGCGTACACCGGCGGGGCGGCCTGCGGCACGCCGGCGGGGTCGACGGTGACCGCGACCCGGTTGACCGGGTTCGACTGGTCGCCGATGAGCCACTTACCGTCCCAGTGCTCCGGCCACGCGACGCCGCTGTTCGTGTCGACGAGGCTGCGGTGGTAGGTGGGGCCGGACATGATGGCCTGCCCGCCGCCGCGCAGGTACGGCTGCGTGTAGGTGGCGTCGGCGGCGACGTACGTGGGCAGGCCACTGCCATCGGTCCGCTTCGGGAAGACCGGGCCGCCGCCGTCCGGCGAGTACCAGATCATGTTGTCCCGGGCGGCGGGGATGTCCACCAGGCCGGTGTTGCGCGGCGAGGTGTTCTTCAGGTTGTCGCAGTCGTACCAGCCGGTCAGCACGCTGGCGTCGGTGTTGCTGCGGTCCCGGTACGGCTGCCGGTTGCCCATGCAGTACGGCCAGCCCTGGTTGCCGGCCGAGGTGATGATGGTGGCCGTCTCGTACTTCGCCGGGCCGAGGGTGGGGCTGGGCGACGAGGCGTCCGGACCGACCCAGCCGGCGGTCAGCCACTGGTGCACCGGGTCGATCTGGAGGCGGGCGATGTTGCGCACGCCCATCACGTAGATCTCCGGCCGGGTCTTCTCGGTGCCCGGCGGGAAGAGGTTGCCCTCGGGGATGGTGTACGTGCCGTCCGGCTCCGGGTGGATCCGGATGATCTTGCCGGCGAGGTCGTTGGTGTTACCCGACGTACGGCGGGCGTCCTGGAACGAGATGCCCTGGTACTCCTCGGTCCAGTTGTTGCCGGAGTAGCCCTGCGACCCCTCCGAGGAGTTGTTGTCGCCGGAGCCGACGTAGAGGTTGCCCTTGGCGTCGAAGGCCATGCCGCCACCGGCGTGGCAGCAGCTGTGGATCTGCACCGGGAACTGCAACAGGTCCTTGCGGGTGCCCTGGTCGATGGTCTGGGTCGCCCGGTCGTAGGTGAAGCGGGAGATGGTCCGCTGCCCGACCCGCTTCACCCGGTCGATCGACTCGTGCGGCATCCAGTAGACGTAGAGCCAGCCGTTGTCGGCGAACTTCGGGTCCGGCACGATGCCGAGCAGGCCCTCCTCGTTCTTCACCAACTCCGAGCCGCTGCCCCGGTTACCCATGACCCGCAGGGTGGTGAGCAGTTTGACCTGCTTGCTGCGCGGGTCGAAGGAGTGGATGGTGCCGCAACCCAGGCCGACGTTCGGATCGTTCCAGTCGGCGATCGGGCCGCTCGGGCAGGCCGCCTTGCCGACGTAGAAGACGGTGCCGTCGGGGGCGATGGTCAGCCCGTGCGGCTCGCCGACCTGGTCGAGCTGCCCGGTCTGGTTCGCGGCGGTCAGCCGCTCGATCTTGTAGTTCGCGGCGATCGTCGCCTGACAGTCACCGCGTACCCGGCCGGTGGTCCAGTTCAGCGCCCCGGCCAGGTGGTCGCGGAACGCCTCCTCGCCGTAGCTGCCCTCGGTGTGGCCCATGCCGGTGTAGAACGACCGGCCGCCGTCGTAGTCCCGGCACCAGGACACCGGGTGGAACGGGCCGTTGGCGCCCGGGCCCGGGTCGTAGTGCCGTTCCTCGACCTGGGCGAGGGTGTGCACCGTGCCGATCGGGTTCGTCTCCCAGTTGTCCCAGCGGTCCGACCGGGTGAGGGTCAGCGGCAGCGACGCGGTGGCCGGGTGGTTGCGGTCCAGGATGTCGACCACCGCCCGGTTCACCGGGGTCGGCGGCGGTGCGGTGGCCGTCCCGGTGAACAGGCGCAGGTCGGCGAGCTGGATCAGCGGCTCCCCGCTGTTGGCGGTGATGTTCAGCCGGTAGCGGCTGAACTCCTGCGGCGTGCCGATGTCGAACCGCCGGGTCTGGAACCGCTCGGCGAAGGTCTGGTTGGTGCGCGTGTCCAGGTCGGACCAGTTCTGGCCGTCCGTGGAGCCCTGCAGGGTCCAGTCCTTCGGGTCCCGCCCGACGAAGTCGTTGGCCGAGGTCAACGCGTACCCGGTGATCCGCTTCGGCGCGGCCAGCTCGTAGCTCACCCAGGCCGTGGGGGTGCGGACCAGCCACTTGGTGTTGGCGTCGCCGTCGGTCAGCTTCTCCTTGGTCTCGCTGGGCGGGTTCTCGCCGCTGGCGGTCACCCGGGCCACCGGTTCGGCCACCGGGATCGCGCCGGCCGGGCGGGCGCCGATCAGGCCGGTGAACCAGGTCGAGTCGACCTGCGCGCGGGCGGCGTCGGCGATGCCGACGAAGCCACCGCCGGCCTTCATGTAGGACTGGAGCGCCGACTCCTGGTCGCGGTTGAGCGCGGCGCCCGTCGCGGAGAGGAACACCACGCTCCGGTACGCGGACAGCTTCGTCGGAGTGAACACAGCCGGGTCGGTGGTGGCCATGACATCGATGTCATGACTGGCCGCAAGTTGTCGGATGGTGTCCACCGCGCGCGCCACCGGGTCCTGCTGCTCGGCCACCGGGCCGTGGAACACGAGCACAGCGGTGCCGCTCTGCTGGGTCTGCGCCGGTGCGGCGGTCACCGCTCGCGGCGCGGCGGCCGCCGCCGATGCCGTCGCCGGTATCAGCGTGGCGAAGGCCGCCATCGCCGCGAGGGCTCGTCGTACGTCTCTTCTCATCCCCGTCCCCACCTTTCGGTCAGCTTCCGTGCGTGTGGGTGTGGCCCTGGAACCGGTGGATCGCCTCCTCGGCGCCGGGGGGCATGCTGCCGTCGGCGTTGCGCACCAGGAAGATCCCGGCCATGCCGCCGTCGGAGTGGTTCTGCACGTGGCAGTGGTACATCCACGCGCCGGGCCCGACGCCCTCCCCGGCCAGCACCTGGAACCCGAACGAGCTGCCCGGGTTGAGGTCCTTGTTGTCGATGACCAGGCTCGGGTCGGCCGGCCCTTCGAGCATTCCGGTGCGGTTGTCCGCCCAGCGGTGGGCGTGCAGGTGGAAGGTGTGGAACAGGTTGCCGTGCCCGATGGCGAGCCACTCCACCCGCTGCCCCAGGTTCGCCTCGAAGATGGGCGTGTTCGGGGCCATCTTGTTGTTGATCGTCATGTCGTGGAACACGACCGTGAACTGCTTCTCCGGCAGGATGTCGCCCCGACGACGGACGATCAGCGCGCCGTACAGTCCCTTCGCGACGCCGGCGGTGCCGTGGTCGGTCCCCATGGCGTGGTCGTGGTAGTGCCAGTAGCCGGCGCTGCCCGGCATGTAGCGGCGACCCGACGCGGCGACCATCTCGTGCGAGCGCCACACGTACGTCCGGGTCTCGCCGGGGTTGTTGAAGGAGTCGTTGAACGGGCTGCCGTCCGATTCGGTGCTGTAGTCCACCCCGTGCGGGTGGATGGACAACCGCTGGTCGGTGGTGTTGACCAGGGTGATCTCCAGGGTGTCACCCTCGTAGATCTCCAGCACCGGCCCGGGCACGGTGGCCTGGCCGGGCGCGAGGCCGTAGCCGTACAGTCCGCCGGGCAACTGCTCGGCGTAGATGGTGACCTTCCTGGTCACTCCGGCGGCGGCCTGCGCTGGGGTGCCCCCGAACGCGCCGCCGAGCGTGGGGGCGGACGCACCCAACGCTCCGGCGGCGAGCGCACCGGTGGCGATCAGTGATCGGCGGGACAGGTGGCGGTGGGAGCCAACGGCGTGATCGTCCATGGGTCTCCGTTCCCGACCGGGCGAAGACGCGACGAGGGCAGGGTGCAGCGACCGCCGAGCACGGGGCGGCAGCACGACCGAGGTGAGGCTCGTCGCGGACTTTGCTCGGAAGACTCAGAACTTTCGATGGATGGACTTAACTTATGTAATCCATCGACGAAAGTACAGGGTCTGATTGCAGGAAGATTACCGCGACATCACGACGGCCGTCGATCGGCCGGAGCTGGTGGTCTCAGAGACCGTGCCGGTCGTCGGCCGGCAGGCTGGGGGTCCCCGGCGGCGCGGGCGGCTGCTCGGGCCGACCGAGACGCGCGTGGGTCGGGTCGAGGACGCGGGACAGGAACGCGCGGGTCCGCTCGTGCTTCGGCGCGCCCAGCACCTCGTGCGGCGGCCCCTGCTCGACGACCACGCCACCGTCCATGAAGACCACCCGGTCGGCGACGTCCCGGGCGAACGCCATCTCGTGGGTGACCACCATCATCGTCATGCCGTCCTCGGCCAGCCCGCGCATGACGGTGAGCACGTCACCGACCAGCTCCGGGTCGAGCGCCGAGGTCGGCTCGTCGAAGAGCATCAGCTTCGGGTCCATCGACAACGACCGGGCGATCGCCACCCGCTGCTGCTGCCCGCCGGAGAGCTGTGCGGGGAACGCGTCGGCCTTGTCGGTGAGGCCGACCCGCTCCAGATTGGCCCGGGCGATCCGCTCGGCCTCGGCGCGGGAGCGCCGCAGCACCTTGCGCTGCGCGACGGTGAGGTTGTTGAGCACGGTCAGGTGCGGGAACAGGTTGAACGACTGGAACACCATGCCGATGCCCCGGCGGACCGCGTCGATCTCGACGTCCGGGTCGGTCATCTCCACGCCGTTCACCCAGATCGTGCCGGCGGTGGGTTCCTCCAGCAGGTCGACACAGCGCAGCAGGGTCGACTTGCCGGACCCGGACGGCCCGATCACGCAGACGACCTCGCCCTGACCGACCTCGAAGTCGATGCCCTTGAGCACCTCGATCGAGCCGAAGGACTTGTGCAGGTCGCGGATCTGGACGGCGGGACGGGACGGGCTGGTCGTCATGCGGGTCACCGGGCCTTGGCGTAGCGGAGTTCGAGGCGGCGTACCACCTGGGACAGCGGCAGGGTGATGACCAGGTAGGCGAGGCCGGCCACCAGCAGCGGGGTGGCGTTCACCCGGTCGTTGAGCATGTCCCGGCCGAACTTGGTGACCTCGATGGTCTGCGCCGTCACGCCCAGCACGTACGCCAGCGACGAGTCCTTGGTGAGCAGGATGAGCTCGTTCGTCAGCGGCGGGATGACGATCCGGAACGCCTGCGGGATGACGATCGTGCGCATCGCGGTGAAGTGCGACATGCCGAGGGTGCGGGCGGCCTCCATCTGCCCCTTCGGCACGGCCTGGATGCCGGCGCGGATGGTCTCGGCCATGTACGCCGCGGCGGTCAACCCGAGACCGATCGCGATCGAGCCGAACACGCCGCCGGGGATCTCCCGCTCCGGAAAGGCGATCGGAATGCCGTACCCGACGAGGAAGAGCACCAGCAGCGCCGGCAGCCCTCGGAACAGCTCGATGTACGCGGTCGCCAGCCAGCGGTACGGCGCGACCCGGGACAGCCGCATGAGCGCGAGGACGGTGCCGAACACGAGGCCGAAGGCGAACGCGCCGAGCGTGTAGAGGATCGTGTTGCGCAGCGCCACGGTGATGATCGTGGGGAACATCGACTCGATGATGTCGACGCGGAAGAACGCGTCGGCGAGTCGACCCCAGTCCGCGGCGAGGAGCACCGCGGCGATGATCGCGACGAAGACCAGGTACTGGATACCGAGGGACAGTCGTTCCCGCTGGCGGCGGCGCAGCTTCACGTTGGCTCGTTGCCTTCCCGGAGTGTGTCGACGGGGAGGGCGCGCGTCCTGCGCGCCCTCCCCCGCGGAGCGTCGATCAGGCGTTCGGCCGCTTGCCGATCCACTTCTCATAGATCGTGTCGTACGAGCCGTCCTGCTTGGCCTTGGCCAGCGTCTCGTTGATCTTCTTGAGCAGTTCCGGGTTGCCGTCCTTCTTCACCGAGAACCCGTACTGCTCGCCGGTGTCGAACTCGGCGGTCACCGCGAACCCACCCGGGTTCTTGCGCAGGTACTCGGTCCACACCGGCAGGTCGTTGACGGCGGCCTCGACCTGACCGTTCGAGACGGCCTGCTGCAGGGCGGCGAGATCCTCGAACTCGACCAGCTGCAGACCCTTCTCCTTCTCGAACTTGCGGGCGTAGTCACGACCGGTGGTGGCCGCCTGCACGCCGAGCTTCTTGCCCCGCAGGTCGTCGAGCGACTTGTACGGCTTGCCAGTCTTGACCAGCAGCGCCTGCGTCGCGTCGAAGTACGGGTCGGAGAAGTCCATCACCTTCTGCCGCTCGGCGGTGATGGTCATGCCGGCGGCGGCCGCGTCGCACTTGCCGGTGTTCAGGTCCTGACCGGACTTGATCCCCTCGAAGGGCGTGTCGATGATCGTCTGCTCGACGCCCAGCTCCTTGGCCACCAGGTCCATCACGTCGACGTCGAACCCGGTGACCTTGCCGCTGGCGTCCTTGGACTGGAACGGCGGGTACGGCAGGTGGGTGCAGACGGTCAGCTTGCCGCCCTCGACCAGCTTCACCCCACTGGCCTGGACCTCACTGTCGTCCTTCTTGGCACACCCGGCGGTCACCGCCAGAGCGGCGATCGCCACGACGAGGCCGGCCTGACGGACTGCGCTTCGGACTCTCACGAGTGTGTCCCTCCGGTTCGGCTTCCCCGGTGACGGGCAGCCAGCTTGGTACGAAAACGGTGTGACAGGGGACGGTACCTGACCCGAGGAACAGTAACTCAGGTCACGCGGCGTAGTCGCCGCGCTGCGGCGACCATCACAGTCAGTGAACCCGACGTCCGGTCACGAACCGGACGTCGGGCCGACTCCCGACCCGCGCCTCCCGGCCACGGCGATCGGCATTTGAGTATCCGGGCCACCCCGAACGAGTAGGCCACCGCGCCGGACACCGCTGCGCCACCGCAGAAGCTGATGGACGATCAGTGGTACCGCCGTCACCCCGAAGGTGAGCAGATCCGACCCCGGATGGAGGGCAGACCTGCGAATGGACACCTACCCCACGACGCCTCAGATGGCCTTCGCGCAGTTCGTCCGCAAGGCCGTCGACGACGCCCGCGAGGAGCACGGTTGGACCGTCGGCGACATCGCCCACCACACCGGGGTGAGCCGCTCGACGCTGTTCCGCTGGCTCGCCGGTGACTGGCAGCGCTACCCGGAACTGGCGAAGGTCCGGAGCCTCTGCGCCACCCTCGACCTCTCCATCGCCGCCGCGATCCGGCCGCTCGCGATGCCGAACGCGGCCGTCACGCCACGGGTGCTGGCGCAGGTCGAGGCGGACATGGGCAGCATCCGCCGGCGACTGCTCGACGACACCGTCTCGGCCGCGGACAAACGCCAGATCCGCGACCATCTCCGCCGACTCGCCGGCCGGGACCTCCCGGTGCAGGCGGCGTCACCGACCGGGACGGGTTCCCGCGCCAGCGCGTCCGCACCGCCGCGGGTGGGCGCGTCCCGCCGGTAGCCCGACCGGACGCGCCACGCGGCGCAGGCGGGTTCAGCGCGTGGCGCGACCCGACCGACCCGGACCGGTGCCGGAGCGTCGGGATCCGATGCGGGGCGCCCGCACCACCGGGGAGCTGACGGCTCCGGGGCGGAAGTCCCGAGCCGCGGCGGCCACCATCTCGTCGGGGTCATCTTCGAGCGTCTGCCGGACGTGCGCAGGGATGATCTCGGACGTGGCCAGCGCCAGCCGGACCTGCACCGAGCGGTCGTCGACCAGCGTCGCCAGATCCGCCTCGTCCAGCTCCAGCGCGCGGACGAGTGCGGCCCGTACGTCGACCGCAGGGTCCCTGGCCAGGGCGCTGCGCTGCGCCGCGGTGGTCTGCGGGTTGCGGGCGAGCCCCTTGCGGACGCGGACGGTGCGGTCGGCGAGCAGGGCGACGATGACGTCGGGGTCCTGGGTGTGCGTGGCGAGCCGCTCGCGTACCTCGGGCGAGGCGTCCTCGACCAGCCGGGCGGCGAGGTCGGGCTCCAACTCGCTGGTCTCGGCGAGCAGGCCCCGAAGCTCCTTGTCGGGCGCGGCGACCATCGCCCGACGGACCGACTCGTCGCAGGCCGGGTTGCCGGCGACGGCCCAACGGACCCACCGGTCCGCGTCCTTGACCAGCCGCAGGAGATTGCCGACCGACGTGGCGGGATTGCGTGCCACCGTCTCCCGGACCTGACGATCGTGGTCGCGGGTCAACGTCCGCAGCGCCTGCGCGGGCGCGTCCGGCCGCGCCGCGACCGCCCTGCGCACCGGGACCGACGAATCCGACGCCAGCTCGATGAGGGTCATCTGTGGTGTCGCGGGGTCCTGTGCGAGCGCGAGCCGCGCGTCCGCCCCACCGTCGGTCGGACGGTCGGCCGTGGTTCCCGACCCGCTGTGCCGGTCGGTCCCGCCGACGTGCTGCTGCTTGCCCATGGCCGCAATCATGGCACGGGCCGACCCGGGCGCCGCGCGGCAAGCCGGTACCCCGTCCCTGGTCCGGCGCCCGCCGACTTCAGTGCTGACGCGGGGCGACCAGCCCCGACTCGTACGCGACGACCACGAGCTGGGCGCGGTCACGGACGTGCAGCTTGGTCATGGCCCGGTTGACGTGGGTCTTGGCGGTCAACGGACTGATCACCATGCGGGCCGCGACGTCGTCGTTCGACAGGCCCTGGGCGACCAGCATCACGGCCTCGCGTTCGCGGCTGGTCAACTCCGCGAGGCCGGCCGGGGCGCGCAGGTGACGCGGCTCGGCGACGTACCGGTCGATGAGCCGGCGGGTGATCGACGGCGCGAGCAACGCGTCACCCCGCGCGGCGACGCGTACGGAGTGCAGGAAGTCCTCCGGCTCGATGTCCTTCACGAGGAACCCGGCAGCACCGGCGCGCAGCGCGTGGAAGACGTGTTCGTCCAGGCCGTAGTTGGTCAGGATGACGACGTGCACTCCGGCCAGGGCCGGATCGGCGGCGATGAGCCGGGTCGCCTCGATGCCGTCCAGCACCGGCATCTGGATGTCGATCAGGGCGATGTCGGGCAGGTGACGCCGGGCGAGGGCGACTCCCTCCCGCCCGTCGGCGGCCTCGGCCACCACCTCGATGTCGTCCTCGATGTCCAGGAGCGCGCGGAAGCCGCTGCGCAGCAGCGCCTGGTCGTCGACAAGCAGGACGCGGATCACGCGGCCGGTCCGACCGGGAGTTCGGCGTGGACGGTGAAGCCGCCCTCGTCGCGGGGCGCGGCGTGCAGGCGTCCGCCCAGGGCGGTGACCCGCTCCCGCATGCCGAGCAGCCCGACTCCGGGCGTCGGGGCGGTGGTCGGCGTGGCGGCGCCGTCGTCGTCGACGCGGATGGCGAGGGCGTCCGGACGGTAGTCGACGTGGACCGACGCGGTGGCCGCGGCGGCGTGCCGGGCCACGTTGGTGAGGGACTCCTGGACGATCCGGTAGGCGGTCCGGTCCACGGCAACCGGCACGGTCTGTCGCCGCCCCTGCACCGTCAACGTCGCGTCCAGCCCGGCCATCCGGGCCCGCTGCACCAGCTCCGGCAGGTGGTCCAGGCCGTGCCTCGGGTTCCGGTTGTCGTCCCGCAGCGCCTCCAGGGTCGCGCGCAGCTCACGGCTGGCCTCCCGACCGGCCTCCCGGATCGCCAACAGCGCCTCCGGCACCGTCTCGCCGCGCCGCTGGGCCACGTGAACGGCCACCTCGGCCTGCACCTTGATGATCGAGATCTGGTGGGTCAGCGAGTCGTGCAGCTCCCGCGCGATGTGCAACCGCTCCTCGTCGGCGCGGCGGCGCGCGGTCTCCTCGCGGGTGCGCTCGGCCTCGTCGGCCCGCCGCTCGGCCTGCCGCAACGCCTCCCCCGCCGCACCGGCGGCGATCAGCCACGCCAGCTCCAGCGCGCCCCGGCCCCGGGCGAGCGCGTCACCCAGCGGCAGGTCCTGCGGCGGGGCGAGTGCGCTGAGCGGCAACGCGACGAGCATCAGCACGGCGGCGACGATCGTGACGGCCCGGTGACCGGCCCGTACGCCGGCGTACACGGCGAACAGGAAGGCGACGGCCGGCACGTCGAAACCGGCCGCCTGGTAGCCCACGGCGCACAGCCCGGTGACGGCCAGGACGGCGACGGGAGCGCGGCGACGGGCCGCCAACGCCAGACCACCGGCGACCAGCAGCGGGTAACCCAGCAGGTTGGCGTCGATCGTGGCGGAGTCCGCGGACCGCCCGGCGACCAGCAGCACCACCGCCACGCCGACGGCGATGGCCCAGTCCCGGGCAACGGCACGCGCTGTGCTCATGCGCGCACCCTAGCCCGCGACGCGCCCCGGGCGACTCCTGCGCGCGGACGACCGGGAACTACCGCGTCCGCGGTAGTCGTGCGGCGGGTGCGTCGTACGTGGCAGCCGTCTGCGGCCGCCGCGGCAGGGCGAAGAGCCTCCGACTGCCGGACGACCGACGGTCGACGCGGCGACAGGATCGAACGAGACAGCACGACGTCCGAGAAGGAGAAGCACATGTCGGTGTTCACCGCTGCCGCGTCCGCCCTGGTCGAAGGGTTCGCCGCCCCTGACCAGCAGTTGGCGGCCACGGTCACCACCATGAGCGCCGGGCGGCTCGGGGCCAGCCTGGGCGGCCTGCTGGGCCTGGCGGGGGTGATCGTCGGCGCGTTGGCCCTGGCCCGCCCGAGCAGCCGCGTCGGCACCGGCAGCGGACCGCTCGGCGCGACCGTGGCCCTGGCCGCCGGGCTGATCGGCGTCGCCCTCGGGGCGCTGGTGGTGGCGACCTCCGACAGCGGGATCGGCACCGGCAACGGTCGGGGCGGGGCGTACGTGGCCCTGGTGGTGGGGTCCGCCGCGCTGGTCCTCGGTGGTCTCGCGCTGCGCCGTACCCGCGCCTGACGGGCGGCCCGTCCTGCTCCCCCGTGGAGCAGGACGGGCGATCAGCAGCGGTCAGGCGCGCCGTGCGCCCCTGCGGAAGCCCACGATCACGACCGCACCCACCACCAGGTGCATCAGGACGAGGGCGGCCCTGGTGCCGGCCGAGGCGCCGACCAGGGATGCCGGCACGAGCGACAGCACGAGGACGGTGAGAGCGATCCCCGTCCAGATCCTCCTGGCGCGCGCCGAGAAGCGTTCGAGCACCGCGAGCAGGCCCCAGCCGAGCAGCGCCGCGATCGCGGCGTTCAGGACGACGGCGAGCACCGTGACATCCTGCGGGCCGGCGCCCTGGTCGACGGTGAGCTGCGCACCGGAGAGGGTCGCGATCGACCACACGGCCACGGCGGCGAGCACGGCGACCACGACGGCGACGGCCCGGTCGCGTATCGGCGAGGCGCCGTCGACGGCACGGGGAACAGAGGCTTCCGTAGACATCAGAGGTGACTCCTTAATGGAGGGGACGCGCTGTCGAGATCGAACCGTATCAGAAGGTTCCGTTCTTTACTATCTCGTTCTTAACTTCTTTCGGTGCGGCGATGCTCCGCTACGAGATAGTTCGAATCACGAACCAGTTGCTAGGCTGCCGCCATGACCACCGGCACCTCCGGGCCCGATGCCGTGACACCGGACCTGATGTTCCTGATGTCCTGGGCCACCCACGCGCTGGCTCAGGAACACGCCGCCGCCCTCTCCGGCCTGGGCATCTCGACGCGTGCCTACTGCGTGCTCGATCGCGGCAGCACCGGCGAGTTCACCCAGAGCCAGCTCGGCGAGATGTGCGGCATCGACAAGACGACGATGGTCGTCACCCTCGACGAGCTGGAACGCGCCGGCCTGGTCGGGCGTCGCACCTCGACGACCGACCGACGCGCCCGCATCGTCACCGTCACGCCGGACGGCGAGCGGCTGGTCGCCACGGCGCGGCAGATCGTCGCGGGACTCCAGGGCGACATCCTCGCCACGGTCCCGTCGCGCGACCGCGCGATCTTCCTGGACGTGCTCGGCCGGCTGGTCGAGGGCCGACTGTCGACATTCGTGCAGACCGACCGCCCCGCCCGCAGGCGATCCTCCCGGGCAGCCTGACCTCGATCGGGGAGCATGCCCAGGTGAGTTCGGACCAGCTCCTCGTCACGCTGGACCGCGCCAGCGCGGTGCCGTTGCAGCAGCAACTCTGCGACCAGATCAGCTCGTCCGTCCGCGCCGGCCGGCTGCGTCCCGGCGACACGGTGCCGCCCAGCCGCGAGCTGGCGCACCAGCTCGGGGTCTCCCGGACGGTGGTGACCCGCGCCTACGAACTGCTGCGCGCCAACGGGGTGCTCACGTCCCGGCGTGGCTCCGGCACACGCGTCAGCGCCGCCCCGACGGGCACGTCACCGGCCATCCCCCGCGCCACCCGCGCACATCTGCGGCCCGAGCCCCCACTGCCCACCGACGCCGGCAGTCCCCTCTGGAAACCGTGGGAGCCGGCGCCGATGCACCGGCCGGACGGCACGTACGACTTCCGGCACGGCACCCCGGCGCTGGCCAGCTTCCCGGTGACCCGGTGGCGGCAGTCGCTCGCCGACGCGGTCAGCCGGGCCGACGCGGTGGCGTTGGGCTACGGCCCGGCCGAGGGTTCCCCGTCGTTGCGTACCCAGATCACCGCCCTGCTGCGACGCAGCCGGGCGTTGGACGCCCGGCGCGAGGACACGGTGGTGACCAGCGGCGCGACCCAGGCCATGGACATCCTGGTCCGGCTGCTCGTCGGCCCGGACGACGTGGTGGTGATCGAGGACCCGAGCCACACCGTGCTGCGGCAGATCTTCGGCTACTCGCGGGCCGCCGTGGTGCCGGTGCCGGTCGACGAGGAGGGCCTACGGGTCGACGAGATCGACTGCCGGGTCCGCGCGCACGGCCTCGACCCGGCCCGGGTACGCCTCGTCTACGTCACCCCGTCGCACCAGTTCCCGACCGGGTTCATCATGTCCGACCGGCGACGGCGGGCGTTGCTGCGCTGGGCCCGCGAGCACGCGGCGACGGTGCTGGAGGACGACTACCACAACGAGTTCACCTTCGCCGAGGAGCGGCTCCCGTCGCTGGCCGCCGACCGGCAGGACGCGGACGTGGTCTACGTCGGCAGCTTCAGCAAGACCCTCTTCCCGTCGCTGCGCATCGGGTACGCGGTGTTGCCGCCGCACCTCGTCCGGTCGTTCCTGGGCGTCAAGTGGATCACCGACCGGCTGACCCCGACGGTGACCCAGGAGGCGCTGGCCGAGTTCATCTCCTCCGGCGCGTACGCCCGGCACATCGGCCGGATGGACCGCCTCTACCGGCAGCGACGCGCCCGCCTGCTGGAGTCGCTGTACGAGCACTTCGGCGCCGGGGTGCGGATCTCCGGCACGGCGGCCGGGCTGCACGTACTGGTGACCCTGGGCGGCGCGCCCGACGTCGACGAGGCCGAGATCGTGCGCGCCGCCGCCGCGCGCGGCGTCCGGGTCTACCCCGCCTCGGGCTACTTCGTCACCCGACCGCCGACCGAACCGACCTTCCTGATCGGGTACGCGGCGCTGCCCACCGCCCGGATCACCGAGGGAGTGGCGCTGCTGGCCGCCGCGGTGCGGGACGTGACGGCTCGGTGAAGCGGGGCCGGCGGAACCGGGCGCTCTGGGCGTACGGGACGGTGCAGTCGAACACCGCCTTGGCCGTGCGCCCGTCGGCGGAGAGCGCAGGCGAGTAGCCGGTGTGCTGGCTCGGGTCCAGGGGGAAGCCCTCCCGGTCCGGCAGCACGACCAGATCCTGGTCGGCCTGGAAGCGGGTGACCATGGCCCACCACAGGTCCTGGTCGGACTCGATGTCGACGTCCTCGCCCACGCACAGCACCAGCTTGGCCATCCGGAACTGCTCCAGCACCGCCTCGGCGGCGGCGCGCACCGCGAGGTCGTCCTCGGGGCCGCGCTTGGCCGGCCACTGGAGCACGACCATGAGCTGACCACCGCCGGCGGTGTGGCAGTGCGCCGCGAGCGCCGGTGTTCCCCGCCGCCGCAGCACGTCCAGCACGGCGGCCTCCATCCCGAAGCCGAGCAGGATCGACTGCTCGTGCCCGGGCCCGGAGACCGCCTGCAGGATCGGGCTCTCCCGGGCGGTGATCCCGGTGACCCGGATCAGCGGCAGCGAGGGGTTGGCCCGGCCCTGGTAGCCGAGGAACTCCGGCGTGGCGACCGTGCCGTGCGCGCTCTCCGGCGCGTGGTCGGCCAGCAGCTCACCCTCGATGACGTACTCGGCGTGGGCGATGAACTCGGCGTCCACCGTGGCGCAGGGCAGCAGCTCCACCGGGTGGCCGGCGAGCGCGCCGGCCACCGCCAGCTCGTCGAGGTCCGACGGGACCAGCGAGGTCGGGCAGCACGACGAGAGCAGCACCGCCGGGCTCAGTCCGAGATGGATCGCCACCGGCAGCGCGCGACCCCGGCGCAGGGCGGCCTGGTACGCGAGTTCCAGGTCCCGCCCCGGCACCATCCAGATGGTCAGCGTGTCGGGCCCCTGCACGCACATCCGGTGCACGGACAGGTTGCGGACCCCGGTGTCCGGGTCGGTGGCGAGCACCGCGCCGAGAGTCAGGTAGGGCCCGGCGTCCTCGTCGGTGAGGACCGGCACCGGCAGCGCGGTCAGGTCCCGAGGCAGGACCTCGCGCGGCCAGCGGGAGGCGTCGACGGCGGGCACCGCCGGTCGGGGCGCGGCCACCGCGTCGAGCAGCCGGTGGGGCAGTTCCGCGGGCGTGCAGCCGAGGAGGCCGGCGGCGCGTCGACGGGTGCCGTAGAGGCCCATCAGCACCGCCCGGGTGGGGCCGTCGTCGGGGCGTACCCGGTCGAAGAGCACGGCCGGCCCGGCGCCGGTGGGCGGGGCGGCCGGCGCGCCCGCCCACCGGGCGTAGTGGGCGGACACGCCGTACCGGGCGGGCAGCTCGGTGCCGACCCGCACCAGCTCGCCCGGGAGCGGGTCGAGGCTGGCCAGGGCGTGCCGCAGGTCGACGGGCGAACGGTGGCTCATCTGGCGTCCGCCGACGCGGCGGCGCGGCGGGCCGCCAGCATGTCGAGCTGCATCAGGGTCAGCTCCTCGATGAGGGCCCGGTACGTGCCGACGGCCACCTCGGGCGGCATGCCCTGCCCGACCGCCAGGCCGTGGATGCGGTCGAGGACCTGCCGCACCCGCTCGGGTGAGCGGACGGTCGCCTCGTCCGTCTTGTGCACGGTCAGCTCCCGCACCACCCGGGTGCGCTCGGCCAGCAGGGCGATGATCTGCCGGTCGAGCCCGTCGATGGCGACCCGCAGCTCGGCGATCCGGGCCGGACCGTCGACGTCGCCGACCGACGCCGACCCGGCCGGCGACGCGACTGGTTGCTGGTCGCTCACGGCTGCGGAACCTCGTCGACCACGAAGACGACGGTGGGTTCGGCGTCGCTGCCCTGGGACCGGTGTTCCTCGTCGTCGGGGATGACGAACCCCATCCCGGGACGGCAGGGCACCGACCGGTCCCGGAAGTGGATGGTGAACTCGCCCTGCAGGACGTAGCCGGTGTGCCCGCGCAGACACCAGTGGTGCTCGTCGAAGCCGGGCGGCAGCTCCAGCAGGCGGAGTCGCTGACCGCCCACGTACGTCATCTTGACCCGGCCCTCGGCGCCCGGCTTGTCCCACCGCTCCCACTCGGTGGCCGGGAAGTCGATGCCGACCGGGGCGGCGACCTGCTCAGTGGACATTCTCGATATCTCCTCTGCTCTGGACGGGTTCGGCGCGGCGGGGCCGCGGGACACGTTCGTTGCGGTCCCGCCGCGGCAGGACCGGGCCACCGCCGATGGGCTGGTGCCGCTTGAGCAGCTGCACCATGTCGAGCATCCGGTGCACCATCCGCTCGAGCGCGTCGACGCCCTCGGCGTCGGTCAGGCCCGGGCTGCCGGTGGTGTTGCGCAGCAGGACGGGGAATCCGCTGCCCACCAGAATCATCCTGTTGAGCAGCAGGTTGTTGACGATCTGGTTGTGCACCGAGGAGTCGCTGTACCGACGCCCGGTGACGATGATGCCGCCGACCTTGTCGGCCAGCGGCCTGGTGAACCGCAGGTAGCCGACGCCCGCCCGCTCGATGAAGACCTGCATGAGGTGGGCGAGACCGAAGCCGTGCACCGGGGCCGCGTAGATCAGCCCGTCGGCGGCGGCCATCTGCTCCACCAGGGCGGGGACGTCGTCGTCCACCCGGCAGGGCAGGGTACGGCTGTTGCAGTCGCCGCACGGGCTGCACGGCGAGATGCGGTGCTCGCGGAGCACGATGGTGCGCAGGGTCGCGCCGCGCTCGGCGATCAGCCGGCCCGCGTACGCGATGGCGTGGTCGGTGTTGCCGCCGGCCCGTTCCGACCCGTTGATGGCGAGGATGGTCGCTGCTTCGCTGTGCAAGGGCACCCCCGGTGCTCGGCGCGGGGGCGGACGCCACGACGGCGCCCACCCCCGACGCGGTCAGTCCGTCAGCTTCCCGGCGAAGTAGTCGATGTAGGCCTGCATGTCGAAGTGACCGTGCCCGGAGAGCGAGAAGACGATCGCCTTGGACTCGCCCGTCTCCCGGCACCGCAGCGCCTCGTCCACCGCCACCCGGACGGCGTGGGTGGACTCCGGCGCCGGCACGATCCCCTCGCTGCGGGCGAAGAGCACACCCGCCTCGAAGCACGCGCTCTGCGGCACCGCCCGGGCCTCGATGAGGTCGATGTCCCGTAGCGCGCTGATGATCGGCGCCATGCCGTGGTAGCGCAGTCCACCGGCGTGGATGGCCGGTGGGCGGAAGTCGTGGCCCAGGGTGTGCATCTTGGTCAGCGGGGTGAGGCCGGCGGTGTCGCCGAAGTCGTAGTCGTAGGTGCCCTGGGTCAGCGACGGGCAGGAGGACGGTTCGACCGCGACGAACCGCACGGTCGGGCCGCCGCCGAGCTGGCGGCGCAGGAACGGCAGGGCCAGGCCGGCGAAGTTGGAGCCACCGCCGGCCGCGCCGATGACGATGTCCGGGTAGTCGTCGGCCATGGCGAGCTGGAGCAGCGCCTCCTGGCCGATGATCGTCTGGTGCATCAGCACCAGGTTGAGCACCGAGCCGAGGGAGTACTTGGCGACGCCGCCGCTGACCATCGCCGCCTCCACCGCCTCGGAGATGGCCAGGCCGAGGCTGCCGGTGGAGTCGGGGTCGGCGGCGAGCGCGGCCCGGCCCGCCTCGGTACGGTCGCTCGGGCTCGCCGTCACCGAGGCGCCGAACGTCTCCATCAGCCCGCGCCGGTACGGCTTCTGGTCGTAGCTGACCCGCACCATGAAGACCTCACAGTCGAGGCCGAAGTAGGTGCAGGCCATGGAGAGCGAGCTGCCCCACTGGCCGGCGCCGGTCTCCGTGGTCAACCGCTGCACGCCGTCGAGCTTGCTGTAGTACGCCTGCGGCACCGCGGTGTTCGGCTTGTGACTGCCGGACGGACTGACCCCTTCGTACTTGAAGTAGATCCGGGCCGGCGTGCCGAGGGCCTTCTCCAGCCGGTGGGCGCGTACGAGCGGGCTGGGCCGCCACTGGCGGTAGATGTCCAGCACCGGCCCGGGGATGTCCACGTCCCGTTCGGTGCTGAACTCCTGCTCGATCATGCCGGTGGCGAAGAGCGGTTCGAGGTCCGCCGGTGTGAGGGGTTCCCGGGTGCCGGGGTGCAGCATCGGGGGCAGTCCCTTGGGCAGGTCGGGAACCACGTTGTACCAGGTCGTCGGGATGTCGCTCTCGGGCAGCACGAACTTCGACGTGGTCATGGCACCTTCCGATGAGGGGTGGGTGGGTGTCAGGGACTCGCGGTGGCCGGTTCGGCGGGCGCCGGCACGGGCCGGACGGCCGGTCGGATTCGCAGCGCCGCGAACGCGACCACACCGACCACCGGGGTCAGCAGGAGGATGAGCAGGACGGGTCGGTGCCCCTGGGTCTGCCACACGAAGCCGAGACCCATCGGTACGACCAACCGGGCGGAGCTGAGCACGAAGGCGTTCAGAGCCATGAAGCTGCTGACCCGCCGTTCCTCGACGTGGTCGGCGATGTAGGTGGGCACCACCACCGAGGCGATGATCTCCCCGAGGGTCCAGACCACCGTGGAGAGCAGGACGGCGGGCAGGGAGAAGGCGAACACCAGGACGGCCATGCCGGCCGACCAGAGCAGGCCGGCCACGACCAGCAGGACCCGGGTGGAGTACGCCTTGATCCGCTTCTCGATCAGCAGGCTGGCGCTGACCACGACGACGCTGTTGATGGTGTAGACCGCGCCGACCACGGCCACCGACGAGTACAGCACGGTGGTGACCGCGAGGGGCAGCGTGTACTCCAGGCCGATCAGCGGTGCGACGTAGCAGAACGAGACCAGCACCAGCAGCGCCACGTCGACGTCCCGGCGCAGGCCGGCCCACCGGGTGGTGGCGACCGGCGCGGCCGTCGGGGCACGGCGGGTCTGCGCGGGTACGAACAGCCAGATGGTGGCCGCCGCGAGCAGGCCGAGCAGGATGTTGCCGGCGAACATCAGCTGGTACGACAGGGCCGCCGCGAATCCGCCGAGCAGCGGGCCGACGCCCATGCCGAGGTTGTTGGCGAGGTAGCTGACCGTGTACGCGAACGGCCGCTCGCCCGGCTCGGTCAGGTCGGCGATCAGCGTGTTCGCCGCCGGGGAGAACATGCCCATCCCGACCAGCGCGACGAAGAGCAGCACCGCGTACGTCCACGTCGGACCGTCGACCACGGCCAGGCCCAGGTAGCCGGCCGCGTTGAGCAGCAGGCTCGAAACCAGCGCCGCGCGGCGGCCGGCCCGGGCGCAGACCGGTCCGCTGAGCAGGCTGCCGGCGAGCAGGCCGGTGCTGCCCACGGAGATCAGCACGCCCGCCTCGCCGGTGCTCAGGTGCCGGCTCTGCACCAGGTAGACCGCGAGCAGCGGGAAGACGAACATGCCGGCCCGGTTGATGAAGGACGCGTAGACCAGCATCCGCAGCGGGCGGGGCAGCGCCCGGAAACGGCTCAACCACATCACGACTCCCCCACCGGTTCGGTGCGCACCTCGAAGGAGTCGCGGATGACTTTGAACCGGGCGCGGACGTCGTCGAAGTCCCGCCCCTCGCAGACGTACCAGCCGAGCACGTCGTTCGAGGCGGTCGGCGCGGCGAGCACGTCACCGACGCTCTTCCACACGTCCGCGTCGCGCACCGCGTCGAGCGCCCGCAACTCCTGCGCCGAGGTGATCGCGGTGATCCGCCCGTACCGGTCGGAGCAGAGGTACTCGGTGCCGATCTCCGGCCCGAGGCCGGCGGCCGGCACGTGCTCCGGGTCCAGTTCGAGCCGGCACCACTCCCCGGCCAGGTTGATCCCCCGTCCGGCCTCGATGGCGGGCACGATGGAACCGCCACCGGCCCGGGCGGCCGCCTCGCCGAAGATCACTTCGCCGTCGTCGCGGAGGAAGAACTCGACGTGCGCCACCCCGGTGCGCATCCCGAACCCGCGCAGCACGGTGGCGCTGGCGGTCAGGATGCGCCGCTCGGCGTCGGTCAGGTCGTGCTTGCGGGAGACCGTCCCGCCGGGCTCGTCGCGGAACTCCAGGACCGAGTACGTGTAGCGGGAGAGCTGTTCGAAGACCACCTCACCGGCGCGCAGCAGCGAGTCGACGTGGTACTCGGCCCCCCGGACGTACTCCTCCACCCGGTAGTCGTGCCGGTCGTCGGCGATCAGCGGCCACGCCCGGGCCAGGTCCTCGGCGGAGTCCACCCGGTGGGTGTCGCCGCAGGCCCAGCCTGCGTACGGCTTGACCACCACCGGCCAGCCCACCTCGGCGGCGAACTCGGCGACCGCCCCGACCGTCTCCGGACGGCACGAGCGGGCCACCGGCACCCCCAGCTCGGTGGCTCGGCGGTGCATGACGTTCTTGTCCCGGAAGGTCAGCGCCTGCTCCGGGTCGAGCCCGTCGATGCCGTGGTCCCGCCGGCAGTGCGCGGCGGTCAGCACGTCACCCTCGAAGAGCGGGAAGATGCGGCGCACCGGGTGCTCGGCGACGATCGTCGCGACGACCGCCCGGACGGCCTCGCGGTCGTCGAGGTCGGCGTGGTAGCAGGGCAGCCCGGCGGTGTCGGCGGACGGCTGCCCGGTCGGCAGCAGCGCGACGGCCGCCACGCCCCGCTCGGCCGCGGCGGCGACCACGGCGCGGAACTGGGCGGCGTACCGCCCGGCCGCCGGGCGGTAGATGACCAGGATCGCGCCGGTCACGGCCGGCCCCGACCGTTGCTGCCCGCCGGGCTCAGCGGTCCGGCGGTACGCAGCACCGCGCTCGTCGCGTCGCGGTCGAGCACCGCCGCCTGCCGTGGGCCGGCGGACATCTGGTCGAGGACGTCGCCGAGGCGGGCCAGCGCGTCCACCACCTCCGCCCGTCCGCCGGGGTGGGCCGACTCGACGGTGAGCAGCAGCGCGTGCGGGCCCAGGTCGGTGCGGACCAGGTGACCCTGCCGCCAGTTCCAGCGCCGCGAGTGGGCCCGCCCGGCGGCGTCGGCGTAGACGACCTCGCCCGGCTCCGGGCGCTCCGGCGCGTCCGGCACGCCCAGGGGCAGGTACGTCTCGGTGCCGTCGGCCGGCCGCACCACGAGGTCGGTGAGGCCGTCGACCGCGCACGAGGCGACCGGCAGCGCCGTGCCGAGCGAGACGGCGTTGCAGAGGTCGACCAGGGCGTTGATCCGGGGCAGCCGGTCACCCTTGGCCACCCGCCGGCTGATCGACTCGGCGGCGCAGGGGAAGCGGTTCGGGTTCACCCCCACCGCCCGGTACGCCTCGCGCCAGGCCGCGATGCCCGGCAGATCGGCCACGCCGGCCTTGTCCAGGCCGGCGGCGTGCAGCGCGTCCTCGGCGGCGGTCAGCAGCGCCGACACGGCGGGAGGCGCCGGTACGACCTCGACCTGCGCCACGGCGAGCACGCCGAGCACGTAGTCCGGCACCGCGGTCAGCACCCGGTCGTCGATGCGGACGGTGAGCGTGGCCGCACCGTCGCTGAGCTGGGTCATCGTGATCCTCGTGAGGTTCGGGTCCGATTGTCCGCCCGACCGTACGCAGCGGGACGACCACCGGTTGTGGCCAATCCGGGGTGATCCGGTGAGGCCAATCCGGATGGCCGCTGCGCGGTCGCCGACGCGTCACGCAGGAAGTTGTCGAAGAGCCGTAGTCCGGCCTCGGTGAGCACGCTCTCCGGATGGAACTGCACCCCCTGCACCGCGAGCGTGTCGTGTCGTACCCCCATCACGTAGCCGTCGTCGGACGACCGGGCGGTGACCCGCAGGGCCGGCGGCACCGGCTCCGCGACGATCAGCGAGTGGTAGCGGGTGACGGTGAGCGGGGCGGGCACGCCCTCGAAGACGCCCCGGCCGTCGTGGGTGACCACGCTGGTCTTGCCGTGCATCAGGTGGCGGGCGACCGCGACCGTCCCCCCGTAGGCGAGGCCGATCGCCTGGTGGCCGAGGCAGACCCCGAGCAGCGGGACCCGGCCGGCGAAGGCGTGCACCAGCTCCACGTGTCCGGACTCGGCGGGGTGGCCGGGCCCGGGGCCGAGCACCACCGCGTCGGGCCGCAGGGCCGCGAGCTGGTCGCTTGTCGCCGAGCGGGAACGGACCACCACGGTCCGCGCGCCGAGGGTGCGCAGGTACTGGTCGATGATGTGGGTGAAGCTGTCGTACGCGTCGACGAGCAGGACCTTCACGACAGCAACTCCCCACCGGTCAGGGCCCAGTAGGTGGGGTTCATCTTGGCCAGCGTCTCGCGCCACTCGTCGCCCGGGACGGAGTCGGCCACCACCCCGGCGGACGCCTGGGTCCGGTAGTGCCGGCCGTCGTGCACGGCGGTACGGATGCAGAGCGCGAGCACCGCGTACCCGCGGACGTCGACCAGCCCGACCGCGCCGGCGTAGACGCCCCGGGGCTCGTCCTCCAGACCGTCGATGATCTCCATGGCCCGCAGTTTCGGGGCGCCGGTCATGGTGCCGGCCGGAAAGGTGGCGCAGATCGCCGCCCACACGTCGGCGTCGTCGGCGAGCTGACCCGAGACGGTCGAGACCAGGTGGTGCACGTACGCGAACGGCTCGACGTCGAACATGCTGTCGACGCTGAGCGTCCCCGGCACGCAGACCCGGCCGATGTCGTTGCGGCACAGGTCGACGAGCATGACGTGCTCGGCCCGCTCCTTCTCGCTCGTCGCCAGCGCGGCGACCCGACGTCGGTCGGCCTCGGGGTCGGCGGCGCGGGGCGCGGTGCCGGCGATCGGGCGCATCGAGAGCCGGCCGTCCCGGACGCGCAGGAACAGCTCCGGGCTCGCCCCGATGACGGTCCGGCCGGCCCACGGCGTCAGGTACATGTACGGCGACGGGTTGCGGTGACGCAGCCGCCGGTAGACCTCCAGCGGCGTGAGCGTCGTCTCCACGTCGATCCGGTGGCCGATCTGGATCTGGTAGCTGTCCCCGACCTCGATGTGTCGCAGGCACTGCTTCACCCGGGCGGCGAACGTCTCCTCGTCCACGGTGTCCCGGATCAGACCCGGCGGCGGGGCGGCCGGCACGCGTGCGAGGTCGGCGGCCTGCCGCTCGGCCAGCTCGGGCAGCCGGGCGATGTCCTCCGGCGGCAGGTGCGGGCCGGTGGCGTGGAGCCGGCGCACCGTGCCGGCGCGCAGATCCCACCAGACGGTGTGCCGGAACAGCGCGAGCGTGCAGCGCGGGATGTCGTCGACCGCCCGGTCGGTCCCGAGCTCGTCCATGTCCCGCGCGGCCTCGTACGCCAGGGTGGTGAGGAAACCGAAGGCGAAGGTGTCGGTGGGGACGGTCGTGCGCACGGCGAACGCCCACTGGATCGCCCGGACGGCGGCCCACACCTCGGGCGGGCCGGCGACCGGCCAGATCCGCGACGTCTCGCGGCGCCGGCCCGGCTCGCCCAGGACGGCGGTGAGCACGGCGGCCAGGGCGTCGCCCAGCGGACCGTCGGCGCTCAGTTCGAGGCGGTCGGCGATGAATCGCACCTCGGCGAGAAGACCCCAGCCGACGGCTGCGGCATACCGGTCCTGAGCTGGACCGTCCAGGCTTTCGAACAGATACGGACCGGGCTGGGAAAGACTGTCGGCAAGTGCCGCGTAGAGCGACAACGGATCGATCGACGGCAGTGTGATAGATGTCACTTGCACCGGAATTGAGCCCATAAATGGTGTACGGGCACCGGCCGACGAATGTGACCGGTTCGACCACGCGGCGCGCTCGGTTGACAATAGGGACACTTGCGGAACCCCCTCTGAACAGCCCGCTGCCACGCCACCGTTGGCGCTGGCCCCACCGACAACGCGGCAGGTCGGGCCCTTCCCCCAGGCGAAAGGACTTCGCACGACCACCCCGGCACCGGCGGCGGGGTCGTCCGCATTGGACACGCTCGGAACGTACGCCCTGATTCGCCGGCCACCGGGCGGTTGCGCACCCGCCCAACACTTTCCACAGGCACCGATCACGCTGTCCATACCACTTCGACGATCTCGGAGCGGACCACTTGCCAATAAATCTAAGCTTGTCAATAGATGTGCAATCCCGGGGAACGCTGGCGGTGCAGCTCCGTAACGCATTCCGGACGCAGATCGAGGAGGGGGCGTTACGCCCCGGCACCCGGGTGCCGTCGAGCCGGCAACTCGCCGCCGATCTCGGCGTGTCCCGCAGTGTGGTCGTCGAGGCGTACGAACAGCTCTGCGCCGAGGGGTACCTCGTCTCCCACCACGGCTCGGGCACCTCCGTGGCGGCCTCGGCCCGGGCGGACGTCGGCTCGGCGCTCACCCCGGACGACCACACACCCGCCCCGACGGTCTGTGACCTGCGCACCGGCAGCCCGCACGACTCGGCGTTCCCCCGGCAGGACTGGATCCGGGCGGTCAGCGCGGTGGTCACCTCGGCCGGCCGTCGCGAGCTGGACTACGCCCCACCGTCCGGCCTGCCAGTCGTGCGGCACACCCTCGCCGGCTACCTGGGCCGGGTACGCGGGGTGCGGACCCGACCCGAACACGTCATGGTCACGTCCGGCTTCGCGCAGGGGCTCGCGCTGCTCTGCCGGGTGCTGCGCGACCGGGGCCACGACACGCTCGCGGTGGAGGACCCGGGACACCCGGGCGAGTGGAGGTTCATCGCCGAGGCCGGGCTGCGGCCGGTGGGCATTCCGGTGGACTCCGACGGCATCCGGGTGGACGCGCTCGCCGCGAGCGGCGCCCGTGCCGTGCTGGTCACCCCGGCCAGCCAGTTCCCCACCGGGGTCACGCTCACCGGACGACGCCGGGCCCAGCTCGTGGCCTGGGCGCAGGAGGTCGACGGCTACGTCGTCGAGGACGACTTCGACGCCGCCCTGGTCGCCCCGGCGCAGCGGATGCCCGCGGTGCAGAGCCTCGCGCCCGACCGGGTGGTCTACGCCGGCAGCGCCAGCAAGGTGCTCACCCCGGCGCTGCGCCTCGGCTGGCTGGCCACCCCCGCCGACCTGACCGCCCCGGTCGAGCGCGTCCGGGCCAGCTGGGACATCGGCTGCTCCGGCCTGGAACAGCTCGCCTTCGCGCGGCTGATCGACACCGGCGCCTTCGACCGGCACCTGCGCCGCCTCGGCGCGGACGTGCAGAAGCGTCGCCAGGCGGTCCGGGACTTCGTCGCCGGGCACCTGCCCGACGTCACCCTCGTCGGTGGAGACGGCGGGCTCCAGGCGTACCTGCTGCTGCCGGCCCGACACCCGGAGGAGGCCCTGGTCCGCGCGGCCCGGCGCCGCTCGGTGCTGGTGCGCGGTGGCCGCTTCTACGCCCTGCGGCCGGACAACCGTCCGCCGGCGCTGGTCCTCGGGTACGCCGGGGTACGCGGCCCGGAGTTGGGGCGCGGCCTGGCCGGGATAGCCGCGGCGTACCGGGAGTCGGCCGGCCGGGGTTGATCAGTCGGCCGGCGCGGCCGGCGTCGGCTCGCGCACCATGAACACGTCGACCGCGTCCTCACTCTCGAGGGTGAACCCGTGCCGCTCGTACAGTCGCCGGGCCGGACTGCCGCTCAGCACGTTCAACCGGACCCGGAAGCCGTCGCGGTCGCACCGGTCGAGCAGCGAGCGCAGCACGGCCGCGCCGATGCCACCGCCCTGCACCTCTGGCGCCAGATAGAAATGCTCCAGCCAGTGGGCATCCTCGCCCGGCCGCAGGGACACGCACCCGGCGAACGCGCCGCCCACCTCGATCAGCCAGGTGTGCGCCGGCGAGAACCCGTCCCGCAGTCGCTGCCGGACCCGCTGCTCGTCGTACCGTCCGAGCCGTTCCAGATCCGGCCGCAGCACCACGGACCGCAACTCGGCCACCGCCTCGACGTCCGCCGTCGACGCCGGCCGAAGCGCCCAGTCCCCCACGAGCGCAAGGCTACGCGGCGCGATCCGGCGCTCGCGTCGCGCTGCCGGCGCACGTGGTCAGGTGGCCCGGACCGCCTCGATGATCGTCTCGGCGACCTCGCTCGCGGCCTGCGGGGCCGCCGCCATCGCGTGCGAACCGCCGGCCACCTCGCGTTGGCCGCGCGGTGCGGCCCGCTCGGCCATGAAGCGGTGTACGGCGACCGGAATGTTCTTGTCGGCGTCACCGAACACGAACCAGCTCGGCAGGGACCGCCAGGCGGGTTCTCCGGTGAGCCCGTCACTCAGGGCCTGCTCGGTGATCGGCCGTTGGGTGCGGGCCATCAGCGAGGCGAGATCGTCCGACACGTCGGCGCAGAACTGGGCGTGGTAGGCGTCCTGACCGATCGCCACGTCGTTGCCCCCGGCCGACAGCGGGTACTGCACGAGCGTGTCCGCGAGCGTGCTGCCGGGGAACTTCGCGTTCAGCGACATCGCGGACTCACCCGTGTCCGGGCACAGCGCGTTGACGTAGACAAGGGCGCGTACCGACGTGTCGCCCGCGGCGGCCTGCGTGATCACCATGCCGCCGTAGGAGTGGCCGACGAGCACGACCGGCCCGCCGATTCCCCGGACGACGTCCCGCACGTACGCGGCGTCGTTCGCGACGCCCCGCAGCGGGTTGGCGGCGGCCACGACGTTGTAAGCGTTGCCCAGCCGCTCGATCACGGCGTTCCAGCTCGACGACTCGGCGAACGCGCCGTGCACCAGAACGACGGTGGGGTCCGCATCGGGCATGACAGGCGCTCCCTCGCTCGTGACGCTGGTCCTCGACCGGCCGTGCCGGTGCGCCTGAGTACCCGCCAGGCGACGGTGAAACCTCCGTTCCGACCGACCGCCCCACCGCCACCCGCACGCGGTCCCGCGCCGCGCGACCCGCCCGGGAACTACCGGAAGACCTTGACACTCGTCGATGTTAGCGCCAACACTGAGGCCGTTACCTGGGCGCAACACTCCCGTCACACATTCCTGTCCACGGGCGTTCGCGCCCTCGCCGGTGTCCCAGATCGACCGCCGGGGGCAGCGTCGACACACGCGGTACCCACACAGCTCACGGAGGACAGATGCCGCTGCCACTTGACCGGGGAACCGCCGCTTCGGGCGCCCCCCGCCGTCGACGGTCGGTGCTGGCCGCGATGCTGATGGCGCTCGCCGTGTCGGCCGGGCTGCCGGTGGCCGGGCCCGCGCAGGCCGCGCCCGCCGTGACCTACACCAACCCGTTGGTCAACCAGCGGGCCGACCCGCACATCTTCCGGCACACCGACGGCTACTACTACCTGACCGCGACCGTGCCGCAGTACGACCGGATCGTCCTGCGCCGCGCGACCACCCTGTCGGGGCTGGCGACGGCACCGGAGACCACGATCTGGAGCCGGCACACCAGCGGCGAGATGGGCGCCCACATCTGGGCCCCGGAGATCCACTTCATCAACAACCGCTGGTACGTCTACTTCGCCGCCGGGCGGACCGATGACGTGTGGCGCATCCGGATGTACGTGCTGGAGAACGCCAACGCGAATCCGCTCACCGGAGGGTGGACCGAACGCGGCCGGATCACGACGCCCTGGGACACCTTCAGCCTGGACGCCTCGACCTTCGTGGCCAACGGGGTGCGCTACCTGACCTGGGCGCAGCAGGAGCCGGGCATCTCCACCAACTCGAACGTCTACCTCGCCCGGATGGGCGCCAACCCGTGGCAGATCACCGGCACCGTGACCCGGCTCGTCGTGCCGACGTACGCCTGGGAGACCCGCGGCTACCGGGTCGCCGAGGGACCGGCGGTCATCCAGCGCAACGGACGCCTCTTCCTGACCTACTCGGCCAGCGCCACCGATGCCAACTACTGCCTCGGGATGCTCAGCGCCTCCGCCACCGCGAACCTGCTCGACGCGGCCTCCTGGAGCAAGAGCCCCAACCCGGTCTTCGCCACCAGCGCGGCCACCGGCCAGTACGGCCCGGGCCACAACTCGTTCACCGTCTCCGAGGACGGACAGAGCGACATCCTGGTCTATCACGACCGGAACTACCGGGACATCAGCGGCGACCCCCTCAACGATCCCAACCGGCGGACCCGGCTCCAGAAGGTCTACTGGAACGCCGACGGCACCCCGAACTTCGGCATCCCGGTGCCCGACGGTGTCACCCCGGTCCGGCTGCGCTCGCACGACCTCACGACCAGCTACGTCCGGCACTACGACTACCGGGCGCGGGTCGAGCCGAACGTGACAAACCTGGCCGACTCCCAGTTCCGCATCGTCAACGGTCTGGCCGGCGGCGGCAGCGTGTCGTTGGAGTCGACCAACTTCCCGGGCTACTACCTGCGCCACTACGGTTTCGCGCTGTCCATCGCGCCCAACGACTCATCGTCGATCTTCGCCGGTGACGCGAGCTTCCAACGCCGATCCGGCCTGGCCGACAGCGCCGGGATCTCGTTGGAGTCACAGAACTACCCGGGCCGCTTCGTGCGCCACCGCGACGGCCTGCTCTACCTGGAGGCGGTCAGTACGAGCGCCGAGCGCGGCTCCGCCACCTTCCACCTGGAATAGCCCCGGCGGGCGGGCCGTATCGCGCCCGCACGCGCCCTGCGACACCGTCGGCCGGTCCCCGGGACCCGTCGACGCCGATTGGAGCACCCGATGAACCGGCGTCCCACCATCGCCATCCTGGCCGGACTCTGCCTCGCGGTCAGCGCGGCCCCCGTTCCCGCCGCCGCCCGAGGATCGGCGACCGCCCCGGCAGGCGCGTACGCCAGGCTCGCCGGCCCGCCCGGCACGCCGCCCGGCGCCTGCCCGACGGGGGCCGGCTACGGCTCGCCCCTGCCGTCCAACTCGGTGACGGCGCCCCGCATCCAGGGCGGGTTCTCGTTCCTCGAAGGGCCCGTCTGGGTCGCCGACGGCGGCTACCTGCTCTTCTCCGACATGGCCGCGGGCACCGGGCCGTACAACGTGCAGCCGTCCACGATCCGCAGGTTCACACCGCCGTCGACCTTCGACACGTTCATCCCCAACGCGGGCAGCAACGGCATCGCGCTGAGTGCGGACGGCCAGCAACTCGTGGCGGCCACCCACGACCAGCGCAACGTGTCCGCGTACCGGCTGAGCGACCGGGCCCGCAGCACCGTCGCGGCGAACTACCAGGGTCGGGCGTTCAACTCGCCGAACGACGTCGCGGTCCGCTCGGACGGCGTCGTCTACTTCACCGACCCCAACTTCCAGCGCGGCAACCGCCCGGACCAGATGAACGGACGCACCAGCGTCTTCCGCGTGGTCAACGGTCAGGTGTCGCTGGTGGACGACCAACTGCGTCAGCCCAACGGCATCTCGCTGTCGCCGGACGGGAGCACCCTGTACGTGGGCGCCTACTCCGAGAACAAGATCTACAAGTACGCCGTCCAGCCCGATGGCAGCACCGGCGCGCGCAGCGTGTTCGTGAACTACATCGGCGGCCCGGACGGCGGCACGATCGACTGCGCGGGGAACGTGTACTGGACCTCCGGCGGGGACTCCCTCGTCCACGTCTACTCGCCCGCGGGCGTCCAGTTGGGCACGATCCGGTCCGGCTTCACCGGCACGACGAACGTGGCCTTCGGCGGGTCCGACCGGCAGACCCTCTTCATCACCTCGGGTCCACGCAACGACTCCGGTCTCTACAGCGTGCGGCTGAACGTCCCGGGGTACCCGTACTGACGGACCGGCCGTGGGAGGAATCCCCCGTTGTGCTCCTCGCGGAGCGGATTCCTCCCCGCTCGCCCCCCCAGGTTCGGCCGGACAGGCCAGGTACGGCCCGCCGCGCAACACGCGTTGAGCGTATCGGGTTCCCACTCAACGTGCGTTGCTCCAAACAGGTGCGAGCTTACGCTCACGTTCCGTGCGCGTGTCAACGGGTGTTTCGTCCGGGGGCGCATCTGCGACACTGTCGTTCAGGTCGCCGGAGGGTGAAGAGCATGGTGGACGTTCGGCGCGCGGAGCGGGAGTTGCCGCCCCTCGACACGTTGGCAGCACGGCTGGAGTACCTGTTCGACAAGATCCGCCCGACACCCGACGAACTCGGCGACTCCGACGAGCCGGGGCGGCGGTACACCAACCGGGAGATCGCCGACAAGATCAACGAAGCGGCGGCCGAGACGGGCGTGACGATCAGCGCCGCCTACATCGGTGAGCTGCGCCGAGGCGTGGCGAGCGACCCGCGTACCTCGCACGTACGCGCCCTGGCCACCGCCTTCGGGGTCAACTCGGGCTACTTCGTGGACGACGCGGCGGCCCGACGGATCCAGGACCAGATCACGTTGCTCAGCGAGCTGCGCCGGATGGACGTCAAGCGGGTGGCGCTGCGGCAGGTGCTCGCCGACAACGGCCTCTCGGCGACCGACACCCGCCTCGTCGAACAGATGGTGGCCCGGCTACGCGCCGTGGCGGAGGGCACCGACACGGCCGTCTCCGACGATCGTCGGTAGCCGATGGCCGTGCAGATCCTGCGGTGGGAGCACACCGACGAGTGGGAGAACACCGACGTGACGTCGCACCGGTTACGCAGACGCTGCGCGCGCATCGTCGCCGAGTTGGAGATACCGCTGCCCTTCGACATCCGGACGCTGTGCGACGCCCTCGGCGAACGTCGTGGCCGGCCCATCCACCTGGTGCCGATCAAACTGCCGGCGCAGACGGTGTGCGGCATGTGCGTGCCGACGAACGACTTCGACGCGATCTTCTACGAGCAGGACACCTCACCCCTGCACCAACTGCTGATCATCGGTCACGAACTGGGTCATCTGCTCGCCGGGCACCAGGCGACCGAGGTGCTGGACGCGGACGCGTCCCGGCTGCTGCTGCCCGACCTCGACCCGCAACTCGTGCGGCGCAGCCTCGGCCGCAGCAACTACGCCGCGGCCGAGGAGCGCGAGGCCGAGATGATCGGCTCGCTGCTGCTGCGGCGGGTCCGCAGCGGGCGCGGCGAGGCGGACGACGCCCCGGTCGACGGGCCGGACGCCGAGCTGTACGGCCGGCTGCGGCACTCGCTCGAACACCCGCACTGGTAGCACAGCGATGGACACCGTCCTCTACGCCGTGTGCGCGGCCTCCGGTTGGGTCGCGTTCGCCTACATGGTGCGGTTGCAACGCCGGCATCCCAGTCGGGCCCGCCGCGCGATCTGCGCGGGCCTCGGGGCGTTCGCGGCCGGGATCACGGTCGCCATCCCGCCCGTCGCCGTCGCGATCGACGAGGTGTCGGGCCTGCCCAACCTCGCCAAGATCATGGCGCACGCCGGCGCCCTGAGCATCTCGGCCAACGCCGAGATCATGCTGCTGCACTTCGCGCTGCCCCCGGCGACGGCCGCCGTCCGTGCCCGCCGCTGGGTCTGGGTGACCGCGTGCGCGTTCCTCGTCATGCTCGGCCTGTTCGCCGTCACCCTCACGTACGACGAGCCGGTGCGCCTGACCGTCGAGTACGCGACCGACCCCGTCGTCACCGCCTACCTGCTGATCTTCCTGCTGCTCGGGTTCTTCGCCTACTGCGTCGACATCACCCGACTGTGCTGGGGCTTCGCGAAGATCTGCGGACGCCCCTGGCTGCGCCGCGGCCTGCGCATCACCGCCGTGGGCGCCACCTTCGCGCTGCTCTACAGCACCAACAAGATCGTCTACCTGGTGGCGTACTGGGCCGGCTACCGGCCGACCGGCGAGCGGCAGATCGCCGCGGTGCTGGTGACCATCGGCGCGTTGCTCATCACGATCGGCCTCACCATGCCGGCGTGGGGTCCCACTCTCAAGATCGGTCAGCGGTGGGCGGACTTCCGCTCCTACCGTCGACTCGAACCGCTCTGGCGGGACCTCGTCGCGGCCCTTCCCGAGCTGGAACTCGATCCCGCCCTGCGCCGCCGGTTCGCGGCCCTGCGCGACACCGACTACGCGCTCACCCGCCGGGTTGCCGAGATCCGCGACGGCCGGCTGGCGCTGCGCCCGTACACCGACACGGGGGTGACGGCGCTGGCCGAGCGGTTCGCCGCAGGGGCCGGTCTCGGCGCCACCGAACGGCAGGCGGCAATCGAGGCGGCGCACCTGGCCTGCGCGCTGCGGCGGCATCGGGCCGGGCTGGTGGCCGCGGCACCGCAGCCCGCCGACGAGCTGCACCGACCGGACGGGGGCTACGCCGGCGAGGTGGCGTGGCTGACGCTCGTCACCGACGCCTACGCCCGATCAGCCGTGGTGGCCCGGACGCTCGCCGCCGCCACCCCGCAACCGACGGCAGGAGACCCGCGCCGATGAGGGGCCGCTACAACAACCTCAAGCGGATCCGCACGCTGGACCCGCAGCGCGACTACCTGGACATCTACCAGACGATGCTGCGCTACGAGTTCCCGTGGGACATGAAGCTGGGCCTCAACCTCGCGTTCAACAGGTCCTTCTCGGTGCCGGCGATCGCCGCCGTACACACCACCACCGGTGAGCTGACCGAGCGCACCCAGAAGCGCATCGACGACACCGGCCTGCTGATGTACGAGATGGTCCTCAACGGCTTCGACCAGCCCCGGGGCCGTGACGCGCTACGCCGGGTCAACCAGATCCACCGCCCGTACGACATCGACAACGACGACTTCCGCTACGTCCTGGGCTGCCTCGTGGTGATCCCGATCCGCTGGCTGCGCGAGCACGGTTGGCGTCCGCCCTGCTGTCACGAGCGGCAGGCCACCTACCTGTTCTACCGGGAGCTCGGTCGGCGGATGGGCATCACCGACATCCCCGGGTCGTTCGAGGAGTTCGAAACCTGGTTCGACGCCCACGACGCCGCCCACCTGCTGCCCAACGACGACGCCGCGGCCATCGAGCGGGCCACCCGCATGTTGCTGCTCGCCCGTCTCCCCCGCGTCCTCGCGCCGCTGGGAAACGCGCTGGTCAGCGCGATGTATGACGAACCGCTGCGGCGCGCGACCCGGGTCGACGCGCCGCCCTGGCCGATCCGGGCCGGCCTGCGCATCGCGTTGCGGACCCGCGCGCGATGGCAGCGGTGGTTCGGCGCGCCGCGGACCACGCCGCTGTTCGCCGACGGCATCCGGGCCCGGACCTACCCCCAGGGGTACGAGATCAGTCAGCTCGGTCCGCACTGATCGGCGGCTGACTGACGCAGCGGCCGCCGGAGTCGGGAACGGCTTGACGTGGCGGCCCTCGTCACGCAAGGTCAGATATCGGCAACCTTCGATGATCTGAGGAGGACCGATGAAGGCACTCGCCACCACCGCCGCAGCCCTGCTGCTCCTGACCACGGGCGCATCCGCCGCACGGGCCGCATCCGACGCAGCACCGGCACCCGCCGCGCCGTGCGCCGGGCAGGTTCACCCGAACCCGTCGTTCGAGCGCGGCGCCAGCGGCTGGACCGCCGGCCCCCGCATGGTCGTGCTCGGCGACGAGACCCGGCCCGCACACACCGGTCGCGCGTACGCCACCTTCGCCGGGTTGGACGTGACGCGTAGCGACCTGCTGCGCACCACCGTCACCGTGCCGGCCAACTGCGACCTGACGGTTCGCTTCTGGGTCCGTACCACCACCACCGAAACCACCCGGGGCGACTACCTGAACGTCGGGCTGGCGGTCACCGGCATCCCGCCGAAGACGAGGTTCTCGCTGGCCTTCGACGGCGGGGCGCAGTGGCGGCAGTACAGCATGTCGAGCGGAACGGCGGCGGTCGAGCGCACCGCGACGGCCAGCTTCCTGAGCAGCGAGACGGCCGGCAACGGCGTCACGGCCTTCGACGTCGACGACGTGACCTTCACCCTGAGCTGAGGACACCGGGCGGGCGGTCGACCCGACCGCCCGCCCCGGCGTCGCTCACCCCTCGGTCAGCTTCGCGGTACGGGCGACGGCCGCAGGGTCCACCGTCACGCCTCGAAGTCGCGTCCGTCGGGCGTCTCCCGCCCGACCGACGGGCTGGGGGCCTGCGGCGCGTACCGCCGACCGTCCAGCGCGTCGAGGACCGCGACCACGGCCAGCGTCCCGGCCACCGCACACAGACCGACCATCGGCGGCCACCGGGTCAACGCCGGCGTGACCAGCAGCAGGACCACCAACCCGAGCAGCCGCGAGCGGGAGATCCGCCCGAACACCTCGTACTCGAGGCGCAGCCGCGCGACGAGGAAGAGCGCCGGACCACCCACCACGAACAGCAGCCACGTCGGTCGGGGAGCCCCGAACGGGTCGTCGATCACCAGTTCGTAGCCGACCGACGCGAGCAGGACGCTGAGCACGATGAGCAGGTGCGTCCGCTCCGACGCCGTACCGAGTCGGGCGGGCTGCGCGGCCCGGCCCAGCGCCTCGCCCAACAGCAGACCGGCGCGGTGGAAGTAGATCCGCCAGAGCAGGGCGCTGGTGACGAACGCGATCGTGAAGGCGGCCGCCCGCCCACCGGAGTAGTCCCGGCCACTGAACACCACCCCGATCACCAGGATCGACTCGCCGAGCGCGATGAGGAACATCTGCTGGTAGCGGTCCGCGAGGTGGGTACCCGCGATCCGCCAGCGCGCCACCGCCGCGGCCCCGAGTCGCGGCAGCGGCCACCCCAGGAACCACGCGAGGTAGTCGACCCCGACGGCGACGGCCCACAGCGGCAGGCGCAGTCGCTCCGGGCCGAGCGCGCCGACCAGCCAGATCGGCGCGCTCAGCGCAGCCCACGCGGAGAGCCGGAACGCGACCAGCCGTCTCGGATGGCCACGCAGCGCGAGCGCGATCACCAGCGGCCGGACCACCATCACCAGCAGGTACGCGACCACGAACGGCAGCGCCCGCTCCTGGGTCGCCCTGGGCAGCGTCACCGCCATGACCAGCCCGGCGAACATCGTGGCCACCACGACGGCCTGGATGACCGATCGCTCCGGCTCGTACCGGCTGGTGATCCAGGTGGTGTGCGACCAGATCAGCCAGAGCGCCAGGAAGAGCAGCAGAGTACCGCCGAGCCCGCTGACGAGCGCCCAGCCGGTGTCGCCGTTGAGCTCGACGAAACGCTGCGAGACCCGGGTGAGCGCCACCACGAAGGCCAGGTCGAAGAAGAGCTCCAGGAACGTGGCGCGGCCCGCGCTGTCCGGAGGACGCAGGAGGTCCGCACCGTGCCTCGCCGACATCGTCCCCCTCCGTCCGCCCTCGTCGCACCAACGAGCGGTCCGTCGAGGGGATGTGTCCCGGGGCACGCGACAGGGTGGTTGATCCCAAATCCCCGCTTAATCGACAATTTTTCCCTTTAAGTTCGGTGCGCAGGAGGCCGCCGACCCGGGGAGAGATGTGGACAGCTATCCGGCGATCGAAGATCACGGACTCATTGGCGACCTGCAAACCGCCGCGCTGGTGACGTGTGACGGCACTGTCGACTGGTTCTGCGCGCCGCGCTTCGACTCGCCGAGCATCTTCGCCGCCCTGCTGGACAAGGAGCGGGGCGGCTACTTCCGGATCGCGCCGCACGACGTGCGGTACGTGACCAAACAGCTCTACCTGCCCGGCACACCCATCCTGATCACCCGGTTCATCAGCGCCGACGGGGTGGCCGAGGTGATGGACTTCATGCCGGTCACGGGCGAGCGGGCCACCGACACGCACCGGCTGGTCCGCCTCGTCACCATGGTCCGCGGCAGCATGCGCTTCCGGGTGGAGTGCCGGCCCCGCTTCGACTACGCCCGGGAGGAGCACCAACTGGAGCGCCACCCCAACGGCTACCTCTTTCGCAGCCGGTCCGCGACGCTGACGTTCAACCCCGTCGACCCCATCCGGCGGCTCATCCGCGAACACGGCGACGTCCGCATCGAGGACGGCGACCTCGTCGCGTTCGGCACCCTCAACGAGGGCGACGTCGGCGGCGTGGTCCTGGAGACGGGCGACACCGAGCCACGGATCTTCCCGCCGGAGGAGATCCAGGGCATGTTCGAGTGGACGCGCGACTACTGGCGACGCTGGCTGGAACGCTCCAGCTACACCGGCCGCTGGCGGGAGATGGTCGAGCGCTCCGCCATCACGCTGAAACTCATGACGTACGCGCCGACCGGCGCGATGATCGCCGCGCCCACCGCCGCGCTCCCCGAGCTGGTCGGCGGCAGCCGCAACTGGGACTACCGCTACACCTGGGTACGCGACACGTCGTTCTCGGTGCACGCGCTGCTCGGCCTGGGCTTCACCGAGGAGGTCAGCCGGTACATGGACTGGCTGGACGAGCGCATCCGCACGGCCAGTGACCACCAGGACCCACTGAAGATCATGTACCGGGTGGACGGCTCCTCCGACCTGCACGAGGAGGTGCTCGACCACCTGGAGGGCTACCGCGGCTCCCGGCCCGTGCGGATCGGCAACGGCGCCGCCGATCAACTCCAGCTCGACATCCACGGTGAGGCGCTGTACGCCATGCACCTCGCCGACGAGCAGGGCATCCGCGTCTCCCACCAGGTGTGGAAGAGCACCGTCCGGCTGGTCGACTGGCTCTGCCACAACTGGGACCAGCGCGACGCCGGCATCTGGGAGAGCCGGCACCACCCCCGCAACTACACGTTCGGGCGGGTGATGTCCTGGGTGGCGCTGGACCGGGCCATCCGCCTGGCCAACCGTACCGGCCGCCCCGGCGACCTGACCTGCTGGACCGAACAGCGCAACCGCATCTACAACCAGGTCATGGCCCGCGGGTACCACCCGGAACGCGGCAGTTTCGTGCAGGCGTACGACGAGAACGTGCTCGACGCCGCGCTGCTGGCCATGCCTGCGGTCGGTTTCGTCACGCCCAGCGACCCGCTGTGGCTGTCCACCCTGAACGCGATCGAACGCGAACTCGTCTCCGACAGCCTCGTGCACCGGTACGACCCGGTCCACTCCCCCGACGGCCTGCCGGGCCACGAGGGCACCTTCAACATGTGCACCTTCTGGTACGTCGAGGCGCTGGCCCGCTCCGGCCGCCTCGACGACGCCCGACTCACCTTCGAGAAGATGTTCACCTTCAGCAACCACCTCGGCCTCTACGCCGAGGAGATCGCCGCGACCGGTGAGCAGATCGGCAACTACCCCCAGGCCTTCAGCCACCTGTCCCTGATCAACACGGCGTTGACCCTCAACAGCCTGCTCGACGCGGAGGCCGACGCCCGCCGCCGCCGGTAGCGGGCGCGGGCGTCGTCAGGCGGTCTCCGCAGCCTCCGCCGACCGGCTGGCCCGGCGGGAGGCCGAGACCGCCGTGGCGAGCCGGACGAACGCGGCGACCGCGAGCGAGCGCGAATGCTGCGGCCACGCCACCGCGAAGGCGGCTTCCGGCGCGTCGTCGACCGACCGCCAGCTGAGCTGCGGCCGGGCGTTGCGCTCGGCGAGCGAGACCGGTAGCAGCGCGAGCATCCGCCCGAGTTCGATCTGACGCAGCATCTGCACCATGTCCCCGAACGGCGGCGCCTGCTCGCCGTGTCGCACGTAGACGTGCGCGCCGGGAACGACCTGCTGATGCTCGGACTCGATGTCGGCCATCCGCAGCCGGGGCCGACCGGCGAGCGGATGCCCGGCCGGCAGCGCCAGCACCTGCCGCTCGGACAGCAGCGGCTCGACGTCCAGACCGTCGGCGTCGAACGGCTCGACCACGATCGCCACGTCGGCCTCGCCCGCACGGACCAGGGCCGGCTGCTCACGCCAACCGGTGAACATGACCTCGACCGGTACGGCCGCGTGCTCCGCCCGGTACGCCGCGAGCACGTCCTCGAGCAGGCCGCCCTCGACGTCGGCCTTCACCGCGACCACCAGCTTGCCGCCGGGCACACCCGCGGCACGCCGGGCGCGCCGGGTGGCGGCGTCGAGCGCGACGAGCGCCGCCCGGGCGTCGGCGAGCAGCACCGCGCCCGTCTCGGTGAGCGCGACGCTGCGGGTGGTGCGGTCGAGCAGGCGTACCCCGAGGTCGGATTCGAGCCCGGAGATCGCACGCGACAGGGCCGGCGACGCGATGCCGAGCCGCTCGGCGGCTCGGGTGAAGCTGAGCTCCTCAGCGACGGCCACGAAGTAGCGCAGCGGCCGGGACTCCACCGGATTCATACCCTCAGGATAATAATGCGCTCCGAACTGGTCCTTCTCGCCCGCGATCCCCCGGACCACGATGAGACCATGATCGTCATCACGACACCCACCGGCACGATCGGCGCCGCCGTCGCCGAGTCCCTGCGCGCCGCCGGCGCACCGCTGCGCCTGATCGCCCGCGACCCCGCCCGCCTGCCCGAGACCCTCCGCGAACACACCGACGTGGTGGTCGGCTCCCACGCCGACCCGGCGGTGCTCACCACCGCGCTGACCGGTGCCGCCGCGCTCTTCGTCCTCGTACCACCGAACTTCGCCGCCCCGGACGTCACCGGGCACTACCTCGGCTTCGCGCGCCCCATCGCCCAGGCGGTGCGCGCGCACGCCGTACCCCGCATCGTGGCCGTCTCCTCGCTCGGCCGCGGATTCGGCGGCCCGGCCGGGTTCCTCTCGGCGGCCTGGGCGATGGACGACACGCTGGAGTCCAGCGGCGCCGCCTACCGGTCGCTCCAGGCGGCGTTCTTCATGGAGAACCTGCTGCACCAGGTCGACCTGATCAGGAGCCGGGGAATGTTCGTGCTCGCCGCCGACCCCGACGCGCCGCTCGCGGCGGTGGCCACCGCCGACATCGCCCGCACGGCCGCCGACCTGCTCGCCGACACCAGCTGGACCGGTCAGCAGGACGTGCCCGTGCGGGAGCCCGTCGACCACACCCCACGCCAGATGGCGCAGATCATCTCCGAGACCCTCGGCCGGCCGGTCACCTACCAGCAGGCCACCCTCGCCGACCACCGCGCCCGGTACGCGTCGTCCGGAGCGAGTCCGGCAACCGTCGACGCCATGATCGAGATGGCCGAGGCGCAGACGGCCGGCGTCTACCCGCCCGTGCGCGACGCCGGCGTCGGGACGACCTTCCGCCAGTGGTGCGCATCGGTGCTCGCACCCGCCGTGGCGGCCGCGCGGGGGTGACGATCAACGGGACGGAGGTTCGAGCGCTGCCCGCACGGCAGTACCGGTTTCCCGGGCGGTCAGGTAGGGACGAGCGTCGTGGGCCGTCGCCCCGTTGTGTACGGACACGTCTGTCAACGCTCCGCCCGGAAATACCGGGGCCAGGGCCTTCACCAGCGCGACGACGTCCCCCCGGTCGGCGATGTTGGTCCAGCTCCGGAGCCGTGGTGGCCACTGACCGACGCCGGCCTGCGGTGCCGGCCGCAACCGATCGAAGATCATCCCGCGGATGCCGAGGGGTGAGCCGAGAGTGATCAGTGCCGGCGGGTGGGCGGTGTCGGCCGCGTGGAGGGTCTCGTACGCCACCACCGAACCGAGCGAGTGGGCCACCACCAGCCGGGTGTCCTCGGACATCGCGTCGAGCACACGCTGGCGGATCCGCTGTCGGAGATCGTCCTCGGTCAGATAGCGACGGACCTGCCGCAACGCGCCGACGAGCAGGTGGTCGGCGAGGCCGGTGAAGAAGCGGGAGTGGCTCAGCGCGTCGAGCGCCCGTTGGATCACGAACGGGGTACGCAGGCGGGTGGTGGCGGCCGGACCGGTGACGCCGGGGTCGATCCGGGCCGCCTCCGCCCACCAGGTCAACAGCAACTCCTGGTCGAGCGGGTCCGTCACGTCCTCGGCGGTCAACGGTGGCTCGCCCAGGGTCCGCGTGCCGGACCGCCGGAAGACGTCACCGTAGAAGGCCATCGTCACCTGCTCCGACGCCAGCGTGCCGCCGGCGAGGGTCAGCCCGTCCCGGAGCGCGGGCAACCACTGTGCCAGCAGCGTTTCCGGGCCCATGGTCTGTTGGGCGACGCCGTGGACCAGGACGACACGCGCCATTGGCAACCTGCTTCCGTCGAGTGGGTCAGATCCGGAGGGTGAAGGTGGCCAGGCCGGAGTTCGTGCCCACGCAGAGCAGCCCGTCGGGCGCGAGCGCGATCTCGCTGACGTACGTCTCCAGGTTGAGTTCGGTCAACAGCGTCTGGTCACGCAGCCGCCAGATCCGGACCGTTCCGTCCGCGCTGCCGACGCCGAGCAGGTCGGTCGCGCCGACCGACCCGGTCATCAGGCAGGTGATCCCCAACGCGTGCGGGGTCAGCGGGTGCGTGACCGGCTGCTGCGTCTTTACGTCCCAGCAACGCAGCGTGCCCTCGTCGTCGCCGCTGACCACGATCGGCCGGTCGCCGGCACGGGCGAACGCGACCGCGCGGGCGCGGCGGTCGTGACCGGCGAGCGCAGTCCCGTACGGGGTGAAGTCGTCGAGCCGCCACAACCTGACGGTCGCGTCGTTGGAGCCGGTGACCGCCAGCGACCCGTCGTCGGAGACCGCGACCGCGATGATCGCGGCGGTGTGGCCGACCAACTCCGCCAGTAGGCTCCGCGTCGCCAGATCCCAGACCCGGGGTGTCGCCACCTCCGAGCCGGTGATGACGATCGTCCGGCCGTCCCGGTGGGTGGTGGCCAACGCATCAGGACCCCCGTACGGCTCGGGCGACGGATCGAAGATCTGCCCGATCTCCTGCCGCCGCTCGAAGTCCACGATCCGGAGCGTGTGGTCCTGACAGCCCGCGAGCAGCAGAACCGTGCCGTCGGCCTCGGTCGCGGTCGCGACGCACTTGACCCAACTCCCGAAAGGAGTCCGGGAGGTGACCGTGGGCTCGGGCGTGAGGTCGTGAACGCGGAGCATGTCGTCGAGGCCGACGATCAGCCGCGCCGTCCCGCCGGCTACCGTCACCGCCAGACCGACGACCCCTGAGTCGTACTCCACCAGCGGATCGCCGGTCTGGGTCCCGGAGGTGACATCCCAAAGCCGGGCCGACGTCGAACCGGCGGTCAGCGCGACCGGCCGCCCGTTCAGCCGACCGAGCGCCACGTGCCACAGGTAGTTCCCCCGCAGCGGAGGCGTGAGAGCGACCCCGTCGCGAAGATGCCAGACCCGGGCCGACTCGTCGTAGCTGGCCGTGAGCGCGATCGGCCGGTCGCCTGCCGCGTCGACGACGGCGGCGCGGACCCGCCCGGTGTGTCCGCGCAGCACGGGGGTGACCGGCCGGTCCCGCAGCAGGTCCCAGCCGGCCAGGCTGTGGTCCGGCGACTGCCGCAACGCCACCGGACGGCCGTCCAGGCAGGCCAGGGCCACCGTGTGGCTCTGGCGGTCCTTCGGGCTACGCAGCAGTAGCGGCTCCCGGGTCTCCAGGTCCCAGATGGAGACCCGGCCTACAGCCGAGCCGGCCATGATCACGTGCCGGTTCTCGACGATGCCGGCGACGAGGAGGTCCACATCGTCGTTGTGCCCGGTCAGGGGTGGGCCTGCGGCGGTGTGGGTGACCAGGTCCCAGCACCGGACCGTCCCGTCCGCGCTGCCGGAGAACAGCAGACGTCGCTCGCCGGTGCGCAGGATCCGCAGCGAGGAGACCCGGTTGGTGTGCCCGACCAGCGCGGGGCGAGGTGCCTGCGGCGGATCGCCCACCCAGATCCGGATCACCCCCTCGCCGTCGCCGGTGGCCAGAACCGGATCACCCGCCCCCGCGGCCAACGCGACCGCGGTGACGCCCTTGGCGTGCCCGGTGAGGGGCGTACCGACCTCGGCCCGACTGTGCAGGCTCCAGACCCGGGCGCTGCCATCGGAACTGCCGGTGACGAGATACGGAAGGACGCCGTCGGCGTCCAGCGCGTATGCGTCTACCGACTTGACATGGCCACCGTGCGGCCGGTCGGCGGCAAGGTCCCAGACGCGGACGGTGCGGTCGTCACCCCCGGTCACCGCCACCGGCCGCCCGTTCACCACGCCGAACGCGGCCGCCCGCACCCAGTCGGTGTGCCCGGTCAGCGGCTGGTCCAGCTGCTGCCGGCTGTGCAGGTCCCACAGCCGGACCAAGCCGTCGTTACCGCCGCTGATGGCGATCGGGCGGACCTTGTCGGTGTCGATGGCGACCGACCCGACGCCGCCACGGTGGGCCGGCATCGGCTCCCCCAACTGGCGGCCGGACGCCAGATCCCACAGCACCATGGCCTCGTCCGCACCGCCGGTGAGCAGGACGATCCGGTCGTCCAGCCGGCCCAGTGCGAGAGTCAGGATCGCGCTGGTGTGGCCGGTCAGCGGGTCGCCCACCGGCTCGGCGGTGGCGGTGTCCCAGATTCGCACCTGGCCGTCCGCTCCCCCGGTGATCGCCACCGGTCGGCCCGGCATATCAGCCAGCGCCACCGCTTCGACGCTGCCGTGATGCCCAGTGATCGGGCGGCCGAGCTGGCGCCAGCGCCGCAGGTCCCACAGCCGCGCGGACCCGTCCCGGCTGCCGGTGAGCGCCACCGGCCGCTCCTCCAGTACGCCCACCGCGATCGACGTAACGCCGTTGGTGTGGCCGCGCAGGGTCGTCGGGATCTCCTGTGCGGTCGACAGATCACAGATCCGCACCGCGCCGTCCTCCGTGCCGAGCAGGGCAAGCGAGTAGTCGTCCACGTCCACCAGGGCGATCGCGGTGATCCCGTCGGTGCCCTTCGGCCCGCCCTCCAGGGGCGAGCCGATCTGTTGATTGATCGTCAGGTCCCAGACCCGGACGGAGCCTTGGTCGTCGCCACTGACCGCGATCGGACGACCGTCGAGTTCGCCGACCGCCACCGCAAGCACGTAGCCCTCGTGGCCGAGCAGGCGTCGGTGCGCGCCGGTGCGGGACCACTCCGCCCACCGGGTGGACCAGGGCAGCGCCAGGCCCAGCCGGTCGATGTCCGCGGCCAACCCGCCGGCCTCGCAGCGGCGGGCCGACAGCTGCAGGTACGCGGCTCGCTGGGCGAGGTCGCCCCGGTCGATCCGGTGCGCCACCTGCTCGTAGGCGGTCCGAATCCGCCGCGCGGTGTCCGAGTGCACCAGGGTGAGCGCACTGAGCAACGCCGACTGGTCGGCCGCGAGCAGGAACCCCGGATCGTGGGCCAACTCGTCGATCCGCTCCGCCGCCGCCGCGTGGGTGGGCAGGTTCAGGCGCAGGTACGGATGGGTCTCGAACCAGCTCGGCTGTCCTGAGCCGTGCCCCGGCACCTCGGCCAGCAGCGCCGCCACGATCCGCTGCTGCGCCTGCACCGCCGGCCGCCGCGGGTCCTGTCGCAGGTGCTCGGCGAGCGTCTGATGGTAGAGCCGGTAGACCGAGCGGTCGTGCTCGACCACCTCGGCGATGTACGCGCCGGCCGCGACCAGCAGCCAGTCCACGTCGTCCTCGGTGCACTCCCGGCCGGCGATCGCGGTCGCCAGCGCCGGCCACAACCCTCGGGGCAGGCCCTGCCCCTCGGCGAAGGCGAGCGGGGTGAGCAGGCGGCGCACCCTGGCCTCGTCCGGACCGAACCGGCTCAGGTAGTCGTCGAACGCCTCCCCGATCTCGCTCGGCAGCCGGCCCTCCCATCCGGGCACGGTGACGTCGACCGGTTCGGTGGCCAGCCGCAGGCTCCGCGCGGTCATCCGGGCAACCAGGTAGACACCTGCAGCGCGCTCGCCCACCGCCCGCGCCACCGTCTCGGCCAGGTCGCGACGATCCCGGTACGGGGTGTTCAGGTCCGGCTCGTCCGGCGCGGTGAGCATCTTCACCACGTACCGGGAGATGTCCGAGGGGCCGAGCAGATCGGCGTCGTCGAGGTCGATGGTGCGCATCGCCGGACCCAGACTGCGGACGAGTTCCCGGCGACTGCCCACCAGCAGATGCACCCCGTGGATCTCGGAGAGGGGGCGCAGCAGTTCGCGGGCGATCCGCCGGGGTTCGCCACGTCCACCGGTGTCGGTGGCGGTGCCACTGCCCGCCTCGTCCAAGGCGTCGACCACGATGACCGTCTTGAGGCCGGCCTGCGCCCGACGGCTGATGGCCCGCAGCAACTCGCCCGTGCCGTCGGCGTCCACCCCGAGCCCGGAGGCGATCCGGGCGACAAGCTCCTCCTGCCGCTTGTGGCGGGCGTGCACCGCCACGTCCACGGTCCCCACCGGTACGAGGGTGGCCGGGTCGACGTCGGCCACGTCGAGCCCCGCACGGTAGTCCCGGTCCGAGAGTGCGACCACGCGGCTGAGTACCGAGGACTTGCCGCAGCCGGGCTTGCCGGTGACCACCCGGCCCTTGCCGTCTCCACCGGGCGTGGTGAGCCAGGTGACCAGTTGCGCCAGCGCGGCGTCCCGGCCGCTGAAGTAGGTGCCCTGTTCCGACTCGAAGTCCACGCCCCGGGAACGCGGCCCGAAGTGCTCCACCAGGTCCCGTTTGGCGGCCAGACGCTGCATCTCCAGGTCGGTGCCCTGCGGCGGCAGGTCAGCCCGGTAGCCGAGATTGGGCAGGAACGGGGCGACGCCGGTGCTCAGCCCGGAGGTGAGTTCGGCCCGCTGCGGGGTGTCGCCCTGCCGGAAGGTGGCGTTGAGTTCCGCGACCAGGTCGTGCAGGTCCAGGAACTCCTGACGCTGGCCGGTTCGCGCCGTCACCGCCTCGACCGCGGCCGGGAGTGCTGCCACCATCGTTCCGTCTCCGGCCTCGTCCCGGCTCCTGGCGGAGGAGAGGAACCACATGCCGGTGATCGCGGCGTCGCCGGTCAGCCGGCGGGACAACGTCTGCAGCGCCACCCGCGCAGCCTCGGCGCTGCCCGCGCCGCCGTAGCAGGTGTCCAGGATGAGCAGCAGATTGCGCAGACCGGTCCGGGTGAGGATCCGGACCAGGTCCTCGGTGGGTAAGGCGCTGGCCGCGAGGTCCGCCTCTGTGCTGTCCCAGCAGAGGAGGTAGTGGCGGTCGTCGACCAGACCGTGGCCGGCGTAGTAGACGGCGACGATGTCGTCGTCCCCGATGCCGGCGTCCTGGCACCAGTGCGACATGACCCGGCGGATGTGGTCGGCCGTCGCGTACTCGCCGAGACCCGCCAGCGCACGCCGGTATCCGAACCGCTCGAACAGCGCCGCCACCGTCGCGGTGTCTGCCTCCACCTGCGGCAGGTAGGCCGCGTCCGGAAGGTTGCGGTAACGGGCCGCGCCGATCGTGATGAGGTGTCGGCGCGCGGGGGCAGCCGGGTCAGACTCGGGCATCGCCGTTCACCTCGTGTGATGGTCTGGCCTCTGAGAGCACCGACCATATCGGATAGACGCCCGCACGCTCACGGTGGCGAACGTCGATCTCACGTCACTCGACCTGGTCGTGGATCCACAGAATGGTCGCCCTGACATGCTCATGCGGTGTCCGCCCCCGACATCGCCCCGCCACGGAACGACGTCCCCACGATGATCACCCTCGCCGGCCTCGCCAGAGCCGATGCCTGGCACCGGCGGACAGTGGATGGCCCCGGGCAGCCATGGAACGTCCCGACAAGCTCCGGCGTCCCGTTTGCGGGTTCGGTTCCCCGGGGTGCCGCGCCACCTCCGCCAGTTCGGTGCCGGTCTCCCTGACGGCCGCGCTCAGGCTCGCCAACCTCGAGTTGATCTGCCGTAGCTGCTCCGCGAACGTGCCGGTCGTGGTCTGCCCTATCCAGGTGTCCCGGATCGGCGCGAGGTCGATGTCGTACGTGAGTTCCGGCGCGGGACCGAACGGCCCGTCGGCCCGTACCGTGAAGGTGAACTCGTTGGTGACACCGGGCTTGAAACGCCGATGCCCGACGTCGAAGAAGAACTCCATCCGGTGACCCGGCGGCATCGTCTTCACTCCCCTGGTGATGACGTGCCACTCGTGGAGGGGAGCCCGCCCCTCGTCATCGAGGGAGGTGGCTATCGGATCCGCCAGGTCGATGCGAACGTTGCGGGCGATCGACGGGCCGATGTTCTCGATCGTCAGCATCAGGACGCTGCGGTCGTTCGGGGCCGGCCCGATGTCCACCACCACCATGGGCTGCAGGGACTCCTCCTGCGCCTGCCGGGTCGCGCGCTGGGCGGCATCGGTCTGGGCGAGCTGCTGGAGCAGTAGTTCGATCTGGCGTCGTCCCAGTTCGGTCTGCTCCCGCGCCGAATCGGCCTGTGAACGCGCCGCCTCGGCTGACGCCCTGGCCGCCTGCACCGAACGCCAACTGTAGAAGAGACCGAGGAGCGCCAGCAGCGCCACCGCCGTCGACAGCCGGTCCACCGTGAGCCAGCGCACGGCCTCCGCGACGGCGTCAATTACCTCTCGCACGCCAGGCCCTAGTCGTCCGACGCGTACGAGATGGCGATGTCGCGAGCCCCGTCAGCGACGTCATGCTGGGCCATCCAGTCGAAGAAGAGCCGAGGCCCGCGACACAGACGCGCACCGTCGAGTCGGAGGACACCGACACACCGGGCGAACCGTGCCGCGCGCCGATACCGCGACCAGGGCGGTTTTCCGAGGTCGGCGCGGGCCAGACCGGCCTCGGGGAACTTGCGGATCAGGGCCATGCCATCCGCTCCGAGTTGCTGCTGCCAGGCATGGAAGGTGGGCAGGCATCTGTCGGCGACGTTGTCTTCCGCCTCGTCGAGCGTCCGACCGTCCCACACCTCGGCGAGCAGCCGGGTGGAGAGCCAGGCGTGACCGCCGGCGAGCTCCATGACCCGGTCCAGCGCGTCCGCACCGGCGAGCTCCACCAACTCCGCCACCGCAGCGGCGTCGAGCGGATCGACGTAGCGCACCTCGGCGGTGTTGAGCGGCGGTGAGCCCTTGTCGTGCGGGTCGCGGAACATGACGAGAACCGGACCGCCCACCAGCAGAATCGAGATGTCGCTGCGCAGATGGGTGTCGTCCAGCCAGCGGAGGAACGAGTAGAAACCCGGCCCCCAGCGCGCCTGGAGGAGGCGGTCCGCCTCGTCGATGACCAGGGCGACCGGCCGGAGTTCACCGAGCGCGCGCACGATCTCGGCACGGGTCGCCTGCCGGTAGGTGGTCTCCGGCCGTCGCTCCACCGCGCCGCGCAGCGCACCCAACCCGGAGGCTTCGGTGGTGAGGTCCCAGCCGGCGGCGTCGGTCCAGACGACGTTCCGATCAAGATCGGCACGTCGCAGTTGGCGTGCCAGGGTGCTCTTTCCGGCCCGCCGTCCCCCGATGAGGAGAGTCGACTTTCCCTGCCGGAGAAGAGCCGACACCTGCCGCAACTCGTCCTGACGCCCGACGAACAGGTCAGGTGAGAGCAGCGGGTTCTGGGGCATGGCTACCACCTCCCGCCTCCGTCGCGCTCGAGGATCCACTTCTCGAACAGTCCGATGCGGATCCGCTGGTCGGCGACGAGTCCCTGTCGTCTCAGCGTCGCCTCGGCCTGGCTGCGCTCGGCGGTGCGGTACGGGGGCGTGGACCCCGGCCGGGCCAGCTCCTCCAGGACCTCCCGCTCCTGTGGCGTCAGGAAATCCCAGAGGTTGTTGCGCAGGACGTACCCCACCGCGTCCGACTCCTCGAGGTGGTCGAGCCCGGCATCGAGATCCACGTCGGTCAGCAGCGTGGCGTCCCGCCGTCGACGGTACGACTCGGCGGCAATGGTGCGGGCGAGCGACGGATGGCCACCGCTGAGCCGGAACAGCCGCTCGGTGAAGCCGGTGGTGACCTCGACGACGCCCATCTCGCGGGCCAACGTATGGACCATCTCGGTGAGCGCGTCGGCGTCCAGGAGTGGCAGCGGAATTTCCTGGAAGAAGCTGAACAGTGGGTTCGTACCGGCCGGACCCAGATCGTTAACCCGGTTGGCCACCGGCCGCAGGTCCGCCCCGATCACCACCACCGTACGCCGGTCGCCCTGGGCCAGCAGGCGGAGCGCTCCGCTCGCGCGTACCCACCGTCGGGCCGCACCGATCTCGTCGGGCTCGGGAAACACGCGTTCGATCTCGTCGAGTACGACGGTGAGGCGGATGGACCGTCCCACATGGTCGATCCGCGCGTGCAGTTGCCGTTCCAGCTCGCTGACGGTGGCGGGCGTCGAGGTGGTGAACGGCCAGTCGACCTGCTCGAGCCGGCCCCACCGGTCGAACGCCTCGATCATCAGGCGCGACAACTCCGCCGGCCAGTCCTCGGTGTGGCGGTCGAAGCGTTGCAGGTCGACCATGCAGACGGGCTGGTCCACCAGATGTTGGCGCAGGATGTTGAGCAGGCTGGTCTTGCCGACCTTACGCAGACCGGTGATGAGCACGTGTTCATCACGCTTGATCGCGCTGCCGATGGTGTTCAGCATGGCCTCACGACCGAAGAGGAAACGCTCGTCGGTGAGGGCGTTCTTGGTGTCGAAGAGGTTGTCCCTGGTGCCGTAGCGGCGTTCGAGCTCATCGAGGAACGGCTTCGCCCGGCCGTCGGTGAGCGCGGCCCGGAGGGCGCGCAGTGACACCGTCGCCACCGGCTTGCCCCCGAGCCGCACCCGGTCGAGACCGCGTTCCACGTCGATGCGGAGCGCGTCCGTGTGAACGAGGTAGCTGAGGCGGCCATCGCGCGCGTACTCGCCGAAGAGCGGAAGCCCGCTACCGGCGGCCGTCGGGTCGGTGACCACCCAGACCGGGCCGGGCGTGAACATGCCCGGTAGTCCTGTCTCGTCCAACGGGCGGCCAGCGGCGGTGAAGGCGGCCTGCACGACCGCCAGAGCGTCCCGGCCCGCGGGTGACCCGACAGGACTCTGGCGATCCGGTCGAAAGGCATTCGGCGCCGAGGCGACCGAGAAGAATTCGGTGTCGGGGACGGGGAACTGCTCGGCCGCCGTGACGATGCGGTGCGCGAGCCTGGACACCAGGTCCAAATAGTCGTCACGGTGCCGCGTCAGCCGCATGAGCTGACGCACCCCGACGCGTTCGAAGAAGAGCTCGGGCATCAGGTGCGAGGGTCGGAACGGCCTGACGATCTCCGGCACCCGGTCGGAGTCGTGCGGGATCCATGGCAACACGACCAAGGCTCTCGACGAGGCCGGCCGGCGCACGTCCGGCACCTGCTGCAGACGGCTGCTGAAGATCGACCACTCTCTGCCACACACATCGCTCAGGTAATAGCGTGGCGTGCTGAGGACGACGAACGTCCGGCAGGTGGACAGCGCGGCGCTCAGGCGCTCGGACCAGGTCTCACCGAGAAGGAGGGTCCGGTCCACGAACCCGACCTCGGGGTCGCGGGTAAGACCCGCGATCAGGCGGACTTCCGCGTTCAGATCTTGGTAGAACTCGTTGACGAGGGCGTCGTCGTCCCCCCGCGCATAGCTGAGGTAGAAGTACAGCACCGACGCTCCCTGATCGACGTGCCATCACGGTATGGGGTCGGCGCGAGAAAGAGGAGTCTTCGCCCTCAGCTCGCCCGGCTGGCGTCGCAGCTGTCTACCGACTCAGCCAGGGACGGCTAATGGCGATCATTCCCCACGGTACCGAAGTTGCTACCGCCGACGTATATGCCAGGTGACACGGGAGGGGCCTCGGCCCCCGGCAACCCGAGGGAGGGTGCTGGCTCCGCCACCACAGATCCTTGATCACGACCACTGAAGAGCCAGCCGATGGCGATACCCGCCAAACCGCTGACCGGAGCGGCGAACTGGGCCACGCTGTCACCTTCGGCATCCCGCAGCACGCCCGCGATAATCACGCCGAAGAGCGCAACGATGAGGAGGATCGCGACACCGAATCGCATGGTCTCCAATCGCGACCGGTGCAGGAATGCCCGATTGCGCAACGACGACGTTGCGCTCGACTGCTGCTCCTGCTGCTCAAAGGCTTGCCGGGTCCGCGCGTCCTCCAGCGCGAATCTGATGGTGCGCTCCAAACTCTGCAGGAGCGGCAGATTGCCCTCCCTCGCCGCCTCCTCCGCAGCCTGCAGTAGGCGCTCCATCGCATCGACTGATTTATCGGAATCGGCCACGACGTTGTCCTATCTGTCGGCATGAACGGTGCCTGCGACGCGGGTTCGGGGAGCTGGGTTCTCATCGATCTCCGGGCGACATCGCGCAAGTTAACTCCGGACGAGCCGATTCGCGCGGCTCGGTCAGATGGCCGACAGCCTCCGCGGCCCTGTGCCCGCAGGGCTGGCGGCAGGGGACCGTTGCCCCGCTCGGGCACCTGCGGCACCATGATCGCGATGACCACGCACCTGGACTGGGTAACCCGCTACTCCGCCGGGCAGGAAAGTCGGGTATGGCAGGAGATGCGCCAGCTTGGAGCCCGTGTCCGTGAGCCAGCTTTCGCCCCTGAGGCGCAGGCGGTATGTGACGAGATGGCCCGCCGGGCCCGGGACAACATCGAAACCCTCGTCGCGCGCCTGCGCGAGCAGGGCTACCGGTTCCACCAGAACGACGACGAGCAGACTCCGACGGAGCCGTACGCGCCACCCGGCCCGAAGGCGGAAGAGCTTCTGCACTGGTTGGAGCAGCGGCTCGGTCCACTGCCGATGGCACTGTCGTCGTGGATCCGCATCGTCGGCGACGTCTGGTTGGTCGGCACGCACCCCGAATGGTCCAGCTCGGCCGCCGCCGACCCGTTGGTGCTGGAGGTGGCGGGCTCCCGCTACCCGAACAGCGACATCCGCGAGTACTTCGCGGAAGAGATCGAGGCATGGCAGGAAGACCAGGAGGAACCGTTCCTCCTGCCCGTGGCACCCGACCACTTCCACAAGGACAATGTCAGCGGCGGCGGCCCCTACGGCATCATCCTCCCCGACGCATCCGCCGACGCGCACTTCGTGGGCGACGCCGGTATGCCCCTGGTGGACTACCTGAACTGGACCTTCCGGCACGGCGGCTTTCCCCGACCCACCGTCGACCACGCCCAGTGGCGCGTGATCAGCCAGTTGAGAGAGGGTCTGCACCGCCTCTGACGGAGGCACGCCCCACCGACGGGACAGACAAGGTCCGCCCCTGCCTCCGGTGTTAGCGTCGCCAGCATGACTGTGCAGATCACCGCCAGGCAGTTCCACGAGGCCGACGGTGTCGAGGACTGGCGGGCGCTCTACCACCTCGTCTCGGCCCACTTCCGGACCGGTTCACTGGCCGAAGGCATCGCGCTCGTCGATGAGATCGGTCAACTCGCCGGCGAATCCGAGCAGCACCACCTCAACATCGACCTACGTCACGCCGGCGTCACCGTGTCCCTGTCTCGGCGCGACATCGGGCTGGCTCGGCAGATCTCAGCCGCCGCCAGGGCACTGCGCATCCCCGCCGACCCGACCGCCGTGCAGCACATCAACGTCACCCTCGACGTACTCGTCGGCGCGAACGTGCTGCCATTCTGGCGGGCGCTGCTCGGTTACCGCGAGATCGGCGATGACTACCTGGCCGACCCGGCGCGCCGCGGCCCGGGCTTCGGCTTGCAGCAGATGGGGGCGGCGCGTCCACACGGCAACCGCATGCACCTCGATATCGCCGTTCCGCACGACCAAGCGGAGGCCCGCGTCGCCGCCGCCCTGGCCGCGGGCGGCCACCTCGTCTCCGCGACGCACGCGCCGATGTGGTGGGTGTTGGCCGACGCCGAGGGGAACGAGGCGTGCGTCGCGACCTGGGTCGGCCGCGAATAGCGCTGCTGCGGGCCACCTTGACGGCGCCAGCGGGCGATGCGGTAGACCTGCCAAGCCAACGGACGGGACTAGTTTCGAGGTCCTCGCGTCAATCGTCCTCGGTGACTGTGAAGGGCGCATAGCCCTCCCCCACCTCTGTCACGTCGAGGTCGCTGAAGACGAGCGTGAGGACGTGCGCGTTCATCGTGAGGCGGACCTCGTGAAACGGAATGCCGATCTTGTCGGCCCACGAGCGTGCACGCTCGGAGTCCGCCACCACCTCCGCACCCGGGTAGAGCGGCTGCCACCGCACTGCCCACACGAAGCCGTCCAGATTCGGGCCGATCTCCCGGTCGGTCAGTCGCTCGTCGAGCGAGCAACGCCAGATTTCAGGGCTCAGCGCCGTCTGCACCTCGGCTGCGACGCAGTACGTGAAGAGGTAGCGGAGGCAAGCAGGTGGGATGTCCGTACGTGGGTCCGCGGTGACATAGACGACGACTTCGTAGTCGCGCAGGTAGTCGGTGTACCCGTGATACACGATCGCGCCGTCGAAGATGTCGTCCAACGCCTGGCTGAGCTGCGCGATCTCCACGCCCTGTTCTACCACCCGCCGGCTTCTCGGCCGCACCTCCTGAGGTGAGCGCTCGCAGTACCATCGCCGCGATGAGCTCCGGTGCTGATTCGAGTCCCTCCTGCGTGCAGCGGGCATACCTGTACCTCGCGAGGGGCGTCGAAACTGCCGGCCCGCCCTACAGCGTCGACGAGCTGCGAGAGACCGCGTCCGCTCGAGTCCAGCAAAGCCCTGGTGGCGGCCAGATGACCGCTACAAGGTTCTCCTCCCGGTCCTGTGAGCCGTCGTCCCCTGGTCCTTGAGCGTGGGTACGCAGTCCGTCGTCGTCCGTGCGTTGCCCAGGGCGTCCGCCCCGATCGCGATCCGGTCAGCTACCCAGCCGATACCACCGTCAACGGGATCAGCGGGCTAGGCTTCGTAGACGGTCGGCGACGACGAAGGCCGCGTCGTCCGAGCCCTGACGCATCCTTCTGGCGGTAATTGCGTCGGCCAACGCGATCAACTCCTCCGATGGCAGACTGTTCGCCCCCCGTACGGGCAATGTCACCTGGGTCTCCGGGTTCGGAGTAGCGATCAGCAGTGACGTGCCGCCTCGCCTCGGGTCGTCCGCCGCGTCGATCTTCGCCGTGGACAAGTCCACCCACCGCGTCCGGAGCCACCGGCGCTCCCCGAGCAACGTCCCGTCCAGCCACGCTCCATACGAGATGACAGTGACCATCGCCAAGCTGAACGCTCCTACGACGCCTTGACCTTTCCCGCTGCACCGGCACCCACCGACAGCCGAACCTTGGAGCGTCGTCGCATACCACCGATCCCCATCTTGTGACTCGCACTGATACTCCTACTCGTCCGTGTCGCCAGGGAGGGCGGTGCCGCACCAGGGGCAGTACCGGATGGCGATGTACGAGGTGCCACCGTCGTGGATGATGAGGCCGTAGCGTTCGTCGCTCGGGTCTGGATCGTGATAGATCAGGTTGTCCGGGCAGTCGAACGGATCGGAGTGCTCGGCACAATCAGCCGCGGCTTGGTTGCGCATCATCTCGCAGCAGAAGGTCACGGCTGATCCTCTCGCGCGACTGACCCGACCGCCTGCTCGGCGTCAGTGAGTGATGAGGCGGCTCGTCGCGGGTGGTCATGGCTCTCCCCGGGTCCGTACACCGTTGAGCTGATCCGCCCCGTCGTCAACGCGGGTATCGAGGTCGACACGCAGGATCTCCAGCATTGGATCCTCCTCCAACGCCGGCGCGGTCATCCGCGAGCAGGCGAGGTATGTCGACGTTAGGTCATAGTCGGTGTTGACGATCCATGACCGGTCTGCCGGCCAGACGTACTCGGGGCCCGCCAGCTCCACACCCGCAACGGCATCCGCCCGGCGCTGCACCTCATCACCGGCATCCAGAGGCGCCGACCACAGCAGCGGCGGGATTCCCCGGACGATCGCGGAAAGGCCGTAGTAGAAGAACACCGGACCCTTGTCACCGGTCGCCGACAATCGCCGGTACAGGGCAGCCCTGGTCACCGGCTCCAGGTGCCCATCAACGACCTCGTAGCGGTGACCGCGCTCGTCATAAAGCAGCGCCGGCTTCAGGCTCGCCCGGACGATCTCTCGGTGGAAGGTGACACCAGCCTCGCCGGCAAGGCTCCGCCAGGTCCTTCGCCCCGGTACCCGCCAGGACGTGAAGGGGTGGAACAGCCGCAGGTAGACCTCGTACCCGGCGGGCAACAGCTCGGCCACCAGGTGCCCCGGTTGCCCGGCGGGTGCCACACCGTCAGTCAGCCACCGCTCAGGCCCGAGATCCAAGCGTGTCACGGTCGCCTCGCCGGTCACCGCGTCACCGCATCGATCGTGCCGCCTTGGAGCAGGCGGTCCGAATGCTCGCCGAGGCGAAGCCGGCCCGGGGAGGCGCTAGCGTCTCGCAGCCACCGGTGCCGTCGCTCACCCAACAGCATTGCGCCCCACCACTCTCCGAACCGTACGGAACATCCGCGATCGCAGCCATTCTGGCGGCACCGGGCCGACCCGAGCGATCGCATTTGGGCCACAGCGCCCAGCGAGGCGCCGCCGCCCAGCCCAGTCGCCGTCGCCGTAGGCGGTTCCGATGGTGTCGCCGGCGCCGAAGAGCCACGTTGCGGTGTGGGGACATGCGCCCTAGCGTGTGCGGCGTAGATACATGTGAGTCGATGGGGTTGGGGGACCTGAATGCGCGCGATGGCCACTGTCGTTGTCGCTTGCCTGACCATGGCCGCCGCCCCAGCCTCGGCGGCCAGCGGGGCGACCCTCGCGTGGGGGGCCTGCCCGGGTGTCGCTGACACCCGTCTGCGCTGCGCCACCGTCCAGGTGCCGCTCGACCACGCGCGGCCAGCCGGCCCAACGATCGACATCATGATCTCCCGGCTCCCCGCGGCCGACCCGGCGCTTCGCCGCGGTGTGCTGTTCACCACGGGCGGCGGGCCGGGTGGTGCCGGTGTCCCCGAGCCGCTGAACCTCGCCGCCGTCGTCGATGCCGCGGTGCTCGCCCGGTACGACATCGTCGGGTTCGACATGCGCTTCGTCGAACGCAGTACTCCGATCACCTGCGGCCAGCCGAAGGAGGAGCCGGGCGGTTACTGGGTTCGCACCGCCACCTATCAGCCCTTCAAGGACACCGCCGCAGAGGCCCACGAATACGCCCGCGCCTGCGCCCGGCACGCCGGCTGGGCGCTGCCGTACGCCACGACCGCACAGGCCGCCCGCGACATGGACGTCATCCGGGCGCGCCTGGGCGAGCGGAAGCTGTCCTTCCTCGGAGGCTCGTACGCGGCGATGCTCGGCGTCGCGTACGGCACGCTCTTCCCGCGCCGGGTGGACCGATTTGTGCTGGACAGCCCGGTCAACTACGACATCGCCTGGCGCCCCTACGAGCTGAAGCGCCTCCCGGCCTTCGAGGAGAACTACGCCGCCTTCACCCGGTACGTTGCCGACAACAGCGCGGCGTTCGAGCTCGGTGCCACGCCGGACGAGGTCGCGGAAACCCTGAGCCAGGCTTTCGCCGAGGCGGCGATCGAGCCGATCGTGGCCGGGGATCACGCCTGGACCACCGGCGAACTGGGCTCCCTGACGGTCATCGCGACGTACTTTGAGCATCTGTGGCCGGTGGTCGCGACCAACCTGGCCGCCATCCTCGCCCACAACCCGCCGCCGATCCCCCTCGACCCGCGGCCAGCTCCCCTGCCCGGGACCCCGGGCGTGCCGGCGGACAACCACACCGCGGTCAACATGGCCTTCCGCTGCGGCGACAACGCGTGGCCGCGCGACCTGGCGACCTACCGCCACGACCTGGCCCGCCTCGGCACCCGCCACCCCGTCTTCGGCCCGTCGATCGCCAACCTGAACCCCTGCGCCTTCTGGTCGGTCAGCCAGGACAACACCCCGCCGCTCGCCAGCAACCGGGCGCCGGCGGCGCTCGTCCTCGCCGCACTGCGCGACGCCGCGGTGCCGCTGGCCAACTCGATCGCGACCGCCCGGTCCATCACCGGCTCACGGCTGGTCACCATGGACAAGCAGACACATGTGCCTCTGCTCAGCGGCCAGGCCAACGCCTGCCTGACCGGCATGGTCACCGCGTACCTGATAGGCGGACAGCTGCCGAAGCACGACATGGCCTGCTAGCCCCGGATCCCGCCGCCGACAGCGGTCGGGGCTTCGCCGTATGTCGCGCCGCCGGAAGGCGGCCACCGGCGCGCCGCCGATCAGGTGCTAGTCGCCTCAGCGTTCTGCGCCGATTGAGGTGCAACAGTCGTCCACCGTGTGATGCGCGACGAGCTGATGCGCCTCCGCGCAGCACGCGGCGTTGCGCTCACCCGTCGGATCCGCCGTTCATCGTGATCGTGCTGGGACCGTCCGGCAGTCCGAGATACCACCAGGTGCCAGGTGGCGGTTCTGGCAGCGTCCCCCGTAGCAGTTTGACCATCGCGTGCGCCAGGTCCACCATCGGGGCGGTGGGCATGGCTGGGCCATGGAGGCCGCGCCAGATCACCGGCCATCCTTCGGTACGCCGCAGCTCAGCGTCCGCCTCCGTCACCGCCCGAAGTGCGCCCATCCGGGCGGCTGCCTCCGACGCGAGCGCCGCGAACGACTCCACCGCATCGGCCCCGACCACCGGCTCCAGGTTCAGGCCCGCGCTGCCGCCGACAGTCGCCACGGCAGCGAGTGAGTCGGCTAGCTGGTCGAACCACGGCCCGGGAGCACCCTCGCGACCCACCACAAGCATCTCGTAGGCAAGGAAGGAGATGCTCACGTCGTAGGCCCAGAAGCTTCGCCCGTTCGCCGACACCGCAGCCGTTCTGGTCATGCAGCCATGATCACGATGATGTCCGCTGCGTCGCAACGGGATTAGCGCCGCACGCCGATGGACGTGTTGCCTGCCGCCGCGCCATCCCCGAAGCCTGAGAGCTCCTGCCGAAAGCCGGAGCTTCCTTGACCTGACTGGTCGGTGCCGATCCCGGGCGGTGCTTCGGTCGCCGTTCGGGACTGTCCCGTACGGCCTGACGGCTTGTTGCCCGGTTCATGCCTTGCTCAGATCGAGGTGCGGCGTTCGACGGGCCCCGGGGGTGAGTCCGTCGCCGCGGTCACCTCAGAGGAAGGAAGTGAAGTATGCAGAGGACACGTCGTCACCTGATGGCCGGTATCGTCGCGATCCTGGCCATGGTCGGCTCGGTGTTGGTCTTCCCGAACAGCGCCCAGGCGTACAACCCGAACCCCACTGTCCGCTGGGCCCAGGTCGACACGGACAACTGCCACCGCATCGCTGGCAACCTGACCGTGACCGCCCAGAGCGACGGGTGCCGCCTCAACGACTCCTTCGACGGGACCTTCTTCCGCAAGGACCCGAACGGCGTGGCGATCAAGATCGAACTGTACGTGGGCTCCACCCTCGTCGCGAAGTCGGAGTTCCACCCGTACGGCGAGGTGCTCTGGGTGTACGACACCCGCGACGACAGCGACACCATCTACACGACGCTGCAGGTCAGAGAGACAGGTCCGTTCTACGGCCCGTGGCGGGGTCCGGTGAACGGTGGCGACCTGTACAACCTCGACATCGACGACGGCAGCACCGTCACGATGGCACTCAATGACAACAAGGACCTCAACAACCTTGACCAGATTTACTTCCTTCAGGGAA
>NZ_JBYIRN010000021.1:0-123667 GCF_057708145.1 Micromonospora sp. bgisy143
GGGCAATAGCTTCATGATCAACCGGGCTGAGACGGGGGGCGGGGGGACAGTGGAACGGCCGCCCGGGAAACCGGGCGGCCGTTCCACTGTGGTGTGGGTGATGTCTGGTGCTCAGTCGTCCAGCCAGTCGAGGCGGCGGCCGCCGCGCTCGGTGGGCGGGGGAGTGTCCGGGCGGGCCCGGCCACCCTGTTGCTGGCCGTAGCCGCCCTGGTCGTAGCCCCGGTCGTCGTAGCCGCCGCGTTGCTGCGGGGGCTCCTGGCCGTAGCCGCCCTGCTCGTACCCGCCGCCGCCCTGGCCGTAGCCGCCCTGGTCGTAGCCCCGGTCGTCGTAGCCGCCGCGTTGCTGCGGGGGCTCCTGGCCGTAGCCGCCCTGCTCGTACCCGCCGCCGCCCTGGCCGTAGCCGCCCTGGTCGTACCCGCTGGTCTGCTGGCCGTAGCCGCCACCCGACTCCGCCCCGCGACCGCCGCCAGACGGGGCGGTCGGATCGGGCTGGCCGTAGCCCTGGCCCTGCTCCGGCTGGTACACGCCGGTGGCGTACGGGTCGGCCGGTGCCGGGTACTGCGTGCTGTCGCCGTTGTACCGGCCGGTCGGCTCGTCGAAGCGCTCGCCGTAGCCACCGGCCGCCCCACCGGCCGGCGCCGGCGGGTAGCCGGCCGCGCCGGCCGGCGCGGTGTAGTCCCGGCTGCCGTAGCCACCGCCCGAGGAGGGGGCGCTACCGTAGCCGCCGCCGGGGGCCGTGGCGCCGCCGTAGCCCGCGCCGGAGCCGGGTGCGGTGCCGTAGGCGTCCGCGCCACCGCCGTAGCCGCCGTCCGGCGTCGCCGCCGTGCCGTAGCCGCCACCGGAGGCGGGGGCGTTGCCGTAGCCGCCGTAGCCACCCTGGCCGGGTTCGTCGTCGTAGCCGGTGCCACCCCACCCTTGCTGGTCCGCCGCGCCGTAGGGCTGCGCCGGCGCACCGTACGGGTCCGGAGGGACGTCGTCGACGACCGGGCGGTGCATCATCGTCGGCGCCTCGCTCAGCGCCGCGCCGCCGACCATGGTCGGGTCGGGGCCGGCACCGGCACGGTTGACCACCCGGGTCTGGTCGTCGGCTCCACGGAAGGCGCCACGGGCCGCCGGCACCGCGCCACCGGCACCGGCCGCGCCGGCCGTCGCCGACTCGTCATCGTCGTCGCCGTTCTCGCGGCGCTTCATCCAGAGCAGGACGATGGTACCGACGCCGGCCGCGACCAGCAGGCCGCCGAGCAGGATGATCAGGTACGAGCCGAAGCCGCCGCCGTCGTCCTCCTTGCTGGCGTTCGCCGGGGCGCCCGGGCTGGCCTCCTCGGAGGGCTGCTCCTCGGTGCCCTCCTCGGTCGCCTCGTCGGTGGGGGTGGCGTCGGCGGTGGGTGACGGGGTGGCGCTCGGCGTCACCTCGACCTTGATCTCCAGGCTGATCCGCTGGCCGGTGATGGTCTGCCCGGCGCTGGCGTTGAAGCTCTTGATCGCGTTGATGTTGTTGGCCGACGCGCCCACGTCGATCCGGCCAGGCGTGATCGGGTTCTGGCTGCTGCCACTGAACCGGAAGTTGCCGCTGCCGTCGCTGATCGTGTCGTAGCGGTGGCCGCCGGTGTCCTGCAGGATGACGATCGCGTTCGGCACGGCCTCGCCGTTCGCCTTCACGACCACCTTGCCGGAGACCGACTTCACCGTCTGGTTCTGCGGCGGAGGCGGCGGTGCGGCCTTGCCCTTGACGGTCAGCGAGACGTTTGCGGTGTCCGGACCCGAGGCGGCTTCGACCGCCACCGTGATGTTCGTGGTCGCGTCGCCGGCGTTGTCGTTGGCCGCGATCCGGACCAGCACCGACCCCTTCGGGCCGCCGAGGCCGCCGCCGGAGAGTTTGACATCGCCACAGCCGCTGGCGCAGCTGACGCCGGACGGCAGGCCGGAGAGGCTGACCTTCGCCGACTCGTCATTGTCACCGCCGGTGATGCGCACGGTGATCGTTGCGTCGCTGCCGGCGTTCACCGTGACCGAGCCGGGGGAGACGTCGACCTCCGCGGCCATGGCCGGTGTGGCGGGGACGGCGAGCAGAGCGCCGGCAACCAGCGCTACGACCACACCGGCCCGCTGCTTCCAGGCACGTCGGTGTGTTGACACGTCCACCGCCTTCCGGGCTGACGTCCCTCGGCCGGCGGGGCGCCGGGCCGGGGATCATCACGGTACGAATACGCCGTCGGCCACTATGCCTTGTCTCACTGGATCGGCGCGACCCAGGGCCAGCGTCAGGTGCTCCACCTGTGGGTCGTATCGTCCCGTCGTGTCCTCTCCGCACAGTAAGTCCGCCGCCGTCGTGGCAGCTCTGTCGGCGCTCGACGAGGGGCGTACGCCCGAACGGCCGGTACTCCGGGAGGCGGTCCGGTCCTTGTTGGCCGCCCTCGCGGAGCGCGCCCCCGGCCGATCGGTGGAGGTGCGCGTCCCACCATACGGTGCGATCCAGTGTGTCCCCGGTCCTCGACACACCAGAGGAAACCCGCCGAACGTGGTCGAGATGTCGCCGCAGACCTGGTTGGAGCTGGCCGCCGGCCGGATCGAGTGGGCTGACGCGGTCACCGATGGACGTGTTCAGGTGAGTGGCATCCGGGCGGACATCTCGGCATATCTGCCCCTCTAGCTGCGCCGATGTCCGAGTGATCGTGACTCTCGGCAGGGAAATCGTGACTATCTGTATTGACACCGACTCGCGTACACTGTCAGGCGACGACAGTGGTCCCGGCCGAGAAGTGTGGATCCGCCCCGTGATCCCCGCCAGGCCGGTCCAGACCAGCATGAGGGAGCGGTAGTGCCCCGAGGCGACGGCCGGCTGAGCCACGACCTTGACCCCCAACGACCTGGCCCCCAGGATGCCTGCGGCGTCTTCGGCGTGTGGGCCCCCGGCGAAGAGGTCGCGAATCTGACCTACTTCGGCCTCTACGCCCTACAGCACCGCGGCCAGGAGGCGGCGGGCATCGCGGTCAGCGACGGCTCGGGCGTGGTGGTCTACAAGGATCTCGGCCTGGTGGCCCAGGTCTTCGACGAGCCCACCCTGGCCAGCCTGCGCGGCCACCTGGCGATCGGGCACGCCCGGTACTCCACCACCGGCGCGTCCAACTGGGAAAATGCCCAGCCGACCATCCGGTCGACCGATTCCGGCACGACCATCGCGCTGGCCCACAACGGCAACCTGGTCAACACCGCCGAGTTGGAGAAGGAGGTCGCCGAGCGCGGCCTGGTCGCGGACGGCTCGACCAACGACACCTCCCTGGTGACCATGCTGCTGGCCAGCCGCCCCGACCTGTCGGTCGAGGCCGCCGCGCTCGAGGTGCTGCCGCAGCTTCGCGGGGCGTTCAGCTTCGTCTTCATGGACGAGTCGACGCTGTACGCGGCCCGCGACCCGCACGGCGTACGCCCGCTGGTGCTCGGCCGGCTGGAGCGGGGCTGGGTGGTGGCGAGCGAGACCGCCGCGCTGGACATCGTCGGCGCGAGCGTGGTGCGCGAGATCGAGCCCGGCGAGCTGATCGCGATCGACGAGGAGGGTTTGCGGTCCACCCGGTTCGCCGCGCCCGAGCCGAAGGGCTGCCTCTTCGAGTACGTCTACATCGCCCGTCCCGACGCGACCATCGCCGGGCGCAACGTGCACGCCGCGCGGGTGCAGATCGGCCGGCAGTTGGCCAAGGAGCACCCGGTCGAGGCCGACCTGGTCATCCCGGTGCCGGAGTCCGGCACGCCGGCCGCGATCGGTTACGCCGAGGCGTCCGGCATCACCTACGGCGCGGGCCTCATGAAGAACCCGTACGTGGGGCGTACCTTCATCCAGCCGTCGCAGACCCTGCGTCAGCTCGGCATCCGACTCAAGCTCAACCCCCTGCGCCAGAACGTCCGGGGCAAGCGGCTGGTGGTCGTGGACGACTCGATCGTGCGCGGCAACACGCAGCGGGCCATCGTCCGGATGTTGCGCGAGGCGGGGGCGCTCGAGGTGCACGTCCGGATCTCCTCCCCGCCGGTCAGCTGGCCGTGCTTCTACGGCATCGACTTCGCCACCCGGGCGGAGCTGCTGGCCAACGGGCTGGACAACGACGGCATCCGGCGCTCCATCGGCGCCGACACGCTGGGCTACGTCTCACTTCCCGGCCTGATCGCCGCGACCGAGCAGCCGAAGACCCGGCTGTGTCGGGCGTGTTTCGATGGGGAGTACCCGATCGAGCTGCCGGCTGGCAACCTGATCGGCAAGCACGTCCTCGAAGGGATGGGCCGCCGGGTCGCCAACGCGACGCCGGAGGCTCCGGAGAGCTTCGGCTCGCTCGTCGCCACTCCGGGTGGCGTGACCGCAAACCGCCCGTAGCACCAACCGGCGCGGCCCGGCCACCGCCGGCGCGGCACCGAGAACCACAAAAGGGGAGAACCGTGACGCACGTGTCCGAGCGCAGCGGCGCAGGAAGCAGCCCGAACGGCGCTGGTAGCGACCACCAGCCGTGGACGGGTGGTGCCGGCCGCCAGCGGGGCAAGCGCTCCGTCTCGTACGCCGACGCCGGGGTCTCCATCGACGCGGGCGACCGCGCGGTCGAGCTGCTGAAGTCGAAGGTGCGCGAGACCCGCCGCCCCGAGGTGCTGGGCGACCTCGGCGGCTTCGCCGGCCTGTTCCGGCTGGACACGAAGAAGTACAAGAACCCGATCCTGGCGTCCTCGACCGACGGTGTGGGCACCAAGCTGGTCATCGCCCAGCAGATGGACATCCACGACACGGTCGGCATCGACCTGGTCGCGATGGTCGTCGACGACCTGGTGGCCTGCGGTGCCGAGCCGCTGTTCCTGCTCGATTACATCGCCACCGGCGAGGTCGTGCCGGACAAGGTCGCCGAGATCGGCGCGGGCATCGCCGACGGCTGCCGGTACGCCGGCTGCGCGCTGCTGGGCGGGGAGACCGCCGAGCACCCCGGTGTGCTGCGCCCGGACGAGTACGACATCTCCGCGACCGGCGTCGGTGTGGTCGAGGAGGCCGACATCCTCAGCCCGGAGCGCGTCGAGGTGGGTGACGTGGTCATCGCCATGCGCTCCTCCGGACTGCACTCCAACGGCTACTCCCTGGTCCGGCACGTGCTGCTCGGTGCCGCCCGGATGCGGCTGGACATCGTGATCGACGACTTCGGCCGGCAGCGGACCCTCGGTGAGGAGCTGCTGACTCCCACCAAGATCTACGCCAAGGACTGCCTCAAGCTGATCGAGGAGGCCGAGGTGCGGGCGCTGTCGCACATCACCGGCGGCGGCATCCCGGGCAACCTGGTGCGGGTCCTCCCCGAGCACGTCGACGCGGTGGTCAACCGGTCCACCTGGAAGCCGCAGCCCATCTTCGACCTGATCCAGTCCAAGGGTCGGATCGACGACCAGGACATGGAGTCGACGTTCAACATGGGCGTCGGCATGTTCGCGATCGTCTCCGCCGAGGACGCCGACCGCGCCCTGGCCACGCTCACCGGCCGTGGGGTCGAGGCCTGGCAGGCGGGCGAGATCATCGAGGGCACCGGCAACGTGCAGATGGTGGGTCAGCACACCCGGGGATGATCACGCTCCGGTGACCGTACGGGTACCTGATCAGGGCTTCACCCGAGTGGCCAGCGCCGCCTAGCCTGAAAGGCTCGGGCTGGGCGGAGGAGGGTGATGGCTGCTGGAGAACCGATGTTCAGCGGGATGCGCGGACTGGCCGCGGTCCCGTCGTACGTCGTCATGCAGCCCACCACCCTGTGCAACCTCGACTGCGCGTACTGCTACCTGCCGTTCCGGGCCGTCGACCGGCGGATGTCGGTGCCGGTGGCCGAGGCGGTGGCGGCGGCGGTCAACCCCTGGGCGGCCGCCGGGCGTTTCTCCGTGGTGTGGCACGGCGGCGAGCCGCTGGCTGCCGGTCGGGACCACCTGGCCGCCCTGATCGCGCCCTTCGGCCCCGAGGTCGAACACCATGTGCAGACGAACGCCACGCTGATCGACGACGAGTGGTGCGAGTTCTTCGCCCGGCACGAGATGCGGGTGAGCGTGAGTGTGGACGGGCCGCGCGAACGCAACGGGGACCGGGTCAACCGGGGCGGTCAGCCGGCGTACGACCGGATCCTGCGCGGTGTGGCCGCGCTGCGTCGGCACGACCTGCCCTTTTCCGCGCTGGCCGTGGTGTCCCGGCCGGCGCCGGGGCTCGCCGCGGAGCTGTACGACTACTTCCTCGACCTGGGCTGCGATGTGCTGGGCATCAACATCGAGGAGACCGAGGGCGTCAACACCCGTGACAACAGCCACGACCCGGCGGCGGTGACCACGTTCTGGGCCGAGTTGGTGACGGCCTGGCGGCGGGCCCCCCGGATCCATCTCCGGGAGGTCGAGTGGTCGTTGCGGTACGCGGCGGCGGTCCTCGACGGCACGGCGGACGGTGTGTTGCCCCGCCGGTTGGATCCGATACCGACCATTGGGCACGACGGGTCGGTGACGGTGCTCTCCCCGGAGTTGGCCGGCTTCACCGACCCGCACTACGACGACTTCAGCAGTGGGAACGTGCTGACGACCCCGCTGGCCCGGATCCTGGCCGGTGCCACGTCGACTCCGTGGGTCGGCGAGTTCCTGACCGGCGTGGAAGCGTGTCGGGCGTCATGCCCGTACTTCGGCTTCTGTGGTGGCGGCCACGCCGCCAACCGTTACTTCGAGCTGGGGCGTTTTGACGGTACGGAGACCGAGCACTGCCGCAACAGCAAGATCCGCCTATTGGAGGGAGTGTTGGAGCATGCCCGAGACCACCAGTCACCGGCGGCCTGAGCGCGAAGCGGACGATGCCCCGGACGACGTCACCGAACGCGTGCGGGAGGCCGCCCCCGGGCTTGTCGCGCTGTTGCAGGAGGCCGCGGACGCGCGGCGGCTGCGGGCCGAGGTGCCGGGCGGCGACGGCGTCAGTGCCGTCTGCGCCTGGAACCACTTCGAGAACATCCCGACCTTCTACAACTGGAACAACCGGCCGCGCTAGGGCGGCCGTGATCAGGGGCCTGTCGGTCGGTCGGGGTTGTCCCCGGCCAGGGCAGGCCCCTGATGATCGGCACCGATCTCGCTCCCGAAGGACACATGCGTGAGCACGCGGGGGTTACCGCGTGCTCAGCTGCGTCGAGAGGTCAGCGGGTCGGACGGACCCAGGGATCCGGGTCGTCGTCCGCGTGATTCTCATCATCGTCGTCGACGAACTCTTTTGAGTCGTCGTCGAAGTGGTGCTCAGACTTACCAGCACCCGCCAGTTCGCGCTGCAAGGCGGTGAGGTCGGTGTTCGGGGAGTGGTACTTCAACTCCCGGGCCACCTTCGTCTGCTTGGCCTTAGCACGGCCGCGCCCCATGGCTCGACCCCCTCGCACAGAATGCGGGGCAGCCCGAAGGCGGGCCCCGATGACGTCAGGCATCTCTCGTGGCTCTTACGGTACATGGGGATGCCATCGTTCGGCACCTCGGGTTACCGTCAGCCGGCTCTGCGCGTCGCGGCGATCCGGCCGTCACCCAGTGTACCTGGTAAGGAGCGGAACGGAGAGCACCCGTGACACCGGGCAAAACACGCCAAACGTGACCCGGGGCTCAGCTTACCGAGTCACGCCGGTACGGGAGGCCCGGAGGCGGATCCCGGTCGATCCGCCTCCGGGGTGGGTCAGCGCAGGTGGATCGTGCGCAGCCGGCCGACCTCGGCCATCCGCCGCTCGGCCAGCCGGTCCGCGGCGACCGCGGGCGGCACGCCCTCCGCGTCCGCCAGGCGCAGGATCTCCCGGGTGGTGTCGTAGATCCGGGTGGCCCGCAGCTTCGCCCGGTCGAAGTTGAAGCCCTCGATCTCGTCGGCCACCTGGATCACGCCGCCGGCGTTGACCACGTAGTCCGGCGCGTAGAGGATGCCCCGGTCGGCCAGCAGCTTCTCGATCCCGGGGTGCGCGAGCTGGTTGTTCGCCGCGCCGGCCACCACCTTGGCGCGCAGTGCCGGAACGGTGTCGTCGTTCAGCGCGCCGCCCAGCGCGCAGGGGGCGTACACGTCGATGTCCGCCGCGGTCAGCGCGCTGGCGTCGTCCACCAGGGTGACCTGCGGGTGGTTGGTGCGTACCCAGGCCAGGGCCTTCGGGTTGACGTCGGTGGCGACCACCTCGGCGCCGTCGTCCAGCAGGTGCCCGGTCAGGTACTTGCCGACCTTGCCCAGGCCCGCGACGCCCACCCGGCGGCCGCTCAGGCTCGGCGTGCCCCAGACGTGCTCGGCGGCCGCCCGCATGCCCTGGAAGACGCCCCAGGCGGTCAGGATCGACGAGTCGCCGGCACCCCCGTGCTCCACGCTGCGGCCCGTCACGTAGCGGGTCTCGCGGGCGATGACGTCCATGTCGGGTACGTAGGTGCCGACGTCGCAGGCGGTGTAGTAGCGGCCCGCCAGCGACTCCACGAACCGGCCGTACGCGCGCAGCAGCGCCTCGCTCTTGATCTGCTCCGGGTCACCCCAGATGACGGCCTTGCCGCCGCCCAGGTCCAGGCCGGCGAGCGCGTTCTTGTACGCCATCCCCCGGGACAGGTCGAGCACGTCGGCGAGGGCGTCTTCCTCGCTGTCGTACGGGTAGAAGCGGGTGCCGCCGAGCGCGGGCCCCAGCGCGGTGGAGTAGATCCCGATGATCGCCTTCAGGCCGCTCTGCTTGTCCTGGCAGAAGACGACCTGCTCGTGGCCGGTTGATACCGGGTCGTCGGTGCTCGCGAATACGCCCATGACTGGCTCCTACGGTGGTGTGCGTTCCTTGTGGGACGCGGACCTGGTGGACCCCGGCGGGGATGCTGCCGGTGTGATCGAGCCTAGTATCGGCCGCCCTGTGGGTGCCCGACGCGCCGCCGCCGTCCCACGGTGCGGCGCGCACGGTCCGGCCGCTGGCCGCGCGGGGATGCGGTTCGTGGGAGGATCGCGCGGTGCCGTCGCTCTTCGCTTCTTACCTGCGCGTGTACGAGCCGCTGACCGCCTTCGACCGGGACCGGCAGAGTTACTGGCGTCGCTACGTCTCGGAGGGGCGGGCGGTCGCCCCGGTCGAGGGACCCGGCCGGCAACGGACGGCGGTGATCGAGGCGCTGGGCGCGGGCTGGACCCGGCTGCCCGACCTGCCCGAGGAGGCGTACGTCCTGGAGACGGACGAGAGCCTGCTGGTCTGCCCCTGGAACCTGCGCATCCGGGTCGCTGAGGCGGCGCTCAACGCCCGGGACGGGGTGCCCCCGGTGCTCGCCGACGCCTTCGTGCCGCCGGTGCTCGCCGGGCAGGCCCGGGCGGTCGTCGACGACTGGCGCAGCGGCGCGCGGGTGTTGGAGCACGGGGTGCCCCGGGTACACGAGCAGATCGCCACCTGGGGCGTACCCCTGCGGTGGTTCGTGCTCTTCGACCCGGCGGAGCGGGACCACGTCACCCAGCCCGGCCGGCGGGCGCTGCGCTACCGGACGGAGATCTCCAAGGCCCGTCGGCGCTCGTCCCGGGCGTTGTCGGTGCTGCGCAAGTCGGTGGGCGAGGCGCCGATCACCGAGGCGGTCCAGGAGGCGGCCCGCTGGTTGGAGGAGTTCCATCCGCGCTCGGTGGTGGAGCTGGACTACGGCGGCCTGGTCGACCTGCTCTCCGACGAGACCCTCGCCGCGGACGACTCGCCGGAGCTGGTCGCCGGTGGCCTCGCCGGCCTGTCCCGGGGGGAGGCGGACGAGGCGTCGGCCGCGTACGACAAGTTGGTGGCCCGCTGGCGCGCCGTGCAGCTGCTGGAGCGGTGCAACTAAGGCAAATCGCCCCTAGGAGCGCTCCCAAGGCGAGGGTGTCTCGTAGTTGACGCATCACGAACCGTGATCATGAGTCCGAATAAGGTACTTTCTGCCGTGTAAAAGTCGTAAAAATCGGGCATGGTTCATCCGTCCGTCTAGGGACCTTCATCCGTTCGGCCCATGTCGGACATCGGGGACTAGCCGGACCATGGGAGACGCGTCGGCCGGCGGGACCCCGGCCGATGTCTATACATGTGGAGGAGTGACCGATGGCATCGCGAACGCACGAACCAGAGCCGCTGCTCACACCGGCCGAGGTGGCGTCGATGTTCCGTGTCGACCCGAAGACGGTGACCCGGTGGGCGAAGGCCGGCAAGCTCAGCGCCATCCGCACCCTGGGTGGCCACCGTCGATACCGCGAGTCGGAGGTCAGGGCGCTGCTACAGGGCCAGATCCCGCAGCAGCGGCAGGGCGACTGACCGATAGAGCTTTCCGAAAAGGGGCGGTGGATCTCGATCCACCGCCCCTTTTCCTGTCTGCTCCGCGCCGCCCTCGGTTTCCGCGCGTCAGTCCGCGTCGTCGGGGCCGGTCAACGTCACCCGGATGCCGATCGTGCCCCCCTCGCCGCGCCGCAACCGGCTGCCCAGCAGGCTCAGTCGACCGATCAGGCGGTACTTGTGCTTGAGCAGGTCGCGGACCCGGCCCGTGTCGCGGCCGCCGTAGAAGGTCGCGTGGGCGGGCACCTCCGCACCGTGCGGCCGACCCCGCACATCGCACGGCGCCACGGTCACCTCGCCGTTGTGGCGGATCCGCTTGACCTTTCCCGAGTCGGCCCGGGTCCACACCGCCAACGCGTCCCCGTCGCGGACCGCCCACACCGGGGTCGGCACCGCCCGGCCGTCCTTACGGAAGGTCGTGAGCAGGAGGTACTTCTCGGCCGACAGCCGGTCCAGCGTGGTCACGCCGACAGGATAGGCCGCTGCGGGCCGCTGAGCGGCCAGATAGCGTGAACAGCGTGACGGGCGAGCCTGCAATCGGTGACGTGGTCGGCGAGCTGCTGCGGGACGCGCTCGCCGTGGCGACCGGGGTCGGCCCCCGGCCGATGGTCGGCGGTCGGCTGCCCCGGCCGGTCATCGAGATCATCGAACGGGACGACGGCCTGATCAACGGCGCTCTGGCGGCGCACTACCTCGACGGGCCGGCCGACTGGCAGCCGTACGACCACCGGGCCGTCGACCGGGCCCGGGGCGAGACGCTGGACGTCGGTACCGGGGCGGGCCGGATCGCGCTGCTGCTCCAGGAGCGGGGCGTACCCGTCACCGGGCTCGACACCTCGGCGGGCGCGTTGGACGTGAGCCGGCGTCGGGGCGTACGACGGCTGGTGCACGGCACGGTGGACACGCACGTGGCCGACGGCCGGCGGTACGACACGTTCCTGCTGCTCGGTAACAACCTCGGGCTGTTCGAGGGGCGCGAGCGGGCTCCGGTGTTCCTCGCCGCACTCGCCGCGCTGGCCCGACCGGGTGCCCAGATCATCGCGCACGGCACCAACCCGTACGGCACCCGCGACCCGGTGCACACCGGCTACCACGAGCGCAACCGGCGGCTGGGGCGGTTCGGTGGCCAGCTCCGGCTCCGGCTGCGCTACCGGGAACTGGGCACCGAATGGTTCGACTACCTTGTCTGCTCGCCGGACGAGTTCGCCGAGCTGGTGCACGGCAGCGGGTGGCGGTTGACCGATGTGGACGACCGGGACGCCCCCTACTACCTGGCCACCCTGCGGCTCGCCGGCTGAGCGACGGCTCCTGCGCCGCGTCGGGTGCAGGAGCCGTCGTACGGCTCAGACCTGAACGGTCGGGGGCAGCGGCTCGGGCGGAAGGCCGCCGTCGCCATCGACGACCTCGTCGGGGGTGCCGTCCTCGTCGATGTCGACCATGGTGATGTCCACCTTGCCGTCACCATCGGTGTCGAACTGGAACAGGTCGGCCTTGCCGTCGCCGTCGGTGTCCACCACCCACACGTCGGTCTTGCCGTCGTTGTTGGTGTCGGCGCGCAGCAGGTCGACCCGCTCGTCGCCCCGGGTCTCCACGGTCTCGGAGTCGGTGGTGACGCTCTCCGGTTGGCTCATCTCGATGCGGTCCTTCCCTTTGGTTGACGGGCCGTACGTACCCGATCCCGCGCTCCCCCACGCATCGGCCGGCTCGGGCGCTGTCTAGGGTCGCACCATGAGTGAGCGTGGCTGGCGTGGCGGAGATCCCGCGCGTCGCCGGGGCGGACAGGGAGGCGTGATGAACGATCGTTTCGTGGTCGTCGGTGCGGGCACGATGGGGCTCGGCATCGCGTACGTGGCGGCCGGCGCCGGCCACGCCGTCGAACTGGTCGAGGTGGACGCGGACCGGGGAGCGACCGCGCTGACCCGGCTCGCCGACCTGTGGGAGCGCGCGGTGCAGCGCGGCAAGCTGACCGCCGACCAGGCCGCCGCGAACCGGGAGCGGGTGATCCTGCGGCCGAGTCTCGCCGAGGTCGCCGCCGCGCCGCAGGTGGTCGTCGAGGCGGTGCCGGAGCGGCTGGACCTGAAGCGGGCGGTGCTGCGCGACGCCGCCGCCCTGGAGCCGGCCCTGCTCGGCAGCAACACGTCAAGCATCGCCATCGGCGAGCTGGCCGCCGGGCTGGCCGCCCCGGAGCGCTTCCTCGGCCTGCACTTCTTCAACCCCGTCTGGGCGATGCCCCTGCTGGAGATCGTGGTCGGCCCGGCCACCGCCGAGGAGACCACCACCGCGGCCGTCGCGCTCGCCGGTCGGTTGGGCAAGGACCCCGTCGTCGTACGCGACATGCCCGGCTTCGCGACCTCCCGCCTCGGGGTCACCCTCGGGCTGGAGGCGATCCGGATGGTCGCCGACGAGGTGGCCAGCCCGGCCGACATCGACAAGGCGATGGTGCTCGGCTACCGGCATCCCATCGGGCCCCTGGAACTGACCGACCTGGTCGGCCTGGACGTGCGCCTCGACATCGCCCGTACCCTCCAGGCCGCGTACGGGGAACGCTTCGCGCCACCGGAGCTGCTGGTGGAGATGGTGGCCGCCGGGCGGCTGGGCAAGAAGTCCGGGCACGGCTTCTACCGCTGGGAAGGCGGTGTCAAGCAATGAGTGGTCTGCGGATCGAGGAGCGGTCGGACCGGCTCGTGGTGACGCTGGCCCGGCCGGAGAAGCGCAACGCCATCGACGCCGACCTGATCGGCGAACTGCACGAGGTCTGCGCCGAGCTGGAGGCCCGCCCCCGGCTGCTGCTCCTGACCGGCGGTGCGGAGGGCATCTTCGCCGGCGGCGCCGATATCGGTCAGCTCCGCGAGCGGGGCCGCACGGACGCCCTGGCCGCGATCAACTCGGCGGCCTTCGCGCGGATCAGGGCACTGCCCATGCCGAGCGTGGCCGCCGTCGACGGGCCGGCGCTGGGCGGCGGCGCGGAACTGGCGTACGCCTGCGATCTTCGGGTGTGCACGGCCCGGGCGGTCTTCGGTCAGCCGGAGGTGCGGTTGGGCATCCTGGCCGGCGCCGGCGCGACCCACCGGCTGCCGGCCCTCGTCGGCGAGGGGCGGGCCAAGGAGTTGCTGTTCACCGGCCGTCGGGTGGACGCCGCGGAGGCCCTGCGGATCGGCCTGGTGAACCGGGTGGTGGACGAGCCCGGCGAGCTGCTGACGACGGCGCACGGGCTGCTGGACGAGATGGCCCAGGCCTCGCCCCTGGCATTGCGGCTCACCAAGCTGGCCGTCGACGCGCCGGCCGCCGCGCACCCGCAGCTCGACCTGGTGAGCCAGGCGGTGCTCTTCGAGGACGAGGAGAAGCACCGCCGGATGACCGAGTTCCTGGACCGCCGCCGGGCCCGCTGACGCGGCGACGGAAACGGCCGCACCGGCTGCGGAGCCGGTGCGGCCGTCGAGGTCCGCGGATGACGCTCAGTGCCGGATCTGCACCCCGGAGTCGGCGAGCGCCCGGATCACCTGGGCCGACTCACCGAAGCCGATGATCAGCACGGCGTCGGCGCCGAACTCCTTGATCTCCTTCGCACCGCCGGAGAAGTCCACCGGCGCCGCCTTGGCGTCGGCCGGCGGGTCGTACGTGAGCAGCTTGAGCCGGTCACCGGGGATGCCGGCCTTCTCCAGCTCGTCCCGGACGGTGGCCTGCAGACCCTCACCGTAGGAGTCCTTGCGGGCGACGATGACGATCTTCTGCGACCCGTCGCGGAGGACCACGTCGGCCAGTGCCCGGCCCTGGAGGCTGTCCGGCGGGGCGGTACGGAAGTAGAGGCCCTTGTCCTCGACGTCGGTCAGGCTGGCGTCGGTGTTCGACGGCGAGAAGAGGATCTTTCCGGCCTTGACCACGTCCGGCAGCACCTCCCGGGAGATGCCCGAGGCGCCCGCGCCGATGATGATGCTGACCCCGTCCGCCACGTGCTTGGCGACGGTCGCCTTGGCCACCGCCGGGCTGGTGCCGTCGTCGCCGTCCTTCCACGTCACCGGCTTGCCCAGCACGCCGCCGGCGGCGTTGATCTCCCGGATGGCCAGTGCCGCGCCGGCCGCCATCGGCGGGTACGCGATCGCCAGGTCACCGGTCTTCGGCAGCAGACCGCCCACGATCAGCGGCTTCTGGTCGTCGGCGTCACCGGGGCGTGGCTTCTTGCCCTTCGGCGGGGTCTTGGTGCTCGCCGCCGACTCGGCGCCCGCGCCGACGAACTCGGTCTTGCCGTCGTTGAGCTGCTGGCCGTCGAAGGTCAGCGTGGCGTAGCTCGCGGTGGCCGGCTCGCCCTTGTCGGTGAAGCCGGCGCGGGTCAGCGAGACGCTGCGGTACTCGATGTCCTGCCCGGCCCGGGCCAGCGTGAGACAGCTGGCCGGGTCCTCGCAGCGCTGACCGTTGTTGGTCACGCCGACGATCTGCTTGGCGATGGCGGCCGGGTCGGTGCTGCCGGCCAGTTGCGCGGCGAGCACACCGATGACCACCGCGTCGTACGTCTCGGCCGAGTAGAGGTAGTCCGTCAGCGCCGGATTGACGGACCGTAGCCGGCTCTTGAAGTCATCGGGCAGCGGTGTGAGCGGCGTGGTCCCCTTCATTCCGTCGACGAGGTCGGCACGCTCCTTCAACTCCGCTGGGTAGGAGTTCAGCATGTTGCCGTCCGTGCCGTAGAGGCGCACCTGTTGGGCGCTCCCCTCCTCGGCCTTGTCATCCCCGCAAGCGCTCGTGGCGAGCAGGATCGTCGCGCAGGCGGCCAGTGTGGCCACCCGCGAGCGGCGTGATACGAGCATGGTCGTCCTTCCTCCGGCGAAGGTCCGCTGCGCACATTAGCGTGCCGGGGCCGGTCGCGGTGCCGTGGAGGTGGCGCAATGCGTAGGTAGCTCACGTTGAATACGCAGAGTGACGGAAGTGCGAGGGCTTGACCCCTCCTCCTACTGTGCGCTGGGTGACGGACCTACCACAGCAGACGTTCGACGACGCGACCGCCGTACTCCGTTCGGCGCTGGCCGGGGACTCCGACGCCGTGACGGGTGCGTTCGACGCCGTCGTCGACCGGGACGGCCTGTCCGGGGCGTACGGGGTCGCCTGGTGCCTGGCCGCGACGATGGTCGGTGACGCGCCGACGAGCACCGGATGTGCGCTGGACTTCCCGGGCATCGAGCAGGCGGACTACGACACCCGCTGGGTGGCCCGCTTCGTGAGCGCCTACGCCAACCGGGACGTACCGACCGGCGAGGCCCTGTTCGGCGCGGCGGCGGCCGACGGGCTGCTCGCCGACTGCCTGCGCACGCTGGCCGGTTCGACGATCGCCACCCTGCGCAGCCGCGCCGAGTGAACGCGGCACCCGCGTCGGGCGCCGCGTCCCCGGGACCGTTCAGAAGGCGTGGTACGCCACCAGCGGCTCGTACTCGTAGCGCAGGTTCTCGAAGCGGACCCGGAAGTTGACCCCGTCCCGGACGTTGGTCGCGACGGTGGTCCAGCCGGAGTTGGCCGGGAGGTAGGTCCAGTAGTTGCAGTTGCCGGTCTTGTCGATGAAGATCACGCAGGCTTCGGTGGCGTACGCGCTGGTGTTGCGGACGTTGATGTCGCGGCACCGGCTCGTGGTGCGGTACGGACCGGCCTGGCCGCCGTACCCGCCCGTCTGGAAGAACGAGCGGACCGCGCCGCCGTAGCAGGTGGCGAGCGGGGCGAAGAGGTTCGGCCCCGAGGTGAAGTCGGTGGAGCCGGTGCCCGGGGTGGCCGTGGCGGCCTGGGCGGCTGCGCCGGTGGCGAGCAGCGCGGCGGCGGTGGCGACGGCGAGCAGGCGAGCGGTCGGGGATGACATGCAGGCGGCCTCCAGAAACAGTTAACTAACTGTCCGTATTGGACGGACGAGCTGACCGTGACGATGATACTGATCGATCAATAGCGGCGTGATCCCGGATCGTCGGTCGGGTGTGATAGCTCTGGGGCATGTCCGAGGCCATGCTCAGCAAGGTGCGCAAGCTGCTCGCCCAGGCCGAGGACCCGGCCTGCACGCCCGCCGAGTCGGCGGCGTTCACCGCCAAGGCGACCGAGCTGATCGCCCGCTACGGCGTCGACCGGGCGCTGCTCGCGGTCCGCGACCCGACCACCGACCCGGTCGGCGACCGCGTGCTCGACATCGTCGCCCCGTACGCGCGGGACAAGGTCGGCCTGCTCGCGGCGGTCGCCGAGCCACTGCGCTGCCGCTGCGTCCGGCGCAAGCAGGGCAACGGGTTCGTCGCCCACCTGTTCGGCTTCGCCAGCGACCTCGAACGCGTGGACCTACTCTTCACCTCACTGCTCGTGCAGGCCGCACACGGCCTCGCGGCCACGGCGGTGCCGGCGGACGACCATCCGGCCGCCTTCCGGCGGTCCTGGCTCGCCGGCTTCGCGGAGGTGATCGGTGGGCGACTCTGGGCGGCCGAGTCGGCGGCGGCCAGTGAGTCGGGTGCCCCGTCGATGGCGTTGGTCCTGGCCGACCGCTCCGACCGGGTGCAGCGGCGGCTCACCGAGGAGTACCCGCGACTGCGTACCGCCCCGGCCCGTCGGCTCGGCGGCACGGGCTTCAGCTCCGGCGCCGAGGCGGGCAGTCGCGCGCACCTGGGCGGCCGGAATCTCGACACCGGCCGGGTCGGCCGAGAACTCGGCCGCTGACTGGTCAGGCGGTCTGCTGGCCGCGGGACACCGCAGCGAGATAGCGGGTCAGCAACTCGTGCCAGCCCGCCGTGAGCGCCTTGCGATAGCCCTCGGCCGCCTCACCGTGCCGGTCGAAGTGCCGGTGCTCCAGCTCCACCCGGGTCCGCTCCGGCCCGTCGGCCAGGAACAGGACCTCGACCTCGCTCGCCTTCGCCGGGTCCGGCACCGGTACCCGGTCCGGCCCGAGTTGCCAGGCGAAGACCAGCCGTCGCGGCGGATCCCAGGTGAGCACCCGACCCCAGTCGGCACGGAAGCCGTACGGGCCGATCTCGTAGAGCATGCCGCCGGCCCGCGGCTCCATCCCCAGCTCGGCGAGAGCCTCCGGCCCGGACCAGGTGTACTCGGTGACCCACCACTCGGTCAGCTCGTCGGTGAACACGGCGAACGCCCGCTCGGCGGAACCGGGGACGAGGAGGCTGCACCGTAAGGAGAACCGCTCCAGGTCCTGCCGGATGTCGGCCGGATCAGCCATCCCCTGTCCCATAGGCCCGGACCATACCGGCTGATGCCCGGGTGTGCAGCTTCGCGCGGTGCCCTGTTCCAGACAGTGGGTTGCCGAGCCGTCACGGACGGGATGCCCCGCCGGAAAGCGGGTAACCGCGCCGGACGGCCCGAACGACCGGGTCGGCGCGACGGGCGGAGCGGGAGAGCATGAGCGAGAACGCGCAGCAACGAAGGCCGGACCGGGACGCCGACGTCGGAGACCCGGACGTCCTGCTCGACATTCCGAAGGTCTCGGTCGACTCGATCCGGCTGGCCGTGGACGGGCTGGACGCCGACCTCTCGCTGCGCGCCCGGCTGGCCAACCTGCTCCAACTCGACGCCGGCGTACGGGTCCACCTGCGCGGCGTCGAACTGGACATCGACGGGGTGCAGGCCGAGGCTCAGCTTCGGGTACGACTGGAGCAGTTGGTGGCACTCCTGGGCCGCGCGCTCGACACCATCGACAACAACCCCCAGGTCATCGAATCCCTCTCCCGGGCGGGCGGCGGCGCGCTCGACGACGTCAACCGGAGTACCCAGCAGGTGGCGGCCGGCGCCGCCGAGATCACTGCCCGCGCGCAGCACGGCAACGTCCGCGACGAACTGGCCCGACAGGCGGGTGTACCCGGCGGGGTCGGCGAACCGACGCGGGCACGCCCGGTCCGCCCGGTGAGTCCGTCGGCCGGTCCGTCCGTCTCGACCCCCGCTCCGGGCCCGTCCGGCCCTCCCGCCGGCGACCGAGGTGACAGGGGACAGCCCGAGGGTGGTCCGGGCGGTGGCGGTCCGTCCGGGGGCGACCAAGGCGGTGGTGGTCCGGCTGGGACTGGTCGGGCTGGTGGTGGCCCGGCGGGGCGCGGCGCGGACGGCCAGGGTGGTCGGGCTGAGGGCGGCCACGCCGGCGGCGGTCCTTCTGGTAGCGGGCCGACCGGTGGTGGTGCCCAGGGCGGCGGCCAGCAAGGTGGCGGCGGCCAGCAGGGTGCCGGCCAGCAGGGTGCGGGCCAGCAGGGCGGCGGCCAGCAGGGTGCCGGCCAGCGCGGCGGCGGACAGGGTGCCGGTCAGCACGGCGGTGGCCAGCAGGGCGGCGGACAGGGTGCCGGCCAGCAGGGCGGCGGACAGGGTGCCGGCCAGCAGGGAGGCGGCCAGCCGGGTGCCGGTCAGCGCGGCGGTGGCCAGCAGGGCGGTGACCAGCCGGGTGCGGGCCAGCACGGCGGTGGACGGCAGGCCGGTGGTCAGCAGGGCAGTGACCAGCGCGGCGGGCCGGCTGGCGCTGGTGTCGCGGGCGGGGCGCAGGCGGCGGCACAGAGCGCGGCGCAGCTCGCCGAGCAGGCGAGCGAGAGTATCCGTCAGGCCGGGCGCAGCGTGTGGGAGGCGATCCAGGGCGGGATTGCCCAGCACCGCCAACAGGGCCGCGGCGACCAGTGACCACCGCCCAGCGCGTCCGACCCGGTTGATCGACTCGACTTCGGCGATATCGCGGTATCCCGGTCGCTGCGATACCCCGACTTCGCCGAAAGCGAGTCGATCAAGGGGTAGGCAGGGCGCTCAGGGCACAAAAAGCAAGATCCCCACCTGCGTATTCGCTGGTGGGGACCTCTGTAGCCCGGCGAAAGGCTATGTGGCCAGGGGCGGGGTCGAACCGCCGACCTTCCGATTTTCAGTCGGACGCTCGTACCAACTGAGCTACCTGGCCGCGTTGCTCGGCTCATGCTACCCGTCAGCAGATTGAACTGCTCACAGGATCACACGCTCCGATACGCAGAACGCCGCGCGATGCGCGGCGTCAGCGCTGCGGTCCTGACGGGACTTGAACCCGCGACCTCCGCCTTGACAGGGCGGCGAGCACTCCAACTGCTCCACAGGACCTAGCTTGTGTTGCTCCGACTTGCGCCGGTCGTGCCCCCAACGGGATTCGAACCCGTGCTACCGCCTTGAAAGGGCGGCGTCCTGGGCCGCTAGACGATGAGGGCGGCCCCGCCATCATTGCACATTCGCAACTTCAAGCGGACTTGCTCCCATCCGGCCCCGCCGGAGGCTTGGAAAGCATACGTGATGCCTGGCCGGTCGACAAAACCGGTATGGCCGGGGCCGTCGTGGAGCGCATAACCGCAGGTCAGGGCCCATCCACTCGGAGTCGGGCGATGCCGAAGCGGTGCTTCAGGTCGGCGATCAGGTGGGGGCAGGCGGCGAGCGTCGCGGCCCGGTTTCCGCCCCCGTCGTGCAGCAGCACGATGGAGCCGGGACGTGCCGCGTTGTGGACCCGCTTGGCGATCGTGGCGGCGGTCGGCTTGTCCCAGTCCTGCGGGTCGACGGCCCAGTGCAGCGGACGCATGCCGAGCTCCTTGGCCACGGTGAGGACTTCCGGCGTCCACCGGCCGCCGGGCTGGCGGTAGAAGGGCACCGGTGTGCCCGGGGCGGCCGTCTGGATGGCCTTGTTGGTGCGGGCCAGGTCGGCCTTGATGTCGGCGACCGGCCGGCGGGCGAGGTCGAGGTCGTGTCGCCAACTGTGGTTGCACAGTTGGTGGCCCTCCCGGACGATCCGTCGGATCAGCTCCGGGTGTCGCTGGGCTTCCTGGCCCACCACGCAGAAGGTGGCCGTCACGTGGGCCGCCTTCAGTTGGTTGAGCACCTTCGGTGTCCAGGCCGGGCTGGGACCGTCGTCGAAGGTCAGCGCCACGGGTCGTACGCCGGTGTTGCGCCGCAGCCCGGCCGGGAGCTTCGCCGGCAGCGGTCGCAGCGGCGGCTTGGTGGGCTTGGCGTGGGTGGCGCTCGGCGAAGGGGTGGGCTTCGGCGTGGGTACGGCGGACGACTCGACGGGCTGCGGTGGCCCGGCGACGTGGATGGCAGTGTCTGGCTGAGCGCAACCGGACAAGACCAGCACCACGGCGAGGACGGACGCCAGGGCGGCGCGGGCTTGCATCTGTTCGCTCCCGGAGGGTCGGGGTGGGCGGACCACTCCGACGGTAGTGGAAGCGACCAGGGAGCCGACAGGTCGGTCAGGCCTCCCGCGACTGGTCCAGCGAGTCGCGCACCGCCATCGCCAGCGAGACCGCTTCGGCCAGGTCGACCGGGCGGACCACGCCGGCGGGTAACCCGTCGGCCCGCCAGCCCGGGCCGGCGGCGAGGATCAGCAGCGGGCGGCGGGGTGCGGCGAGCAGCGCGCTGAGCTGGGCCGGGTCGGCGGTGGACCGGGTATGCGACCAGAGCACCACGGCGGCCGGTCCGGTCCGGTTGACCGCCTCGACGAGGGCGGCCACCGGCACCCGGGCGCCCAGCATCCGGTAGCCCACCCCGGCCTCGGCGAGCGCGGCGGCCAGTGCTTCCAGGGGGAGGGTGTGCTGCTCCTCGTCGGCGCAGGAGAGCAGGATCCGGGCCGGCCCGGCGGGCGGGTTGGCCCGGCTGGCCGCGGCGAACGCCTCCGACACGCACCGGGAGACCAGGTGTTCCACCTCAATGAGGCCGGAGGTGGCGACGTGCCGCTCACCGATGCCGGCGAGCACGGGCCGCAGCAGGGTCTCCCAGGTGGTGATGATCCCGCTGGCGGCGATCGTGTGCGCGATCGTCTCGTTGATCGCCGCTGCGTCCAGGCGCATGGCGGCGCGGGCCAGGCCCCGGGCCGCCGGGCCGGCACGGCCCACCCCTATGGCGCCGCCCCCGTCGCGGCTCGCCGGTCGGATCCGGCCCCGGGTGGCGGCGTCCAGAAGGGTACGGTCCGGCGTCTGCCGGGCCCACCGGGCCGCCTCGGCCGGGCTGACGCCCTCGGCGGTCAACCGCCGCATGGTTTCGAGGCGGGCCAGGTCGGCCGGCGTGTACCGACGGTGATGGCCGGGCACGTGCTCGCTGGGCCCGAGCCCGTAGCGCTGGTGCCAGGTGCGCAGGGTGGTGACCGCGACCCCCAGCCGGCGCGCGACGGCGCCCGCGCTCAACGCCTCATCGGCCACCCGACCGCTCCGCCGCGTCGTCCGCCGGCGCTCCGGGCGGGGTCGTGGTGAAGCCGGGGACGTCCGACGAGGACCCCGAGGGGCGCAGCAGCCGGTTCACCACCCCGCCCAGCCAGGGGGCGTACGACCGGGGGTCCTGGTCGAGGTCGGTCTCCAAGGCGGCCGGGTCGGTCCAGCGCACCTCGGCCACCTCGTCCGGGTCGGGGCGCAGTGGCGCGGCGGGTAGGAACTCGCCGCGCAGCACATGGTCGTACTCGAACTCGACCCGGCCGGTGGCGGGGTCCTCGGCGTAGTAGACGTAGACGCCCACCTCGGTCAGCTCGACCGGACCGGTGCCCAGTTCCTCGCGCAGCCGTCGGTTCGCCGCCTCGGTGAGCGACTCACCCGGGCGCGGGTGGCCGCAGCAGGAGTTCGCCCACCGCAGCGGGAACCGGGTCTTGACCGCGGCCCGTCGCTGCAACAGCACCTGGCCGTCCGGGTCGACGAGCATCACCGAGAACGCCCGGTGCAGTTGCCCCGGCGGTTGGTGAGCGGCGGCGACGGTGGTGTCGCCGTGGGCTCGCCCGGCGTCGTCGACCAGCTCGACGAGATGGTCCTCGCGGCTGCTCATCGTCCCTCTCCCGTGATCCGGCCGGCGGCCAGTTTGCCAGAAATCAACACCATCGGTACGCCCACGCCGGGCTGCGTGCCGGAGCCGACGAAGACGACGTTCGACAGGTGGCGGTGCAGGTTCGACGGGCGGAACGGTCCGGTCTGGAAGAGGGTGTGCGCGGCGGCGAACGGTGTGCCGGCGGCCATCCCCTGGTCGGCCCACTCGGCGGGGGTGATCGCCCGCAACACCTCCACCCCGGCGCCGAACCCGACGTAGCCACGCTCCTCGAGCGTCGCGATGAGCTGGTCGCCGTAGCGCTGGGTCAGGTCGCCGCGCCACTCGAAGGGTGCCCGGTCGAGGTTCGGCACGGGCGCGAGCACGTAGTAGGTGTGCCGGTCCGGTGGTGCCACCGACGGGTCGGTCCGGCTGGGATTGGTGACCAGCAGCGACGGATCGGTCATCAGGTCGCCCCTGCGGATGACCTCATCGAAGGTGCCCTTCCACGCGCGTCCGAAGTGGATGTTGTGGTGGGCGATCTTCGCATAGCCCTGCCGCGAGCCGACGTGCAGGACGACGCAGGAGGGCGAGTAGGTGAGGCGGCGCGCGGGCGCGGCGGGGAGCAGGTCCCGGTAGGCGACCGGCAGGTCCGGGTTGAGCACCACCACGTCCGCCGGCACCAGCTCGCCGTCGGCGGTCAGCACGCCGGTGGCCCGCCCGTTCGCGGTCTCCACCCGGGTCACCGTGGTGTCGTACCGGATCTGCACGCCGTGCTTCTCGGCCGCGCCGGCCATCGCCCGGGAGACCGCGTGGATGCCGCCGCGGGGGAAGTAGACCCCGGCCACCGAGTCGAGGTACGCGATGACCGCGTAGATGGCCAGCGCGTCGTGCGGGGCGAGCCCGGCGTACATCGCCTGGAAGGAGAAGATCCGCTGGGTACGGGGGTCCCGGAAGAATTGGTTGATCTTGGTCTGGAGGCGGCGGAAGGCCCCACCGGTGAGCAGCTTGAGCAGGTTGCCGGTGAGCAGGTCGGTCGGCGCGTCCAGGTTGCGCTCGATGAAGTCGGCCCGCTCCAGCCGCCACAGCTCCCGCGCGTAGTCGACGAAGCGCAGGTAGCCGTCGGCCTCGCGGGGACCGCAGACGCGGGAGATCTCGGCCGCCATCCGGGTGGTGTCGGTGCGTACGTCGAGGGTCGACCCGTCCGGGTAGTACGCCCGGTACGCCGGGTCCAGCGGAGTCAGGTCGAGCCAGTCGCGCAGCTCCTCGCCGACCGATCCGAGCGCCTCGGCGATGAGGTCGGGCATGGTGAGCACGGTCGGGCCGGTGTCGAACTCGTAGCCGTCGACCGCGAGGCGCCCGGCCCGTCCGCCGGGGACCGACTCGCGCTCCAGCACCGTCACCTGCCGGCCGCTGCCGGCCAGGTGCAGCGCGCAGGCGAGGCCGCCCAGCCCGGCGCCCACGACCACCACCCGATCCGTTCGTCCCGTCACCGTCCGCACGTGACCACCTCCTCGAGATCCTCGATCATCAGGCCCGCCGACTGGTGGCAGCGGTGGCCAACCCGGTCAGCGCGGTACGCGCTGTCCGGTCCACGGGCGCGCTGTCGAGCGCGGCCAGGGCCTCGCCCACCCGCTCGGCGATCATCCGCTCCACCCGGGCCACCGCGCCGGTCTCGGCGACCACGTCGGCGAGCCGTTCCACAGGTTCGTCGTCGATCTGCTCCAGCGCCCGGAGCTGGCCGGGGTTGGCGAGTTGGCGGGCCAGCATGAGCAGCGTGGTGGGCTTGCCGACGCGCAGGTCGTCGCCGGCCGGCTTGCCGGTCGACGCCGGATCGCCGTAGACGCCGAGCAGGTCGTCGCGGAGCTGGAACGCCTCACCGACGGCCAGGCCGTAGCGGGTGTACGCGGTGACCAGCGCGGCGTCGGCCGTCACCCCGGCCAGGCACGCGCCGAAGAGCAGTGGTCGTTGCACGGTGTAGCTGGCGGTCTTGTAGCGGGCCACCCGCAGCGCCCGGTCGACCGACCAGCTGTCCGGGTCGTTCTCGCCGAGCACGTCCAGGTACTGCCCGGCGACCGTCTCGACCCGCATCTGGTCGTAGCAGCGGCGGACCTCGAACAGTCGGGCCGGGGTGATGGTGGCGCGGGCGAGCAGCTTGTCGGCCCAGACCATGCAGAGGTCACCGATGAGCACGGCGGCGGCCTCACCGAACCGGTCGGGGTCGCCCCGGTGGCCGGCGGCGACGTGCTGGGCGGCGAGCGCGACGTGGGCGGTGGGCCGACCGCGACGGGTGGTGGAGGCGTCCATCACGTCGTCGTGGACCAACGCGAAGGTGTGCAGCAGTTCGAGGGAGGCCAGCGCGGGTAGGACTGCGGGAAGCGGTTCGTCGCCACCGACCGCTCCCCGCCAACCCCAGTAGCCGAACGTGGACCGGATCCGCTTCCCCCCGGACAGCACGGCCGCGCGTGCGGCGGACGCGAAGCCGCCCATGGCTGCGTCGATCTCGGTGAGTGCGTCGACTTCGGCGGTGAGGAAGGTGGACAGGGTCTCGTTGACCGCCGTGATCAGGTCCTGGGTGTAGGCGGCCAGGACAGCGCGGACCGGATCGTCCCGCTCGCCCGGCTCCACCGGCGCCACACGTACCGCGTTGCCCGCAACTGCGTCGTTGGCCATGTGGGCGAGCGTACCCTAGGGTACGAGTTGCGTCGATTGGTGCGTCGATATTTGAGGAGGGCCGGTGGACGTCGATCTCACCGCTGCCTATGACCGGTGCCGTGAGCTGCACAAACGCCATGGCCGCACCTACTATCTCGCCACCCGGCTGCTCCCCGCGTGGAAACGGCGACATGTGCACGCTCTCTACGGATTCACCAGGTACGCCGACGAGATCGTGGACAGCACCGAGGACCTGCCACCGGCCCAGCGGGCCGCCCTGCTCGACGACTGGGCCAGCAGGTTCGTGGCCGGATTGCACGGCGCGTCGGTTGACGACCCGCTGCTGCCGGCCGTGCTGCACACGATCGCCATCTTCGATCTCGACCGGGACGACTTCGCGTCGTTTCTCAAGAGCATGGCGATGGACCTGACGGTCACCTCGTACCCGACGTACGACCACCTGCTCGACTACATGGAGGGTTCGGCGGCGGTGATCGGCACCATGATGCTGCCGATCCTGGGCAGTTCCGACCCGGCGGCGGCCCGCGAGCCGGCCCGGCAACTCGGCTTCGCCTTCCAGCTCACCAACTTCATCCGGGACGTCGCCGAGGACCTCGACCGGGGCCGCACCTACCTCCCCGACGAGGACCTGGCGAAGTTCGGCGTCACCCGCGAGGAGCTGATCGAGGCCCGCGACCGGGGGCGGGGCACGCCCCGCACGCGCGAGCTGATCGAGTACGAGGTGACCCGGGCCCAGGCGCACTACGCCGCCGCCGCGCCGGGCATCACCATGCTCGCTCCCGCCTCGCAGGCCTGCATGCGCACGGCGTACGCGCTCTACGGCGGCATCCTCGACGAGGTGGCCGCGCAGGACTACGACGTCTTCACCCGCCGCGCCCTGGTGCCGCAGCGTCGACGGATGGCGGTGGCCGCCCGCGCTCTGCTCACGTCGACGGGTACCCCGGTCACGATCCCGGGCCCGACGGTCCAGCCGGCGGCCCGGTGAGCGGGGCCACCGCGGTCGTGCTCTTCACCCGCGACCTGCGGGTGCACGACCACCCGGCGCTGGCCACCACCTGCGCGGCGTTCGACCGGGTGGTGCCGCTGTACGTGCTCGACCCGACCCTGGCCGGGCTGTCCGCCAACCGCACCCGGTTCCTGCACCAGGCGCTCGTCGACCTGCGCGACGCGCTGCGTGAGCGCGGCGGCGACCTGGTGGTGCGCCGCGGCGACCCGGTGGCCGAGACGATCCGGCTGGCCGGCAAGGTCGGTGCCACCGCCGTCGCCCTCTCCGCCGACGTCAGCCACTACGCCCGTCGCCGGGAGCGTCGACTGCGCGCCGAGTGCGAGCGGCACCGGCTGCACCTGCGGCTCTTTCCGGGGCTGACGGTCGTCGAGCCGGGTGCCCTGCGGCCCGGCGGAGGTGGCGACCACTACCGGGTGTTCAGCCCGTACCACCGGGCGTGGGCCGGCGCGCGGTGGCGCGAGGAGTTGGCCGCGCCCCGCCGGGTCGTGTTGCCCGACGGGGTGAGCGTGGGCCGGTTGCCGGCGCCGCCGGCGGGGGAGTCGCCGGAGGCGGCCGTCGGCGGTGAACGCGTGGCCCGGCAGCGCCTCACCGACTGGCTGCCCGAGCTGAGCCGGTACGACGACCAGCACGACGACATGGCCGGCGACGACACCTCCCGACTCAGCCCGTACCTGCGCTTCGGGTGCGTGTCGCCGTTGTCGGTGGCCAACCGTGCCGGCGACCGGTCCGGACCGTTCGTGCGGCAGATCTGCTGGCGCGACTTCTACTACCAGGTCACCGGCGCCTTCCCGGACATCTCGACGGCGGCCTACCGACGGGGCGCCACCGAGGAGTGGCGCTACGACGACGACGCCCTCGCGGCCTGGGCCGAGGGCCGGACGGGCATGCCGATCGTGGACGCCGGGATGCGGCAGATGCGGGCCCAGGGGTGGCAGCACAACCGGGCCCGGCTGATCACCGCCGGCTACCTGACCAAGCACCTGGGGCAGGACTGGCGGGCCGGCGTGCGGGTCTTCTTCCGCTGGCTCCTGGACGGCGACGTGGCCAACAACTCGGGTAACTGGCAGTGGGTCGCCGGCACCGGCAACGACACCAAGCCGTACCGGGGGTTCAACCCGGTCCGGCAGGCCGAGCGGTACGACCCTGCCGGCGACTACGTACGCCGCTGGGTGCCGGAGTTGGCGCAGGTCACGGGCAAGGCCATCCACCAGCCGTGGAAGCTGCCGGACGACGTGCGCCGCACGCTGGACTACCCGCCGCCGCTCGCCGTGCCGGGCACCGATCCGGTCTGGTTGCGGTGATTCAGAGGCAGGAGTGCAGCGCCTCGGCCACCTCGTCGACCCGGTCGTGCTCGGCGAGGTGTGCGGTGACGTACGCGAGCGTGTACCCGCGCACCGGGTCGGCCCACGCGCTGCTGCCGCCGATCCCGCCCATGCCCCAGCTCCCGTCCGGCTCCCACTGCATGCCCAGCGTCCATCGGGCCTGGCGGTCCAGCACCAGGTCCGGCCCGTCGTACTGGACCCGGGTCGCCTCGTCGAGGAGGGCGGGGCTGAACAGTCGTACGCCGTCCAGGACGCCGCCGGCCAGCAGACCGGTGTAGAGCCGGCCCAGGCCGACGGGGGTGGCGTGCAGGTTCACCGCCGGCATCTCGGCACCCCGCCACAGCGGGCTGTTCAACACGGTGAGGTCCAGCCCACCGGCCGGGTTGCCCAGTGCTCTCGCCCGCAGCGTGCCGGGGTCGCCCAGCTTGCGGACCGGCCACTCAGGGTCGCCGTAGCGCAGGTCCGCACAGCGCCGCTGGTCCGCCTCGGCCAGCCCGAACCCGAGGTCGAGCTGCCACGGGCCGGCGATCTCGTCGGCCAGGAAGCGGCCCACGCTCCGGCCGTCGACCCGGCGGACCAGCTCGCCCACCAGGTGGCCGTACGTCCAGGCGTGCTCGCCGGCCAGCGTGCCCGGCGGCCATTCGGGCTCGGCGGCGGCCAGGTCGCCGGCGAGCAGGTCCCAGTCCGCGACCGCGGTGGCCGGCCGGGGCACCGGGAACGCGGGCAGCCCGGCGGTGTGCGACAGGACGTGTCGCACGGTGGCCGGGGTGCGGAACTCGGGCCAGTACCGCGCGACGGGCGAGTCCAGGTCGACGCGTCCCCGCTCGACGAGCAGCAGCTGGCACAGCGCGGCCACCGGCTTGCCCACCGAGTAGACGTTGACCAGGGCGTCCGGCCGCCACGGTTGCCCGGACGCCCGGTCGCCGACCCGGATTCCGCCCACCAGGTCGACCACCGGTTGGCCGTCGTACCAGATGGTGAGGCCGGCGCCGGTCTCCCGGCCGGCGGCCAGCAGGTCGTGGAAGCAGTCCCGGACGGGGGCGAAGCGTGGGTGCATCCGATCACCGTAGGCGCTCCGGCACGGTGAGCCCGCCGACTTTTCCGGACCCCGGTGGCTGGGGCGGGGCCGCTGGGGGATGCTGTCGGGGTGGCAGAGCCGGAGCTGGTTGACGTTGTCGTGGTGGGGCTCGGGGTCGGCGGCGAGGAGGTGGCCGAGCGACTCGCCGACGCCGGTCTGAGCGTCGTCGGCATCGAACGGGACCTCGTCGGCGGCGAGTGCCCGTACTGGGGCTGCATCCCGAGCAAGATGATGATCAGGGCGGCGAACGCGCTGGCCGAGGCGCGTCGGGTCGACGGGCTCGCGGGCACCGCGCAGGTCCGGCCGGACTGGGCGCCGGTGGCGAGGCGGATCCGCGAAGAGGCCACCGACACCTGGGACGACAAGGTCGCGGTCGAGCGGTTCACCGGCAAGGGCGGCCGGTTCGTCCGGGGCAGCGGCCGGCTCGACGGCCCAGGCCGGGTGCGGGTGGGGGACCAGGTCTTCCAGGCCCGGCACGGCATCGTCCTGGGCACCGGCACCCGGCCCTCGGTGCCGCCGATCGACGGCCTGGCCGACACGCCGTACTGGACCAACCACCAGGCGATCGAGGTCGAGGAGCTGCCGGAGTCGCTGCTGGTGCTCGGTGGCGGCGCGATCGGGCTGGAGTTGGCGCAGGTCTTCGCGCGCTTCGGCGTCCGGGTCACCGTGGTGGAGGCGTTGGACCGGGTGCTGGCCGTGGAGGAACCGGAGGCGTCCGAGGTGGCCGCCGCCGCGCTGCGCGCCGACGGCGTCGAGATCCACACCGGAATACGCGCCGAACGGGTCGAGCACGACGGCGACCGTTTCACGCTGCGCGGCGGGGGCGGAGCGGAGTTCACCGCCGAGCGGCTGCTCGTGGTGACCGGCCGCCGGGCGCACCTGGAGGAGTTGGGGCTGGACACCGTCGGTGTCGACGCCAACCAGCGTTTCCTGCCGGTGGACGACCGGATGCACGTCACCGACGACATCTGGGGGGTGGGCGACCTGACCGGCGAGGGAGCGTTCACCCACATCGCCATGTACCAGGCGGCCATCGTGGTGTCCGACCTGCTCGCCCACTACCGGCAGGCGACGGCCGGCCCGGACGCCAGCGGGACCGCCAGCGTCGTCGGCGGCGCGATGGGCGCTTCCAGCGCGCTGGCCGCGAGCGGATCGAGCGGATCGGCCGGCACCGTCCCGCGCGCCGACTACCGGGCGCTGCCCCGGGTGACCTTCACCGATCCCGAGGTCGGGGCGGTCGGACTGACCGAGCAGCAGGCCCGCGAACGCGGCATCAACGTGCAGGTCGGGTTCACCAAGCTGAGCAGCTCGACCCGGGGCTGGATCCACCAGGTCGGTGACGAGGGCTTCATCAAGCTCGTCGCGGACGCCGACCAGGGTGTGCTGATCGGCGCGACGTCGGTCGGCCCGGCCGGTGGCGAGGTGCTGTCGGCGCTCGTGGTGGCGGTGCACGCGGCCGTGCCGCTGAGCCAGCTGCGGCACATGATCTACGCGTATCCGACCTTCCACCGGGCGATCGAGGACGCGTTGCGCAACCTGTCCTGACGACGAACCGGCGGAATCCTGGCAAGCTACGACAGTTGCATAGCAAAACCCGACCGTTTTCCGGTTCATTTCTTTCATTTCCGTGACGTACGATTGCGGCCGTGACCAAGCGGTTGACTGAAGTTGCCAAGAAGGCGGGCGTCAGCGAGGCCACCGTCAGCCGGGTGCTCAACGGTCGGGACGGTGTCTCCGAGGCGACCCGGACGGCGGTGCTCACCGCGCTCGACGTGCTCGGTTACGAGCGGCCGACCAAGCTGCGCGGCGAGCGTGCCCGGCTGGTCGGGCTGGTGCTGCCCGAGTTGCAGAACCCGATCTTCCCGGCGCTCGCCGAGGTGGTCACCGGCACCCTGGCCCAGCGTGGCTACACCCCGGCGCTCTGCGCCCGCACCATCGGTGGCGTGTCCGAGATGGACTACGTCGAGATGCTCCTCGACCACCAGGTGTCCGGCGTGATCTTCGCCGGGGGCTCGTACGCGCTCGCCGACGCCAAGCACGACCACTACCGGCGGCTGACCGACCGAGGTCTTCCGGTGGTGCTGGTCAACGCCGGCGTGGACGAGTTGGGCTTCCCCCGGGTCTCGACCGACGACGCGGTGGCGGTGGAGCAGGCGTACGGGCATCTGCGCTCGCTCGGCCACGAGCGGATCGGGATGGTGCTCGGCCCGGAGGGGCACGTGCCGTCCCGCCGCAAGCTGGACGCGATGGTCCAGGCCGCGGACTGGGGCGCCGCCGAGCGGGAGTGCGTCGAGCGGTCCAGCTTCTCGATGGAGGGCGCGCGGGTCGCCGCGACGAAGCTCGTCGAGCGCGGCGTGACCGGCATCATCTGCGCCAGCGACGTGCTGGCGCTGGGCACGATCCGGGCCGCCCGACGGCTGGGCCGCGCGGTGCCGACGGACATCTCGGTGGTGGGCTTCGACGACTCGGCGTTCATGACCTGCACCGATCCGCCGTTGACCACGGTCCGGCAGCCGATCGAGACGATGGGCCAGGCCGCGGTGGACCTGTTGGTGACCCAGATCGAGGGGGTCGGCGTGCTCCAGGACGAGCTGCTCTTCGAGCCGGAACTGGTGGTCCGCGGCTCCACCGCGCCCGCGCCCGCTCGCTGACCCTGCTCACGGCCTACTGACCGACCTTCTCGAAGGCCGCCGACCGCACTCGCGGTCGGCGGCCTTTTTGGTGCCCAAGTAGCCCCATAACGGGTGCAATCCCGCATCCTGTCGCCCTCTGCCGTCAGGATGTCGTGTCCTTTCAAAACATCGTCGACACCTTGCTGAAATGAGTCGTGCTCGTTACAGTGACTCCACTCACACCTGGCTCCGGCGCAGCTACAGGGCGTCAGGTCGTATCACCGCATCAGCGCACCTCACGGAGACACCCGTTCCCGAAGGGATGGACAGATGTCCGTACCGCAATACCGAAGGGCTGCCACCCTGGCGCTCGTGGCCGGCCTGGGGCTGAGCCTCACCGCCTGCTCCACGAAGAGTGACGACAAGGACGCGACCGCCGGCGGCAAGATCACCATCACCGTCGACTGCCAGCCGGTCGGTGCCCAGAAAGAGCTGTTGCAGAACTGGAACGACGACGTCGCCGCGTTCCAGAAGGAGAACCCGGACATCGTCGTCAAGAGCGTGAGCGTCGGCGAGCAGTGCAACAACCCGCCGGACTTCACCGCCCGGCTGGCCGGTGGCACCGTGACCGACGTGTTCTACGGCTACATGACCGACGTCCAGCAGGTGCTCGACTCCGGCCAGGCGATGGACATCACCGAGTACGCCAACAAGGACACCATCCCCACCTGGGACAGCGTTGACCCGGCGCTCAAGGAGGTCTTCACCGACGGCGGCAAGCTCTACGCCGTACCGGTGAAGAACTACTCGATGGGCCTGATCTACAACAAGGTGCTGTTCCAGCAGGCCGGCCTGGACGTGAACAACCCGCCGAAGACGTGGGCGGACGTCCGCGCCGCCGCCAAGAAGATCTCCGCCCTCGGCAACGGCATCGCGGGCTACTCGGAGTACAGCGCCGGCAACACCGGCGGCTGGCACTTCACCTCGCTGCTCTACTCGCAGGGCGGCCAGGTGCTCACCGCCGACGGCAAGAAGGCCGACTTCAACAACGCCCAGGGCAAGCAGGTCCTGCAGAACCTGAAGGACATGCGGTACGGCGACAACAGCATGGGCGCCCGCCAGTTGCTCCAGTGGGGTGACCTGCTGACCAACGCCGGCGCGGGCAAGGTGGGCATGTTCATCGGCGCACCCGACGCCACCCAGGCCATCGTCAGCCAGTTCCAGGGCAAGTTCCAGGACTGGGCGATGGCCCCGCTGCCCGGCCAGGACGGCCCGGCGAAGGGCACGCTCGGCGGCGGCGAGGGCTACTTCTTCAAGAAGGGCCTCTCCCCGGAGCAGGTCAAGGCCGGTCTGAAGTGGATCGCGTACCAGAAGCTGACCCCGGGCAAGGGCCAGTTCGACTACGTCCGCTCCAAGCCGCAGAACTACCCGGTGGGTCTGCCCCAGCCGCTGCTGTTCGCCAACGGCAGCGACGCGCAGAAGCAGGAACTCGACCTGCGCAAGGCGAACGCGAACGTCGACACCGCCAACTTCGCCCTCTTCGAGGCGACCCCGGTGCCGATCAAGGGTGAGCCGCGGAACGCACAGGCGATCTACGCGGTGCTCGACGCCGCGATGTCCGGGGTGCTGACGAACCCGAACGCGAACATCGACGCGTTGCTCAAGACGGCCGAAGACAAGGTCAACCAGCTCCTGGCCGCACAGAGCTGAGCCACGGGTGTGGGGGTCGGCACGCCGGCCCCCACACCCCGCGCCGCACCGTCCGCCTCACCGACCTTCGCAGGAGAGTGCCGTGGCGATCACCGCCGCCCCCCAGGCCCCCGGGAGACCGGGCCGCCCGATGCCGTCGTACGCGGCAGGGCCGAAGCGTACGAGCCTCGGCCGCAAGGTACGGGACAACCTCACCGGGCACGCCTTCCTGATCGGCGCCGTGCTCTGCTTCGTGGTCTTCTCCTGGTACCCGATGGTCCGTGGCGTCGTGATGAGCTTCCAGCGGACCAGGCGCGGCGAGACGACCTGGGTGGGCTGGGACAACTACACCCGTCTTCTCGCCGATCCCAGCTTCTGGCCCGCGTGGAAGAACACCTTCTACTTCACGCTGCTCGCGCTCGTGCTCGGGTACGCGGTGCCGTTCTTCGTGGCGATCCTGCTCAACGAGTTCCGGCACGCCAAGGGGTACCTGCGGATCCTGGTCTACCTGCCGGTGATGCTCCCGCCGGCCTCGGCCCTGTACCTGTTCAAGTTCTACGCGTACGACCCGAGCGAGGCGGGCCTGTTCAACGCGATCCTCAAGGCGCTGCACCTGCCGACGTCGCAGTGGATGCAGTCGCCCGAGATGACGATGCCGGCCATGGTGATCGCCTCCACCTGGATGAACATGGGTGGCGCCGTGCTGATCTACCTGGCGTCGTTGCAGAACATCCCCGGCGAGCTGTACGAGGCCGCCGAACTCGACGGCGCCGGGATCCTCAAGCGGATCCGGCATGTGACGATCCCGCAGACCCGGCTCATCCTCGCGCTCCTCGCGATGATCCAGATCGTCGCCACCATGCAGCTCTTCATCGAGCCACTGATCCTCGCCAACGGCGCGGGCGCGGAGGATTCCGCGACCACCGTGGCGTACCTCATCTACCAGCACGGGTTCTTCCAGAACGACCTCAACGGCGCGGCCGCACTGGGCGTGCTGATGCTCGTCGTGCTGGCCGGCTTCTCCGCCGTGTACGTGCGGCTGACTGCGAAACAGGACTAGGACGGCGCGCGATGGCACAGGATTCCGGCACCCGGACCCTCATCTCCCATGCCCAGATCAGCCGGGGACGCGGGCGGGTCATCTACTGGACGCTGCTGGTCGTCGTCGTGACGGCGTTCACGCTCGTCTTCCTCGGACCGCTCTACTGGATGGTCACCGGCGCGCTCAAGTCCGGCCAGGAGATCGCGCAGACCCCACCCACGCTGTTCCCGAAGGACCCGCAGCCGCAGAACTACATCGACGCCTGGAACAATCTGGAACTCGCCAAGCTGCTGTTCAACACGTTCTACTACGCGATCGGCGCGGTGCTGTTCCAACTCGTCCTGGACGCCGCCGCCGCGTACTCGCTGTCGAAACTGCGACCGATCTTCGGCAACCTGATCCTCGGGCTGATGCTCGCCACGCTGATGATCCCGGCGATGGTGCTCATCGTCCCCCAGTACGTGACCGTGATCGACCTGCCGATCCTGCACCTCAATCTGCTCGACTCGCCGTTCGCCATCTGGCTGCCGCTGGTGGCGAACGCTTTCAACATCTTTCTGCTGAAACGGTTCTTCGACTCCATTCCCGAGGAGTTGATGGCGGCGGCCCTGGTGGATGGCGCGACGTCACTGCGTACGCTCTGGTCGATCATCCTGCCGATGTCGCGCCCGATCCTCGGCGTCGTCGCGATTCTGGCCATGACGGCGGTCTGGAAGGACTTCCTCTGGCCGAAGCTGGTCATGCCCTCGCCGGAGACCCGGACGGTCAGTGTCGGCATCTACTCCTTCGCGGGTGGCACGCCCATGAACGTGGTGATCGCCGCGTCGGTCATCGCCGCCATCCCCACCGTTATCGTCTTTTTGATCTTCCAGCGGAACATCATGTCTGGCCTGACCGCCGGCAGCATCAAGGGATAGCCACCCTCGCAGGCAGCGGAGCGAACAACGGCCGTTCGTCCGACACCCCATCGCCACCGGCGTACCCGGCGACGTACGACGCAGAAAGCAGGTGCTCGTGTCCACAGCAGACAGCAGTCCGTGGTGGCGTGGAGCCGTTATCTACCAGGTGTACCCGCGCAGCTTCGCCGACGGCAACGGCGACGGCATCGGTGACATCGCAGGTATCCGGTCCCGCCTGAACCACCTGTCCGCGCTTGGCATCGACGCGATCTGGTTCAGTCCCTGGTATCCGTCGCCGATGGCCGACGCCGGGTACGACGTGTCGGACTACCGCGACATCGATCCGGTCTTCGGCACCCTCGCCGAGGTCGAGGCGCTGATCGCGGAGGCGCACGAGCTGGGCATCCGGACCATCGTCGACGTGGTGCCCAACCACTGCTCCGACGCGCACCCGTGGTTCCAGGCCGCGCTGGCCGGCGGTCCGGGAGCGCCCGAGCGGGACCTGTTCTGGTTCCGGCCCGGTCGGGGCCCGAACGGCGACCAGCGCCCCACCGACTGGGTCGGCGAGTTCGGGGGCGAGACCTGGACGCGCACCACCAACCCGGACGGCACGCCCGGCGACTGGTACCTGCACCTCTTCGCCCCCCAGCAACCGGACTTCAACTGGGACCACCCCCGGGTACGGGCCGAGTTCGAGGACATCCTGCGGTTCTGGTTCGACCGGGGCGTCGACGGCATCCGGATCGACTCCGCCGGGCTGCTGGTGAAGGACGGGACGCTGCCGGAGGTCGAGCCCGACCGGCCGCACCCGTTCCACGACCTGGACGGCGTACACGACATCTACCGGGGTTGGCGGCGGGTCGCCGACTCGTACGCGGACCGCGCGCTGATCGGCGAGGTGTGGCTGCCGGACCGGCAACGGTTCGCCAACTACCTGCGCCCCGACGAGTTGCACGCGGCGTTCAACTTCGACTTCCTCGGCTGCGCCTGGGACGCGTCGGCACTGCGGGAGAGCATCGACGGGACGTTGAGCGCCCACGCGCCGGTCGGCGCGCCGGCCACCTGGGTCCTCTCCAACCACGACGTGACCCGGCACGTCACCCGCTACGGCCGGGCGGACACCACGTTCAGCTTCGCCGCGAAGCGCGAGGGCATCCCCACCGACCTGGAGCTGGGCACCCGTCGGGCGCGGGCCGCCGCCCTGCTGTCGCTGTCGCTGCCCGGCGCCGTCTACGTCTACCAGGGCGAGGAGCTGGGGCTCTGGGAGGTCGAGGACATCCCGTACGCGCTGCGGCAGGACCCGATGTGGGAACGCTCCGGTCGGGTCGACCCCGGTCGGGACGGGTGCCGGGTCCCGTTGCCCTGGGCCGGTGACGAGCCGCCGTTCGGGTTCAGCCCGGAGGGCTCGGCGACGCCCTGGCTGCCGCAGCCGGCGGACTGGAAGGACCGTACGGCGTCGGCACAGACCGGCGACGCCGCATCGATGCTGGAGCTGTACCGGGCGGCCATCCGCATCCGGCGGGCCGAGGCGGCGCTCGGCGACGGCGACATGACCTGGCTGCCCGCCCCGGACGGCGTGTTGGCCTTCAGCCGTGGCGGCGGCTTCCGCTGCCTGGTCAACCTCACCGACACGGCGGTGCCGATGCCCGCTGACGGGGAGGTGCTGCTGGCCAGCGGCCCACTCGACGACGGGCTGCTGCCGTCGGACACCGCCGTCTGGCTGCGTACCCCCGAAGAGGCGGACGGGCCGCGCGCGGACGCCGCCGCCCTGACCTGACCTGATCCGACCCGACGTGGTGCCGGCGGTCCCGTCCCGGCCGCCGGCACCCACACCACCCGCGCACCGCGCCCACGAGAGGAGGACGAGGGACCGCCACGCCGCACCGACACGGGGGACCTGGCCTGCCTGACGAAAGGGAGAGCGCAGCTCATGGCCAACCACACCACCGGCACGTCGTACCAACTCAGACGCCCGACCCGGGCGGGGCTGGCCGCCGTCGCCGCCACCCTGCTCGCCGCGACCTCACTGACCGCCCTGGCGGTCACCGGCGGCGCCACCCCGGCCTCGGCGGCCGGGTTGTCCCCCTTCGACATCTCGGGCCGTGGCGCCACCGTCCCCTTCATCGAGCAGGAGGCCGAGAAGGCCGCCCACAACGGCACGAAGATCGGCCCGGACCGGCGCTACGGCACGCTGCCGTCGGAGGCGTCCGGCCGGGAGGCGGTCACCCTCGACGCCGTCGGTGAGTACGTCGAGTTCACGCTCACCGCCCCGGCCAACGCGGTCACCTTCCGGTACAGCCTGCCGGACAACTCCGCCGGCACGGGCCGGGACGCCACCATCGACCTGCGGGCCAACGGCAACCTGCTGAAGTCGGTCCCGGTGACGTCGAGGTACGGCTGGTACTACGGCGGCTACCCGTTCAACAACAACCCGGGCGACACGAACCCGCACCACTTCTACGACGAGACCCGGGCGTTGTTCGGAAGCACCCAGCCGGCCGGCACGAAGATCCGGTTGCAGGTCTCCTCGACCGCCCAGTCACCTACCTTCACCATCGACCTGGCCGACTTCGAGGTGGTCGCGCCGATCGCCAAGCCCTCCGGTGTCATCGACGTGGTCACCGACTTCGGCGCGGACCCGACCGGCGCGACCGACTCGACCGCCAAGTTCCAGGCGGCGGTCGACGCCGGCAAGGCCCAGGGCCGCCCGGTCTGGATCCCGACCGGCACCTTCACCCTCTGGGACCACGTGGTGGTCGACGGGGTGACCCTGCGCGGTGCCGGCCCCTGGTACTCGGTGCTCGGCGGTCGGCACCCCACCGACCGCAAGCGGGCCGCCGGCATCTACGGCAAGTACGTCCCCGGTGGCGGCTACACCGGTGAGATCCGGTCGCACGAGGCGAACGGGCCGAGCCGCAACGTCACCCTGCGGGACTTCGCCATCATCGGCGACATCCGCGAGCGGGTGGACGACGACCAGGTCAACGCGCTGGGCGGGGCGATGACCAACTCGGTGGTCGACAACCTCTGGTTGGAGAACACCAAGGTCGGCGCGTGGATGGACGGGCCGATGGACAACTTCACCATCCGCAACAGCCGGATCCTCGACCAGACGGCGGACGGGGTGAACTTCCACACCGGCGTCACCAACTCGACGGTGACCAACACGTTCGTCCGCAACACCGGCGACGACGCCCTGGCCATGTGGGCGCAGAGCGTGCCGAACGTCAACAACTCGTTCACGCACAACACCATCGGCGTGACGCTGCTGGCGAACCACCTGGTCAGCTACGGCGGTCGGGACATCAAGATCACCGACAACGTGACGGCCGACTCGCTGACCAACGGCGGCGGCATCCACGTCGCCAACCGCTACCCCGGCGTGCAGGGCGACACCGCGGTCCGGGGCACCTGGACCATCGCCCGGAACACGTTGATCCGCAACGGCAACTCGGACTACAACTGGAACTTCGGCGTCGGGGCGATCTGGTTCTCCGCGCTCAACGAGGCGTTCCAGCAGGCCACCATCAACATCACCGACACCGACATTCTGGACAGCTCGTACGCGGCGCTGCACTGGATCGAGGGTCAGACCAGCGGCATCAACCTCAACAACGTCCGCATCGACGGCGCCGGCACGTACGCGCTCCAGGTGCAGGCGCCCAGCCAGGTGTCGTTCACCAACGTACGGGCCACCAACATCGCGCAGAGCAACCCGATGCACAACTGCGTGGGTGGCGGTTTCCAGATCACCCAGGGCACCGGCAACTCGGGCTGGTACACCTCGACGCCGTACTGCGGCCCGTGGCCGGAGCCGCAGTGGAATGGTGGGCCCAGCACCCCGCCGACCACCGGCCCGACCACCGCGCCGCCCACCACCGCGCCCCCGACCACGGCACCGCCGACGACCCCGCCGCCCAGCGGTGGAAACCTGGCGCTGAACCGGTCGACGACCGCGACCAGCACCAACCAGAACTACACGGCGGGCAACGCGGTCGACGGCAACGCCTCGACCTACTGGGAGAGCGCCAACAACGCCTTCCCGCAGTCGGTCACCATCGACCTGGGCGCGGCCCGCTCGGTCGACCGGGTGGTGCTCAAGCTGCCCGCCGGCTGGGAGCAGCGCACCCAGACCCTGTCGGTGCTCGGCTCCACCGACGGCTCGTCGTACGGCACGCTGGCGTCGTCCGCCGGTCGGGTCTTCGCCCCCGGCTCGGGCAACACCGTGTCGATCGGGCTGCCCTCCGGTGACCGCCGTTTCATCCGGGTCACCGTGACCGGCAACACCGGCTGGCCGGCCGCACAACTCAGCGAGGTCGAGGTGTACGGCGGCACCCAGAGCACGCCCCCGCCCACCACCGCGCCCCCGACGACCACCCCGCCCCCGACCACGCCCGCCCCCACGGGCAACCTGGCCGCCGGGCGGTCGGTCACCGAGACCAGCCACTCCGACGTGTACGCCGGACCCAACGCGGTGGACGGCAACGCGAACACCTACTGGGAGAGCGCCAACAACGCCTTCCCGCAGTCGTTGACCGTCGACCTGGGCGCGACCCGAACGGTGTCCCGGGTCGTGTTGAAGCTGCCACCGTCATCGGCCTGGCAGACGCGTACCCAGACGCTGGCGCTGCTCGGCTCCACCGACGGCTCGTCGTTCAGCACCGTCAAGGGGTCCGCCGGCTACACCTTCAACCCGTCCAGCGGCAACACGGTCACCGTGACCTTCACGGCGACCAGCCAGCGCTACCTGCGCCTGACCGTCACCGGCAACACGGGCTGGCCCGCCGGTCAGCTCGGCGAGTTCGAGGTCTACTCCAGCTGACCCGGCGGCCCCCGCCCGGCCAGGGCGGGGGCCGCCGGAGCCGGCGGGTCCGGCGCAGCGCGGCACCGGCCCACCCGCACCCGTCCCACCGCACCGTCCCCCACCTGTCGCGGCACGATGGGCGTACCCCTGCACCCGTCACCGGGCAACGCACCCCACACCACCCCCGAAAGAGGTGTAGCGACCGATGTCCAGAAACGGCCCCACCCGAGGCACCCCGCGAACCGGCTCGCCCGGTTCCGCCCACCCGACCGGCCGAGCACCGGCCCGCCGACGGCTGCTCGCCGGTGCGCTCGCCGGACTGCTCCTCGCCGCCGTTCCCGCCGTCACCCCCGCGACCGCGGCACCGGCAGCGACGCCCGCCTCCGCACCGGCGGGCTCCGCCCGCGCGGCCCTGCTCGCCGGGGTCTCCGCCACGATGAGCGCCAGCAGCTACAACCAGAACTACGTGGCGAGCAACGCGAACGACGGCAACGCCTCGACCTACTGGGAGAGCGCCAACAACGCCTTCCCGCAGTGGATCCAGGCCGACCTGGGCGCCACGCTGAACGTGGACCGGGTGGTGCTGAAGCTGCCGCCGTCGTCGGACTGGCAGACGCGTACCCAGACGCTGTCGGTGCTCGGCTCCACCAACGGCTCGTCCTTCAGCACCCTGAAGTCGTCCGCCGGCTACACCTTCAACCCGAGCAGCGGCAACACCGCCACCGTCAGCTTCACCGCCGCCAGCACCCGCTACGTACGGGTGCAGGTCACCGGCAACACCGGCTGGCCGGCCGCGCAGTTCTCCGAGGTGGAGGTGTACGCCGCCACCGGCAGCACCGACACCCAGGCACCGAGCGCCCCCGCCAACCTGGCGTACACCCAGCCGGCCAGCGGCCAGATCCGACTGACCTGGTCGGCGTCGAGCGACAACGTCGGCGTCACCGGGTACGACGTCTACGCCAACGGCGCACTGCGCGGCAGCGTCGGCGGCTCGACACTGACGTACACCGACAGCCAGGCGGACAGCGCCACGGTCTCCTACTACGTACGAGCCAGGGACGCGGCCGGCAACCAGTCGTCGAACAGCAACACGGTGACCCGTACCGGCACCGGCAACCCGCCGACCGGCAGCAACCTGGCGATCGGTAAGCCGATCACCGCCTCCGGGTTCGTGCACACGTTCGTGGCCACCAACGCCAACGACAACAACGTGGCCACCTACTGGGAGGGCAACGGCAACCCGAGCACGCTGACCGTGCAGCTCGGCGCGAACGCCAGCCTCAGCCAGATCGTGCTGAAGCTCAACCCGGACTCGGCGTGGGGCACCCGTACCCAGAACATCGCCGTCCTCGGCCGGGACCAGAACTCGTCGACCTTCACCACGCTTGTCGGCGCGACGAACTACACGTTCAACCCGGGCAGCGGCAACACGGTGACCATCCCGGTCTCCGCGTCCGCCGCCGACGTCCGGCTCTCGATCGCCTCGAACACCGGCGCGCCGGCCGGTCAGGTGGCCGAGTTCCAGGTCTTCGGCACCCCCGCGCCGAACCCGGACCTGACCGTGACCGGCATGTCGTTCAGCCCGTCCGCGCCCGTGGAGACCAGCACCATCACGCTCTCCGCGACCGTCCGGAACGCCGGCTCGGCGGCCTCCGCCGCGACCAACGTCAACTTCTACCTGGGCTCCACCCGGGTCGGCACCGCGTCGGTCGGTGGCCTCGCGGCCGGCGCGTCGACCACGGTCAGCGCCAGCATCGGCACCCGCGACGCGGGCAGCTACCCGCTCAGCGCGAAGGTGGACGAGTCGAACACCGTCGTGGAGATCGACGACACCAACAACAGCTACACCAACCCCAGCCCGCTGGTGGTCAGCGCGGTCGCCAGCTCCGACCTGGTCGCCTCCGCCGTCGACTGGTCGCCGGGCAACCCGCCGCCGGGCAGCACCGTCACCTTCTCGGTGTCGGTCCGCAACGCCGGCAACCAGGCGTCCGCGTCCGGCGCGCACGGCATCACCCTCACCGTGCTCAACGAGTCCGGCACGGTGGTACGGACCCTGACCGGCTCGTACTCCGGCGTGATCAACGCGGGCGCGACGGTCGGCCCGATCAACCTGGGCACCTGGACCGCCGCCAACGGCAAGTACACCGTCCGGGTCGTGGTCGCCGTGGACGGCAACGAACTGCCCGTCAAGCAGACCAACAACACCAGTGACCGGCCGCTCTTCGTGGGTCGCGGCGCCAACCTCGGCTACGACATGTACGAGGCCGAGGACGGCACCATCGGCGGTGGCGCCGGGCAGGTCGGACCGAACCGGGAGATCGGCAACCTGGGCGGCGAGGCGTCCGGGCGTCGGGCGGTCACCCTCAACAGCACCGGCGCGTACGTCGAGTGGACCACCCGGGCGGCGACCAACACCCTGGTCACCCGCTTCTCCATCCCCGACTCGGCGGGCGGCGGGGGCATCGACTCGACGCTGAACATCTACGTCAACGGCACCCTGCACAAGCCGATCAACCTGACCTCCAAGCACATCTGGCTGTACGGCGCGGAGGCCGGCCCGAGTGACTCGCCGAGCGCCGGGGCGCCTCGCCACCTGTACGACGAGGCGAACGTGATGCTGAACTCGACCATCCCGGCCGGCAGCAAGATCCGTCTCCAGAAGGACCCGGCCAACACCACCACGTACGCGATCGACTTCATCAACCTGGAGCTGGTCGCGCCGCGCGCCAACCCGGATCCCTCGCGGTACCGGGTGCCGTCCGGCTTCAGCCACCAGGACGTGCAGAACGCCCTGGACGCGGTCCGGATGGACACCACGGGCAACCTGGTCGGGGTCTACCTGCCGGCCGGCACCTACGAGACCGCGCAGAAGTTCCAGGTGTACGGCAAGCCCATCACCGTGACGGGCGCGGGCATGTGGTACACCCGCTTCCAGACGCCGACCGGCCAGCAGAACACCGACGCGGGTTTCCGGGTGGAGTCCTCGGCCAGCGGGTCGACCTTCTCCCACCTGGCGTTCTTCGGCAACTACACGAACCGCATCGACGGGCCGGGCAAGGTCTGGGGTGAACTGAAGGACGTCGACAACATGACGCTGGACAGCGTCTGGGTCGAGCACACCGTGTGTGCGTACTGGGGGGTGAGCGTCAGCGGGTTGACCATCCGCGACAGCCGCTTCCGCAACACCTTCGCCGACGGGGTGAACCTCACCAACGGCAGCACCAACAACCTGGTCACCAACACCGAGGGGCGGTCGAACGGGGACGACGCGTTCGCCCTCTTCTCGGCCACCGACCAGGGCGCGTCGGTCGGCAACAACGGCAACGTGTTCGAGAACCTGACGGCCACGCTGACCTGGCGGGCGGCCGGGCTTGCGGTGTACGGCGGCTACAACAACATCTTCCGCAACCTCTACATCGCGGACATGTTGACGTACTCCGGTATCACCATCAGCTCGCTGGACTTCGGGTACCCGTTCATCGGGTTCGGATCCAGCCCGCCCACCCAGTTCCAGAACATCTCGATCGTCCGAGCGGGTGGGCACTTCTGGGGCTCGCAGACGTTCCCCGCGATCTGGGTGTTCTCGGCGTCGAAGGAGTTCCGGGGCATCCGGGTGTCCGACGTGGACATCGTCGACCCGACGTACACCGGAATCATGTTCCAGACCAAGTACAACGGGTCGCAGCCGGAGAACCCGATCACCGACACGGTCTTCACCAACATCTCGATCAGCGGCGTCCGCAAGAGCGGTGACGCGTACGACGCGAAGTCGGGTTACGCGGTCTGGGCCAACGAGATGCCGGAACCCGGTCAGGGCCCGGCGGTCGGCTCGGTCACCTTCAACAACCTGCGGCTGACCAACAACTACCAGGACATCCGCAACACCACGACGACCTTCACCATCAACCGCAACTGATTCACCCGGTAGCCGACGCCGTCGGGAGGTCTCACCCTCTCGGCGGCGTCGTGCCGTGCCGGCCCTCGCCCGCGGCGAACCGGGCGGCGCCGGCCGTCGCGTCGGTGGCCAGCGAGTCCATCCCGTACGCCAGCTCGGTCGCCAGGGCCTCCGCCTCGGGTCGCCCGGCGCCGGCCAGCAGGGCCGCCCGGTCGTTGCGCAGGCAGGTCTGCGGATGTCGGGCGATCTCCGCCGCCAGTTCCTCGGCCGCCGCCCGGGCCTGGCCCGGCGGCACCACCCGGTTGACCAACCCCATGGCGTACGCCTCGTCCGCCGGCACCGCCCGCCCGGTGAGGATCAGGTCCATCGCCCGGCTCTCCCCGATCAGTCGGGGCAGTCGGACCGTGCCGCCGTCGATCAGCGGTACCCCCCAGCGCCGGCAGAACACCCCGAGCGTGGCGTCGGATTCGGCGACCCGCAGGTCACACCAGAGCGCCAACTCCAGGCCGCCGGCCACCGCGTACCCGGAGATGGCCGCGATCACCGGCTTGCTGAGCACCATCCGGGTGGGACCCATCGGGCCGTCCCCCTCCGGCTCCACCCGGTTGCCCCTCGGCGTGCCGATGGCCTTCAGGTCGGCTCCGGCGCAGAACGTGCCCCCCGCACCCCACAGCACGGCCACCGCCGCGTCGGGATCGGCGTCGAAGGCGCGAAACGCGTCGGCGAGCGCCCGGGCAGTAGCCCCGTCAACAGCGTTCCGAGCCGCCGGCCGGTCCAAAATAACGGTGCTGACAACCCCGCGACGCTCCACCCGCACACCCACCCCGCCAGCATGCCCCCTGCCCCGCGCCCCGACAATCCTCGTCGATCTTGCACTTTGGGTTGTCGTTTTGTGCCCTTGGGTTGGGTTTGTCGCAGCAGAAACTACAAGATCGGCGGGAGAGGGGGCGTGGCGGGTTTGTCGTTGAGTTCCGGTTTGGGAGGGGGAGGGGTGGGAAGTCGGTAGTTGTGCGAGCGCTATTGACGAAAGTTGAGCAGGACTCCCGGCTGGACCGCGCGGGTGACCGGTTGCAGAAGGCGGTCCTGGGAACGCTGCGCCCGCGGCGTCTGCGGGACCTGTTGCACGGCGTGACGCTGGGGCATCCGCTGCATCCGGCCATGGTGCAGGTGCCGGTCGGGGCGTGGATCAGTGCCGCCGTGCTGGACCTGATGCCCGGGCAGCGTCGGCCGGCGACCGTGCTGGTCGGCCTCGGGACGGTCAGCGCCCTGCCGGCGGCGGTAGCCGGGCTGAACGACTGGGCGGCGCTCTCCCGGGACCAGCGCCGGGTCGGTCTCGTGCACGCCGCCGCGAACGCCGTCGGGGTCGGCCTCTACGCCGGCTCGCTGGCGGCGCGACTCTCCGGGCGCAGCGGCGTCGGCAAGGCGCTCGGCTTCCTCGGCCTCTCCGCCGTCAGCCTCGGCGCGTACATCGGCGGGCACCTCGCGTACAAGCAGGGCGCCCAGGTCAACCAGAGCGTGTCCGAGCTGCACCGGATGAGCGACGGATGGCACTCGCTGGCGGACATGGCCACCCTGCCGCAGCGCACACTGATCACCCGAGAGGTGGACGACGACATCTCGGTGATCCTCTACCGGCACGGTGACGAGGTCACGGTGATGCTGGAGCGGTGCCCGCACCAGAGCGGACCGTTGGGCGAGGGCGAGGTCCAGGAGATCGACGGCCACGCGTGCGTGGTCTGCCCGTGGCACGGCAGCGCGTTCCGGCTCAACGGCGGCGAGGTCGTGCAGGGGCCTTCCGGCAACGACCAGCAGATCCTGCCCACGCGCATCCAGGACGGGGTACTGCAGACCCGCCTCCCCTGACAGCGACCGGTCGCACCCTCAACGTGCTGATGCCGCACAGTCATCTTGATGACTGTGCGGCATCAGCGTCTGTGGGGTGTCGCCTCCCGCGCGCCGGGCCGGGTGCCGGCCTCGACTGCGGGCATCGGCCCTGCTCGGGCCACCGCGCTCGGGCAGTAGCCGCACCACTCCCACACCGTCGGCCCTGTGCGGGCCACCGCACCCGGGCATCGGCGCCGCTCGGGCCACCGCGCTCGGCATCGGCCATGCGTGGACCCCAGCTTCCGGTCATCGTCGGCGCGTCGATCTCGACGTCCGGGCCGCGACCTACGCGGGCGGGTTCCGGCTCAACCGCGCCGGTGCCGACCGCCCTGGACGCCGTCGTCGGTGTCCCACTCGCCGACAGCTCCGGCACTGTCACCGGGCAGGGCCAGCGGCGTGCCGGTCGGCGGTGCGGGCGTCTCGGTGGCCGCCGCCGCACGACTGGCGGCCCAGGCGGCGCCACTGTCAGCTCGGCCCGCGGTACCGCTTCGACCGGAGCTGCCGGTGCGAGCGGCGCGGCTCTCGCTGATGGAACTGCCGCCGGTCGCACGGCGTCGCGGCGTACGGGCTGCCGCAGTCAGCCGGGGTGCCGCCCCGGCCGTGGCGGGCCGCCGACGCAGACCGAGAACCGCGCCGATCTGAGCGCCGACGATGCTCGCCACGGCCAGCACGGCGGAAACGGCAAGCGGTCGGTTCACCCGGTCGGTGGTGCCCGCCCGGGCCGCCCCGACGGTCATCGTGGGGGCCTGGCCCGTCGACTCCGTACCGCTGGGTGGTGCCTGCTCCGCGGGCTGCGGCGTCGACCGCTCGGGCGTCGGTCGTGCTGCGGGCGGCTTGGGCGCGGCGGGCCGACCGACGAGTTTGCCGGTCGCGTGCGCGCGTGCGCCCTGGTCGGTGGCCTCCGCCGGGAGCCGGAGCAGCTGCCCGGGGCGGATCCGGTCCGGGTCGTCCAACCGGTTCAGCTTGGCGAGTTGCCGGTAGTCGTCGAACTCGTCCAGGTACCGCTCGGCCACCTCGCCGAGGTAGTCGCCCCGGGCGACGCGGTACACCGGCGCGGCCTGGTCACCGGCGTCCGGCCCGCCGGGCGCGACGAGTCCGAGCGGCCCACTTCCCAGGGCCTCGCGGGGCCCGCTCGCGGCCAGGCCCAGCGGCGCGCTCTCGGTGAGCCGCGCGGTGGTGGCCGACGCGCTCGGCTGGGCGTACGCCGGGCCGGCGTAGACCGCGGCGGCGCTGGCGGCGGCCGGGCTGGCGGCGAGGATCAGGGCGACCGAACCGACCAGCGCGGCGGCGGCCTTCTGCTGGCGGCTCATCCCGGGCAGCTTCGGCGCCGGCCGGCGCAGGGTCTGCGCGCCCAACTCGACGAGGACGGAGAAGGTGAACGTGGCCCACCCGAACCAACCGGCCAGCGCCAGCGCCCGCAGGAAGAGTTGCCCGTCGTCCCGGCTGGTCAGGGTGGTGCCGACCTCGGCGAGGGTGGGCAGATGGTCGGGCAGGGGATTGCCGGCGAAGGCGAGCAGCGCGACCGGCGCGCCCGCCACCAGGGCGCAGAGCACGACGAGCGCGCCGAGGCCGGTGAGGACGCGTCCCGTCCGCCGTACGACGGACCGACCCGATGCGGACATGGCTGCCTTCCTTCCTACGGTCCTGCGGTGATGGCCCGCGCGGTCGCCTCGCCGGTGATGGTGACCTGGTCGGCGAAGCCGAACAGCCCGAGCATCGAGCGGCGGTAGGTGATCGTGAGGCGGACCCGGACGACGGTCTCCCCGGCGATCTGCGGGAAGCTCACGGTGTGGCCGGTGGTGGTGCCGGCGGCGGCGAGAAAGTCGGCGACCGCGACGCGCGCCTGCGGCTGGTTGATCCGCGTCGGCCCGCCCTCGATCGCGGTGGCCCGGTCGATGGCCTGCCCGCCCGCGCGGGCCGCCTCCGCGGCCAGGTTGTCGGCGCGTTGCAGCGTGCGGAGCTGGCCCGCGCCGTCGAACGAGAGCCCCACGATGGCGAGTACGCCGATCATCGCCACGGCCAGGAAGATGCTGACCCGGCCCTGGTCGCCGACGAGCGCACGATTGTTCATCGTCGACTCCGGTAGCGGTCCAGTGGGGAGGTGAAGCTGGCCTCGACGCGGTTCTCGGTGGGCATGCCGGGGATGGCGTTGAGCCGCAGATCGCGGAACGAGACCCGGCACTCGACCGTGACGGTGACCGTCGCGGCCTGGCCGAGGGCGCTGCTGTACGCCTTGTCGAAGCCGGTGATGTCGCCACCGACCGAGCCGCTGAACCTCAGGGTCGGCGTGCCGTCGCAGTTCAGCCCGTGCCAGTCCAACTGCTCCTGCGCCGCCTTGCGCGCCTGCTCCTGGCCGTCGGCCGCGGTGCGGGAGATCGAGGCGGCGCGGGCCGCGTCGTGCGCGGCGGCGTCGACGGCCTCCGCCGCGACGGCACTGCGTCCGGCCACCCCGGCCAGCACCATCAGCGCGATGAACGCGGGCGCGAGCACCGCCACCTCGATGGAGACCGAGCCCCGCTCGGCGGTCCGGTTCACGGCGCGGTCACCCGCTCCACCGGTCCGTGCGCGGTCTGCTCGATCGGGAAGTCCACACCGGGTACGACCGACAGGGACCGGCCGCTCACCGTGCAGGTCACGTCGACGTCGCTGGTCACGCAGCTCGGGCCGCCGGCCTTGCTCCAGCCCAGCAGCCAGCCGCCGGTGGTGGACAGGAACCGGGTGGCGCTGGCGACCCCGGCACCGTCGGCCGCGTTGTACCGCCGCTGGGCGTTCACCCCGCTCTGGGCGGCGTTCAGCGCCGTGGACCGGGCCAGGAAGACGGCCGCCACCTGGAGCGACCCGAACAGCAGCACCAGGATCAGCGGCATCACCACGGCCAGCTCCACCGGGTTCGCGCCCCGCTCCCGGTCGCCGGCCACGAGACGACGCCGGGCGGCGAGAACCGCCCGGCGCCACCTCGGGTACGTGGCTCGGCGCATGCCGGCTACTTCGGGTTCGTGTGGTTCGGGATGGCCTTCATCCAGTCGTTGGCCTTGCCGAGGGCCAGGCCGGTGACGATGGTCGCCACGAAGACCAGGCCGAAGATGATCACAGCGGTCGGCACCGGGCTGTCGCCCCGCTCGCCGTCCCGGCGTAGCTCGGCGAAGCGCGTCGTCACCACGACGTGCAGGTAGGTGAGGATGGACATGGCGTACTCCTTCTCGGGGGTCGGGTCAGACACGGGCGATGAACGGGTAGACGACGAAGCCGAGCAGCACGAAGACGAGCAGTGCGCCCGGGATGTCGAGCTTGCTGGTCACGCCCTCGGCGCGGGCCAGGTTGTCGGTGCGGATCTGGTCGCGCAGCGAGTCGGCCCGGCTGCGCAGGGTCTCGTGCACCTGCGCGCCCTCGCTGCCGGAGGAGCGCATGATCGCGCCGACGTCGCCCAGCTCCGGGATGCCGATCTTGTCGGCGAGGTCACGTAGCTCGTCCCAGGGCGCGTGCATCTGCATCTGGGCGATCCGCAGCGCCTCCTGGAGGCGGTCGAACACCCAGCCGTCGCAGACCGCGGCGGCCCGCTCCAACGACTGCACCGGCCCGTGCGCGGCGGAGAGCTGCAACGCCACCAGATCCAGGTAGGTGCAGACGGCCTGGCGGAACTCGTCGCGGGCGGCGTCCGCCTTGGCCAGCACCGACCGGTGCGCCAGCAGGCCGGCGATCAGTGCCATGCCGAGGCCGCCGAGCACCGGTACGACAAGCGGCAACGAGATGCCGAGGACGAACAGCGCCACCCCGAGCAGGGTCGGCGTGGCCAGCCCGATCAGCGCGGACAGCAGCACCGACAGCGCGTACTGCTCGGGGGTCTGGCCGATCAGGGCGAGTTGCCGATGGGGCGGTCGCAGCCAGCGGGACAGCCCGGTCAGCCAGTCCAGTCGCCGGGAGGCCGGAGCGGCAACCCGGCCGGTACCCGGCGGCTGATGCAGGCGACGCAGCGCCGGACCGAGCGCGGGAGTGGCCGGGACCAGTTCCCGGATCACCAGGAACAGGCCCAACCCGATCGCCGCGCCGCCGGTCACGGCCACGCCCAGGAGCCAGTTGACGATCATCGTGGGTCTCCCGCCGGCCCGGTGACGTTCGTGCTCACGCGACGACCTCCTGCGGGTCGGGCGCCGGCAGGAACCGGGCCGGCCGCTGCGGCTGACTCATCGAGCGCACCCAGGCGAGCAGGCCGATGAAGGCGACGCCGAGCGCGGCCATCACCAGCTGGCCCGTCGCGGTGCCGTACGGCTCGATGTACTCGGTGTTGATCAGCCCGTACGCCAGCGTCGCCAGCGTCATCCCGGTCAGGAAGCGGACCGCGAACCGGGGCTGGGTGCGCTTGGCCTCGATCTCCCGCCGGGTCGCCACCTCGGCGGCCGCCGCGCCGGCGATCGAGCCGAGCACGTCGCCGAGCCGCTCACCCCGATCGGTGAGGTGCAGGATCAGCGCCGCCACCACCTGGTCGCAGACCGGGTCGCCGATCTCGTCGGCGAACGCCAGCAGCGCGGAGCGGGCCAGCCAGCCGGCCTGCAACCGGGCGGCGAGCAGCCGTACCTCGTCCTCGATGCCGGGCGGGACGCTGCCGATCGTGCTGATGATCGACTGTTGGAGGCCCTGGCCCGTACCGGAGACGTCCTTGAGTCGGCGGGTCCACTCGCCGACGGCCTCGATCCGCGCGATCGCCCGCTGCTCCGCCTTGCCGACCGCGAACAGCCACGGCGTGCCGGGCACCGCCACCGCCACCAGCAGGCCCACCACCGGCAGCCCGGTCAGCAGGAACGCCAACGCCCCGGCGACCACCGCGGCGAGCAGCAGCGCCTGGTAGGCGCGCCGCTCGGCGGGCGTGGCCCCGGAGCCGCGCCAGAGGCGGCTGAGGCCGGGCCCCTCGCCGGGGCCGGGACCGGCGGGTCGGCGGGTGCCCACCAGGGCGACCACCGCCAGCAGAAGCCCCGCCACGCAGGCGGCCCCGGAGACCACCGCGATCAACTCCAGGCTGTTCCCCATCAGGTCACCGCCGGGCCAGTCGGGTCTGTCGGGGTCGTCGCCACGCACCCGTGCCGGCCTCGATCCACCGGGTCAACAGCCGGGCGTCGTACCCGACGCGGAGCAACTGGTCGCGGACCCGCTCGGGCAGGTGGCGGGGGACCGCCCGGCCGTCCGGACCGGGACCGAAGACGGTGGTGGTGGTGATCCGTCCGGCCTCGCCGGCCCCGATCACCTCCTCCACGTGCGACACGAACCGGTGCTTACGCCCACCGATCGCGCTCTCGTCCTCGACGGTGACGTAGACGATCAGGTCGAGGGCGTTGCCGGCCATCCGACGCGCCTGGTCGACGGTCATCTCGCGGCCGTGCGCCAACGCCAACTCGACGATCCGTTCGCCCACACCGGCGGCCGTCCGGGCGTGGATAGTGCACATCGACCCCCGGCTGGTGGTCATCGCCTGGAGCATCGGCACGATCTCGCGGGACCGCACCTCACCCACGATGATCCGCAGCACGCCCATCCGCAGCGACAACGGGATCAGGTCGGCGATCGTCACCTCGCCCGCCGGACGGCCGTCGAAACCACGCTCGCCGTGCCCCTCCCGGGCCTCGAAGCTCATCACCGCCCGGTGCCGCTCGCGGCGTCGGGCCGGCAGCAACTCCCGGCTCTCCTCCAGCAGCACGTACGGCTCGTCGGGCGGGATCTCGTTCATCAACGCCCGGATGATGGTGGTCTTTCCGGCGCCGGCCAGCCCGGCGACCATGATGTTCAACCCGGCGCGCATCGCCGCGCGCAGGAAGTCGCGCAGCAGCGGGTCGATCATCTCGTCCAGGTCGCCCCGGCTACCGGCCACATCGTCGAGGCTCACGTCCAGGGTGTTGTGCTTACGGATCACCGCGTACGGGCGGTGGCTGACCAGGAACACCGCGGCGAGCCGGCTGCCGTCGGGCAGTTGCAGGTCGAGGGTGGGCTTCACGGTGGACAGGGACCGCTCGGTCGCGCCCGCCCGACGGGCAGCCGCCTGGAGGATCTCCACCAACTCCGAGTCACTGTCGGCGATCGGCTCACCCCAGTCCACCCCGCCGCCGTGCCGGGTGATGCGCACCTGGTCGCAGCCGAGGATGTGCACCTCCTCGATGGTGTCGTCGACCAGCAGGGTCTGTAGCCGACCGAGACCGACCAGCTCGGCGGTCACCTGGTCGAGCAGCAGGCGTTCCGCCCCGGCGGCCATCGGTGTGCCGGCCCGGCGGACCGCGTCGGCGTACTCGGCGACCACCTGGACGGCCAGCCGGGCCCGCTCGGTGTCCTCCTCGTCGACGGTGAACTCCCGGCCGCGTTGCCACAGCGTGAGTCGTTCGGTGAGTTCCCTCCGCAGCTCCCGGACGACCTGGAAGTCCATCCGGGGTCGGGGCTCGGGCGGCGGCGTGGCCGTGGGCATCGGCTGCGGCATCGGCGTCACCTGGTGGTGCCGACCGTTCGTCGGGGCCAGCGGCGGCGCGGTGGACGTCGCGGCCGGCGGCTGCTGACGCGGGTCGGCGGAGACGGGTTCAAACCGCATCCGGCACCCCCTGCTGCACCGGCCAGGCCAGCCGGGCCCGTCGGCGTTCCAGCAGCGCCCCGACCGGCACCTCCAGGGCGGTCGCCGCGCGCAGCAGCGGCCGTCCGGCCCGCACCGTCCCACCGAGGGCGAGCACCCCCGCGGTACGGGGGTCGTGCGGCAGCCGGGCGATCACCGGCAGCTTCAGCCCGCGACTGATCTCCGCGCGCCCGTGCCCGTCGCCGACCAGCAGCAGGCGCAGGGTGCCCGGCGGTACCCGGTGCTCGGCGAAGTCCCGCTCGATCGCGGTGACCACCGCCCGCGTCCCGGACAGGTCGGGCAGGTTTGCCCGGGTCACCAGCAGCACCACCGAGGCGGCCCGCAGCAGCGGCCACGGTGGGCCGTTGACGTGCAGTCGGCCACAGTCGACGAGCACGTCGTAGCCGGGAGTGCCCCGGTCCAGGGCGTTGAAGTAGTCGGCGAAGCGCTGCCACAGCGGGGTGACACTGCCGGCCTGCGCCGGGTCGACCAACCCGGGCAGCAGCAGCCGTTCCCGGCGCGGCGCGTCCAGGTCGACCAACTGGGACCAGAACGCGGTCTCCAGGTTGCCGTCGCGTAGCTCGCCGACGGCCAGCTCCCCGATGCCGCGCGGCCCGTCCAACTGGCCGCCGAGGTAGCCGGCGAGGATCGACCCGCCGGCCGGGTCGCACTCGGCGAGCACCAGCCGGCGGTGCCAGGTCAGGGCGCAGGCCAACGCCGAGGTGGTCACGCCGGGCGAACCCTTCGCGGACACCAACGCGATGATCGCCATCGTCAGGCCGCCTCGGTCAGCACGACGGCGACCCGCTCCTGGGCGGCCAACGCCACCACGGCGGGTACGTCCCGGATGAGGAGCGCCAGGTACAGCACCTTCTCGTCGTCCGTCGGGCTGACCATGTCGATGACGGTGGCCGTGAACCGGGTGCCCGCCGTGGCGGCCGCTCCGGTGGCGTTGTCGTCCGGGGTGCTGACCAGCAGCACCTTGTCGCCGGGGTGCAGTTCGCGGGCCGGCACCTGGGCGGTCTTCAGGCCGAGCGCGATCTGCTGCTGTCCCGGGCCGAGCAGGGGATCGTCGGTGACCTGCCCGAGGGTGAGCAGGGTGCCCGGCACCAGCGCCACGGCGGCCCGCTTGCCGACGATCTCGTCCAGCCGGCCCGCTGGTACCGGGTTCAGCCCCTGACCGCCGGCGACCTGCACGGTGATCAGGTCGGCGGCGGTGACCTCGCGGCCCACCTCCACCGGCCGGGCAACCGCGAGGTAGCTGCCGGTGGCCCGGACCGAGGTGACCGCGAACGCGGCCCCCAGCCCACCGAGGGCGATCAGGAGTACGGCGAGACCCAGCAGCCCTGGGCGGACCCGGCGCTGCCGGACCACCTTGGGCGGGGTGACCGGCGCGTCCACCGGGCCGGTCGCGTCACGCGTCGCCAGACTCACCGTTCGATCTCCATTCGTGCCTGGGGTGCTCGCATCACTTGGTCACCACTTGGAGTTCGTTGATCCGTACCGGCACGGTGCCGCTGGTCCGGGTCTGCGCGATCGGGTCGCCCTCGACGCCGTTGTCGGTCCACCACCGGACCGTCCAGTACGTGGTGGCGCCCACCCGGTACGTGCCGGCCTTCGGGTAGCCGTGGTCGTAGCCGCAGTCCGGCGAGGTACGGCCGGCGCGCGTGCCCTTCGGGTCGTACGGGGTGCCGGGGGTGGTGCAGGTGACCGTGTCGCCGTTGCCCATGCTCCAGACGATCCGGTCGACCTTGGCCTCGATGGAGACGGTCAGCCCACGGTCGGAGGCGGAGGCGTTCAGCGGCCCGAAGTAGCTGGCGCTCGGCGTGGCCCACATCCACACCGGGAGGCCCACGAGGCCGGGGCCGATGTCCTTGCGGGGCGCGACCCGGAGGTGCGCCGGCAGGAGCTTGATCGACGCCAGGGCCCGGCGGGCCAACTCCTCCGGGTCCGGTGGGGCGCCGAAGCCGGGCGGCGGCCCGTCACGCAGCACGGTGTTCTGCGCGCCGAGGTCGCCGCCGTTGCAGGTCTGCACGTACCACTGCTGGCCCTCTTCGGCCGGCTTCTGCGGCACGGCGAGTTTGTAGTAGCAGCCGTCGCCGTTGTTGAACCAGCCCAGCAGGTCGTCGTAGCAGGGGATCGTCTTTCCGCCCCACTGGCAGACGCCGCCACCCCCACCGCCGCCGGAGTCTCCGCCGCCGTTGTCCCCGCCGCCGCCGGGGTCGCCGGGGTGGCCGGGCTCGTCGTCCCAGACGTTGCAGTCCGGTTGGCCGGGCGGGCACTCCACCCCCGGGCCGGCGCGTCGGGCGGCGGCGGCCGGCAGGGTCGTACCGAGCAGCAACAGGACCGCCAGGCCGGCTCCCGCGGCCATCCGGCGGCTCAGCACGGCTGGTCCTGGTGCGCGGTGCCGGCGCTGATCAGCCACCGGCCGTCCGGATAGCGGGTGGCGGTGGCGGTGGCCAGGTGTCTGCCGCCACCGCTGCCCGGCACCACCCGCTGATCCTTGGTGTAGACCAGCCGGTAGCCGGTGGCGTCCAGGCAGTCCTGGATCTCCACGGTGGCCGGGTCCGACTCGATGTCGACAGCGATCACGGTGGGGTCGGATCTCAACGTCCCGGTACGCATCGCGCCGTGCTCCTTAGCGTCGCGAATGGACAATTGCACCCGGGTCAACAGTGGATCAGCGAGAAACTTGGACAGTTCCGGCGCGTGCGGATCGCTGCGCCGACTCGCCGCCCGCGAGGCCGCGAGATATCCGGAGTACGCCTCGAGCGCGGCCTTTTCCGCCGCCCGGTGCTCGGCATCAGAATCCGTTCGCGCCCTGTCGTTCCGCTCCGACGTCGGTCGGTCGACCGCCTCCGGCCCGCTGCCACACGCGCTGACCGCCATCGTCGCCACGATCGCCAGCAGGCAGGTTGCCGCTCGCCCGAGCTGCCGTCCGCGCACTGCCGAACCCTCCTCGTGATAGCCCGACGTGGCGACGGGGCGCCGGTGTCGGGCATGCGAAAGCGCGCCCGGATCAATACCTCCGGCCGTTCATTGCGCTTCTGCATTCACCGTTGCGGATCTTCTACAAATGCAAGGTCCCGTGTTGTCCGGTCGTCGAGGTGAGGCTTGCGTCACACCCAAGGGGCGAGCATAAGCTCACGATCGCCGATGCAACAGAGGCAATTCAAGCGAACACTCAGCGTGATGACGGGTGGTGGTGGCGGGTGTCCGAGCCGTGCTGCGGGCGGCGACCGGTCGAGGGGTCGCCGGCGGTCTGGTCCCGTCGGCGCGGGTCGATCCGCCGTGCCCCCTGCTCCCCGTGCGGAAGTGGGACATCACGCCCGCATCCCGACACCCGGCCCGCCCTCTGCCGCTCCCTGCGGCGCGTGTCGCCAGGTCCGATCCGGGATGGAGGTGACCGGCGGTGGACGTCGCTTTCCGCGCCATCCGCCACACCCGAGTTAACGTTCAGTCACGATCCGTGTTCACCTTTTGCGACGACCGTCCGACGATCGGCGGGGTCGACATGGCGTTGACGGCTGAACCGTCCGGCCGACCGGCCGCCTCCACCGGCCCTGCGGCCACCGAGGTGGGACCGGTCCCGGGTGCCGCCCGCCGCCGGCTCGCCCCGGTGGCGGCATCCCTGCTCCTCGCTCCGCTGCTGCGGCTGGCTGTCGCGCGCTACGCCGTACCGTCGGGCACTCTTCGCCGGACCGGCTGCGACGCCTGCGGGGCCGCGATCAGCCTGGCCAGGCCGTGGCCCGCGCTCGGCCCGGCGGCCCGGTGCGGCCGGTGCCGCGCCCGGGTCGGGCCGCCGCCCGGCACGGTCGAGGTGGCCGTGCTCGCCGCCGTCGCGCTGCTCGTGCTCGTCGGCCCACCGCTGGGCGCGTTACCGGCCGTGGCCTGGTGGTTGGGCTGGACGCTGCCCGCGGTCTTCGTCGACCTGGCCGTGCACCGGCTACCCGACCGACTCACCCTGCCCGCGGCCGCCGGGACGTGGCTGCTGCTCGGCGTGGCGGCACTCGTCGACGCCGGGGCCGGTCCGTGGCTGCGAGCCGTTGCCGCCGGTGCGGGGCTGGCGCTGTTCTTCGCCGCCAGCACGCTGCTGCTCGGTCGTCGGGGCTTCGGGCTGGGTGACGCCAAGCTGGCGCTCGGCGTGGGCGCGCTGCTCGGCTGGTACGGCTGGCCCGTGCTGGTGTTCGGGCTGCTGCTCACGTTCGGGCTGTCCGCGCTGGTGAGCCTGGTACTGCTGGTCGCCCGACGGGCCCGCTGGACCAGTCACCTGCCGTTCGGTCCGTTCCTGCTGCTCGGTACGGCGGGCGCCCTCCTGGCCGGCTGACCGGCTACGGGCGTGGTCGGCCGGCCAGGTCGGGTACCGGGCGGCGGGCGTCGGTGCGGCGACGCAGCGCCTCGGCGGTCGGGCGGGCCAGCAGTGGGGTCGCCACGAGCGCGACCAGTGCGCCGAGCAGCAGGCCAGCGGCCACGTCGTGCGGGTAGTGCACGCCCACGAAAACCCGGGAGAACGCGGCCAGGACGGCCAGCGGCAGCGCGACCAGCCCGAGCCGCCGGGAGAGCAGCAGGGTGGTGACCGCCAGCGCGCCGGCGAGGGTCGCGTGGTTGCTCGGGAACGAATAGTCGCCCGGTGGTGGACAGGCGCCGGCGATGATCGCCCGCCCTATCGTCCGGCACGGCCGGTCCTCGTCCACCATCGTCTTGATCCACTCGCTGCTCGCGTACGCCAGGAGCGTCGGCAGCGGCGCGACCAGGGCGAGTGCCCGGTTGTGCGGGCCGCCGGCCAGGCGGCGCAGCGCGGCCGTCACCAGCAGTGCGCCGAGCAGCAGGATCACCGCCTCGGTGGCGTGCCCGACGAACCACTGCACCGGGTGCGGGGTGCCGGCGGCGGCGTCGACGATGTCGCGGTACCACTCGGCGCTGATCTCTGGGACGTCCGTGCTGCCGTTGTCGGCCATGAATCACCTCACCAGACGTTCATACCGCGTTCAACTTGGAGACATCTTGGAAACGCGAAGGTGGGCGCCTTCGTTCAGCTTTCCTCCAGGCGTTCCTGCTTGGCTGGTGGGAAGTCGTCGACACCTCAGGAGGTCTCGTGCACAGCGGTCCGGCCACCGACCAGCCGCCACCCGCCGCCGTGCCGGCGGACGAGACCTGGCAGATCCGGCGTACGGCGGCCGACCTGGATCGCCTCGGCGAAACCGAGTCGATCTTCGCGCTGGGCAACGGGTGGGTCGGGTGGCGCGGCGTTCTCGACGAGGGCGCGCCGTGCGGGATGCCGGGCAGCTACGTCAACGGCTTCCACGAGCGGCGGGAGCTGACCTACCCCGAGGAGGGGTACGCGTTCCCGCAGTCCAGTGACACCGTGATCAGCGCGCCGAACGCCGCGTTGGTCCGGCTCTGGGTCGACGGCGAGCCGCTGGACATCCGGACCGGCACGTTGCGGGGTCACGAACGGGTACTCGACCTGCGGGCGGGTGTGCTGCGCCGGGAGACGGAGTGGATCTCGCCGGGCGGGCGTCGGGTGCTCGTCCGCAGCACCCGCCTCGTGTCCCTGCCGCGCCGGCCGGTCGCCGCCGTCCGCTACGAGGTCGAGCCGCTGGACGGTCCCGCCGACCTGCGCGTCTGTTCGGATCTGCTGGCGAACGAGCGGGTACCGGAACGCTCCGACGATCCACGTGCGGCGTCGGTGCTCACCGACCCGCTGACCGCCGAGACGCACCGCACGACCGGCCTCGACGGGGTGCTGGTGCACCGCACCGAGCGCAGCGGCCAGCGCGTCGCGGTGGCGGTCAGTCACCTGGTGGACGCGCCGGCCACGGCGACCACGACCAGCGACGGCACGCCCGACCGGGTACGGCTCACCGTGGCCGCCCGGCTGCACCCGGGCGAGCGGCTGTGCCTGACGAAGTTCGCCGCCTACGAGTGCTCGACGGTCGACGGGGTGCCCGCCGACGAGCTGGCCGACCTGGTCGTCGCCGAGGCGGACGCCGCCCGCGCCGACGGCTTCGCGGCGCTGCTGGCCGACCAGCAGGCCAGTCTGGACGCGGCCTGGCAGGTCGCCGACGTGCGGCTCGACGGTGACCGGGAGCTCCAACAGGCGCTCCGGTTCGCGATGTTCCACCTGATCCAGGCGGGTCGCCCGGACGGCGACCGGACGATCTCGGCCAAGGGGCTGACCGGCAACGGCTACGACGGGCACGTGCTCTGGGACACCGAGACGTACGTGCTGCCGGTGCTCACCTACCTCGCGCCGGCGGTGGCCCGCTCGGCGCTGGCCTGGCGGCACGCCCACCTCCCACAGGCTCGGGAGCGGGCCGCCGAGCTGCGGCTGACCGGCGCGACGTTCCCGTGGCGGACCATCGGTGGCCGGGAGTGCTCCGGCTACTGGCCGGCCGGCACCGCCGCCCTGCACGTCAACGCCGACATCGCCGACGCGGTGCTGCGCTACGTGGCGGCCACCGACGACCAACGGTTCCTCGCCGACAAGGGCCTGGAACTGCTGGTGGAGACCGCGCGCCTGTGGCACGGCTTCGGACACCGGTCGGACGACGGCGGATTCCACCTGTACGGGGTGACCGGCCCGGACGAGTACGCCGCGCTCGTCGACGACAACGTCTTCACCAACCTGATGGCCCGCCGCAACCTGCGGGGCGCGGCCGACGCCGCCGAGCGGCACCCCGACGTGGCCGGCCGGCTGGGTGTGGACGCGGCCGAGATCGCCGGCTGGCGGGCCGCCGCCGACGCGCTGGTCGTGCCGTACGACCGTGCGCGTGGGGTGCATGAGCAGTCCGCCGGGTTCACCGCGCAGCCCGAGTGGGACTTCGCGCACACCGGCGAGGACGACTACCCGCTGCTGCTGCACTTCCCCTACCTGGAGTTGTACCGCAAGCAGGTGGTCAAGCAGGCCGACCTGGTGCTGGCCATGCAGTTGTGCCCGGGGGAGTTCACCGCCGACGAGAAGGCTCGCAACCTGGCCTACTACGAGGCCCGGACGGTCCGCGACTCGTCGCTCTCGGCCGCGCCGCAGGCCGTGCTGGCCGCCGAGGTCGGGCACCTCGACCTGGCGTACGACCTGTTCGCCGAATCGGTGTCGCAGGACCTGGCGGACCTGGGCGACAAGACCGCCGACGGGCTGCACCTGGCGTCGCTGGCCGGGGCGTGGCTGGCGCTGGTGCAGGGCTTCGGCGGGCTGCGCGACGACCGGGGAGTGCTCTCCTTCGACCCTCGGCTACCCCGGCGGATCGACCGGTTGGGCTTCTGCCTGCGGTGGCGGGGGCACCGGCTACGGGTCACGCTGACCGCCGCCGAGGCGAGCTACGAGCTGCCCGACGCCGCCGGGAACGCCGAGGTCGAGCTGTGGCACCACGGCGAGCGCCTGCGGGTCACCGCCGCCGGGCCGGTCACCCGACCGATGCCGCCGGTGCCCGACCCCGGACCGGAGCCGCCGTCGCCGCCGGGTCGCCGCCCCGCCCGCCGCTCGGCCGACTGACCGGCGGGCGCTCAGAGCTGCGCCGACCCCGGCCCGCCGTTCATCCGCTTCCGGACCGCCTCCAGCGCTTCGAAGGCGTACGCCCAGTTGTGGCACTTGAAGCTGCGCAGGCCCGCGATGGGGGTGTGGCAGTCGGCGCAGTGCACCCCCGCGATGGCGTCCGGAACCTCGGTGTTGACGTACTTGTGATCGCCGAGGATGACCTCGGCGATCATGCCCTTGTCGTGCAGCCCGGTGACCGCCGAGGAGACGATGTCGTACCAGGTGATCCGCCGGCCGCACTTCGGGCAGTCCGGCTCGTCGCCGCTGACCCAGAGCGGGGCGCCGATGGTGCGCGCGGGCATGCCGAGCAGCTTCTCCAGCCGCCGGACGTCCGACTCCGGGGTGGTCCACCGGTGCCGGCCGGGCAGCGACGCGGGCGAGTCGTACACGGCGCGGAACAGATCTTTGTCGACCCGTACGGTCTCCCGTTGACTGGTCATCGGCGTCCCTCCTCGTGCGTGGGTGCCCCCACCGTGGTCGGCGCTGACCAGGGGTGCAGCCGGATCAACGACACGAGGGGCGGCCCGTTTCGCCTCCTGCGGCCCGTCCCCGGTGGTACGACGGACGCAGGGCGTGCCACCGGGAGGAGCGCCGATGGCGAGCAAGCCCGAACGGCTGTTGCGGGGAGGCGACGCGCCACTCAGCGCCTCTTTTCTGGAACTCTTCTTCGACCTGGCGTTCGTCATGGCGCTCAGTCAGTTGACCGAGCATCTGCTGCACGACCTCACCCTGGCCGGCGCGCTGCGTACCGCCCTGCTGCTGGCCGGCGTCTGGTGGATCTGGGTGACGACCACCTGGTTCGCCGACTGGTACGACCCGGAGAGCCCGGCCATCCGGGGGTTGCTGATCGTCGCCGCGCTGGCCAGCCTGCTGGCCGGGGTGGCGGTTCCGCAGGCGCTGGACGGCCGGGGGCTGCTCTTCGCCGGCGCGTACGTCGGGTTGCACGTCGGCCGGAGTCTGATCACCGCAGTGACGTTGCGGGGGCATCCCCGGCAACGTCGGGCGGTACGGATCCTCGGTTGGTACGCCGTCTCCGCCCTGCCGTGGTTGGCGGGCGTCTGCTGGGCGCGGTGGCGGGTGCCGCTCTGGACGCTCGCCCTCGCGATCGACTACATCGGCCCACGACTCGGCTGGCCCACGCCACTGCTGGGCCGCGCCGACCGCAGGGAGTTGCACCTAGCCGGTGAGCACTTCGCGGAGCGGTACCAACAGATCATGATCATCGCGCTCGGCGAACTCGTTCTGGTGGCCGGCCTCTCGTTCGCCGACACCCGGCTCGACCTGCCGGAGATCGCCGCGTTTCTGCTGGTCTTCGCGACGGCGGTGCTGATCGGTCTGCTCTACGTGACGCCCGCCGGCCAACGTCTGGGCCCGGCCATCGAGCGCGCCGACCCGGCCCGGCTCGGCGTCATCACCGGATACCTGCACCTGGTGATGGTCGCCGGGTTGGTGGTCACCGCCGTCGGCGCCGAGCTGAGCATCGCGCATCCCACCGAGACCAGCGACACCACCTCCGCCCTGGTCATCATGGGCGGGCCCACGCTGTTCCTGGTCGGTCGGATCCTGTTCTCCCTGGCGATCCACCGCCGGGTGTCCTGGCCCCGGGTGACCGCACTGTTCGTGCTGGGCGGCGTGGCTGTGGCCCTGCGACCGCCGCTGCTGGCGCTCAGCGCGGTCGCCACGGTGGTGGTGCTCGTGGTCGTCGTCCTGGACCGCGCCGGCATCATGGCCTACCGCCAGTCCCGCCCGGCCTGACCGGGTGCGGGACGGTCGGCGACGTGCTCGGGCACCGCACCCGGCGGACACGATCAGGGGATCCCGGCCCGGCGGCTCGCCGACCTGACGGCGATTCGTCCTAATGTGAACGCGTTCCAGCCTTCACGTCCGAATCCTCGGACCAGCGGAGGGCTGCCGATGGTCGCGGTGGAGGGTGACAGTGGGCAACAAGCGGAACGACACGATCCACCGACGCCAGTTCGTGAAGCTGTCCGGGGTGGCCGGGGCCGGCGGACTGCTGGCGCTGGCCGGCGCGGACGGCGGCATGGCCGACGGCGGCCAACCACCCGAGCCGACGCCGCCCCCACCGGGCGGCGCGAACTGCCCGACACCGTCGGCCCTGTGCGGCTTCCCCAACCAGACCGGTGGTCGGTACGACCTCTGGGACCGGGTGCAGGTCTGCCTCGGCACGCGGACCACGCCGCCGACCAACTGCCTGACCACGACGTCCGACTACGTGGTGCTCAACGGTAGGCCGCAGAACAACCACAACTTCCTGCTGGTGCCGACCTGCCGGATCAGTGGCATCGAATGCCCGTGGATCGCGACCGCCGCCGCGCCGAACTACTGGCTGGACGCGTGGATCAACGCCCAGCCGGGGCAGCCGTCGCACGTCGTGTACCCGAACATCGGGCTCGGGATCAATTCGGCCGACGCCCGGCAGCAGGACCAACTGCACATCCACCTAACGGGCATCCACAGTGGCATCCAGACGCAGCTCAACAACTACGACAACGTGATCACCAACAACCCGACGAACTGGCCGAACCAGATCGTCCCGATCTGGGGCCTGACGAGCACCGGGATGCCCGCCCCCCGCTCGTACCGGGTGCTGCACGTCTCGAACCTGAACACCAACCTGTTCACCCTGCTGCGCGACAACGTCGTGGGACCCACCGGGGCCCAGATGCGGAACCAGGCCCTGGCGGTCACCCCACGCCTGGTCGGCAACGGCGGTTTCTACGTCGTCAACAGCGAACCCGCCCTCCAGACCCCGCCGGGCCAGCCGGGCGGCACCGGCACCGTGGACCTGCTCCTCGCCTACAACTGACCCCGCACCACCGCCATACGGACCGGTCCGGACCGTACGGCGGTGGTGGGGGTCGTCAGCCCTTGACCGCGCCCGCGGTGAGCCCTTCGGTCAGGAAGCGCTGCCCGAGCGCGTACATGATCACCACGGGGATGCTGACGAGCAGCGAGGCCGCGGCGAGCTGTCCCTGCGGTACGACGTCTCCGGCGATCATCGACTGCATTCCCACCGGCAACGTCTTGTACTCGTCCTTCGTGATGAACACGAAGGCGAAGAGGAACTCGTTCCAGGCGTTGGTCAGGGTGAAGAGCGCGACCGCCAGCAGTCCGGGCTTGGCCAGCGGCAGCACCACCCGGCCGAACGCCTGTAGCCGGGTGCAGCCGTCCACGAGCGCGGCCTCCTCCAGCTCCACGGGGATCGAGGAGAAGTAGCCGACCAGCAGCCAGGTGGCGAACGGCAGCGTGAACGTCGGGTACGTCACCACCAGCGACCACAACGAGTCGGTGAGTCGCACGCCGATGAGCATCTGGTAGAGCGGAATGAACAGCAGCGCGCCCGGCATCACGTAGGTGAGCAGGACGGTGACGGTGAACCCCTGCGCGCCCCGGAACCGCAGCCGGGCCAGCGCGTAACCCGCGAGAGCGGCGCAGACCAGCGCCACCGCGGTGGACGCCGCGGACACCAGCAGGGTGTTCAGGTACCAGCGACCGAACGGCTGGTTGGCGAAGAGCGCGGTGAACTGCTCCGTGGTCCAGGGTGTCGGCCACAGGTCGTCGGTCCGCATGACGACCTGGCCCTCGGACTTGAAGGCCGTGACGCCGATCCAGTACAGCGGGCCGAGCACGAAGAAGAGCAGCCCGGCGAGCGCGACCCAGGATCCCAGGCTCGACACCGCCGACGAGGACCGGCGACCGCCACGCGACTGGAGGGTCGACACCACCCGACCGACCGCCGCCGCGATCAGCAGGATCACCCCGAGGATGACCGCGGCCTTCCAGAAGATCTCCGGCGACGCCCAGATCAGCAGGCCGGTGACCACTGCGGTGATCACCCACGGCAGGGCCTTGCGCGCCCGCGTGCCGACCCGCAGCGTCGTGCGTCGGGCCCGGGGCAGTTTCGCCCCCGAATCCTGGCGCAACAGCCGGACCAGGAAGAACACCAGCCCACCGATGACCGGCAGCATGACCAGCGTGACCGCCGCGCCCGCGCCGTACTGCAACTGCAGGATCGCCTTCGAGTACGCGACGAGCACGTACGGCGCGGTGACGTCGCCCGGGCCACCCTGGGTCAGCAGCCAGACGAGGTCGAAGTTGTTGAAGGTCCAGATCGACGACAGGGTCACCGTCACGGTGATCACGTGGCGCAGGCCGGGCAGCGTCACGTTGGCGAACCGCTGCCACGCCGAGGCCCCGTCGATGGTCGCTGCCTCGTACAGGTCGGCCGGGATGGCCTTCAACCCGGCGAGGAAGCATACGGTGAAGAAGGGCACCCCCTTCCAGACGTTCACCATGATCACCGACGGCATGGCCAGCGACGGGTCGGAGAGCCAGCCGGCCGGCCAACTGTCGACCAGGTGCAGGTCGACCAGCAGCGGTCCGATCCCGGTGGTGGTGAGCAGCGTGTTGACGCTGCCGAAGATGGGGTCGAGCAGCGAGCGCCAGCTGAAGGCCGTCACCACCGTCGGCACCACCCACGGCACCAGGAGCAACCCCGCCAGCACCGCCCGTCCGCGGCGTCGGTGGTGCAGCAGCAGGGCCGCGGCCAGCCCGAGCACGACCTTGAAGATCTCGGCGTACGCGGTGAAGACGAACGAGTTCACCACGCCCGTGTGGAACTGGTCGTCACCGACGAGGTGCAGGTAGTTGTCCAGGCCGACGAACACGGATTCCTGCCCGTGCCGCTCGGTGGTGCTGGTGACGACCGACCGGGCGATCGGTACCAGCACGAGACCGCCGACCAGCACGGCCATCGGCGTCAGGAACAACGCCGCCATTCGCCAGTCACGACCCAGCCGGCGCTGGGTCGCGGTGAGGGAGCCGGATCCCGGCGGCGAGGACGCCCTCGCCGCCGGGACCCGCGCGGGACGGAGCGTCCTCACTGCGGCAGCCCCTGCTGATTGAAGATCTGCACCATCTTGGTGTGGGCCGCCTTCACGGCCTGCGCGGGCGCGGTGCCCTGCACGACCTGCTGCATCATGTCGGTGAGGACGTACGCCGAGCCGACGGCCTGCTGGCCGGCGCTTGCCTTCTGCGGGAAGGTCAGGCCGTTCTTCGTGTTCAACGGCAGCTGCAACTGGGTGATCTTGCGCAGCATGGGGAACGCCGGGTCGCCGCTGGTGAAGAACGGGTCCGCGTCCCAGACCTTCTCCCAGGCGGGCATCACCAGACCGGGCGCCTCCTTCGCCACGCCGAGCAGCGCGGGCGCACTGACCAGGTACTGCGCCAGAAGCTTGGCGAGCGCGGGGTTCTTGGCGCCCTTGAAGACGACGAAGCCCTGCGACTGGCCGAGCAGCAGCGGATTGTTGGTGGCCGGCCCGATGCAGTCGGAGAAGACGTGGGTGTTGGCGTGCACCGGGTTCTTCTTGGTCCGCGAATCCGCGTAGACGCTGAACTGGTTGCGGGTGTAACCCAGGATTCCCGCGAGCCAGTTCTCGTTGTTGCTGGTGTCGGTCCAGCTGGCGATCCCCGGCGGCAGCATCGGCTTGTACTTCGGATTGGTGTAGATGTCGCCGAGGAAGGTCACCGCCTGCACCGTCTCCGGTGACTCGAAGGTGACCTTCCTGCCGTCGTTGGAGGCGATCGACCCGCCGTACGCGTTGATCAGCGCCTCGATCATGCCGTTGGCGTCACCGGACCGGTTGATCGTCATGCCCCAGCCGAACCGGCGCTTGCCGGGATCGGAGATCGCCAGGCAGACGTCCCGCAGCTCCTCCCAGCTGTAGATGTCCTTGGGCGTGATGCCCTTCTCCTGCATCCAGTCCTTGCGCAGGAACGACCCGATCCCGATGAAGTGGTACGGGATCGCGAACCACTTGCCGTCGAAGACGCAGAAGTTCTTGGCCTCCGCGCACGGCTCGCCGTACTTGGCGGTCAGCGCCTGCACGACGTCGGTGACGTCCTCCAGGTCGCCCAGTGCCTGGAACTGGGCGACGAACCGGGAGTCGGTCATGAACGCCAGGTCACGAGCCACCCCACCCTTGACCTCGGCATCGATCTTGGCGACCACGTCACCCGCGTCGGCCTGGACCAGGCTGTTCTCGATCTTCGTGCCGGTGCTGTCGGCGAACTTCTTGATCGAGCTGTCGAGGGCGTCGTTCGCCGCCGTCGAGTACAGCTTCTGCGACAACATCCCCATCGAGGAGCCCTTCATCGACGCGGCGGCGTCGATCAGCTCCTGCGGGACCTCCGGCTGCACCTTGGTCGGCGACTCGGAGGTGCCCCCACACGCGGCCAGACCCGCCGCGCCGAGTACCCCCACCCCCATTCCCAGCACGCCGCGCCGGGACCAACCCGATTTGTCCTCCATGGACACCCGCCTCCTTCGTCTCGCCGCGTACGGCCGCACGCCGAAGGCGCACCCGGCGAACGCCGCGATCGTCGTGTTTCCAGTTGGGCTTCTTGGTGGCGACCACGGCCGGTCGCCCGTCGAGATCAGTTCGTTCGTCGGTCGCCGTGGCAACGAGCGGGCTCGCCGGCCGCCACGGAGCGTCCGCGCATGCACGCTCCGTCCGAGCCACCCGAGATCTGTCGGGTGCCGCACCTCGGACGGTGCGACGTGGTCGAGGCGATCGGCGACAGGGCCGAGACAGTGGCGCTGACGTTCCGGTTCGGTCGTGTCACGGGACCACCGCCGTTCGAGATTTCGAACTAGGTTCGATATACCGCATCGAGTGGTGCGACGCTAGAGCAGCCCGGTAAGCGATGTCAATGTTTCGATGCTGTTTCGAACCGAAAGCGGGAGTTTTGTTACCGGGGCTGGGCCCGGTAACCCATCCGCGCCGACAGCGCGGCCGCGCCCTCGCGAACCAGGCCCGTCCACTTCCCCTGCACCTGCGGCGTCCAGCGGATGATCGGCGCGGACAGGCTCATCGCGGCGATCACAGCGCCGGAGTGGTCCCGGATCGCCGCCGCGACACAGCGCATCGCACTGTCCGACTCGCCGACGTCGACCGCGACACCCTCGGCCCGGACCTGGTCGAGATGCTCCCGCAGGAGGTCCGGGTCGGTGATGCTCTCCGGCGTCATGCCCGGCAGCGGATCCTTCATCAGGACCGCGTCCAGCTCTTCCGGATCGAGGGCGGACAGCAGCACCTTGCCGACCGCCGTGCAGTGCGCGGGCAGCCGCAACCCGACCCCGGACACCATCCGTACGGGGTGGATGCTGTCGAACTTGACCAGGTAGACCACGTCGGCGCCGTCCAGCACCGCCACGTGAACCGCCTCGTCGCAGGCGGCCGCCACGTCCCGCGCGACACCCTGTGCCTCGCGTACCAGATCAAGCCGACCCGCGAACGCCGCGCCCAGCTGGAACAGCGGCATCCCGAGCCGGTACTGCACCGGTTGACCCGGCACGGAGATCAGGTACGAGCGAGCCTCGAGCGTCACCAGCAGCTCGTGGACGGTGGTGCGCGGCAGGTCGAGCCGCTCCATCACCTGGCGGGCCGACAGTTGAGGGCAGTCCAGGAACAGTTCGAGGACGTCGAGTGCGCGGATAACTGCCGGTACCACACGGGGCATGTCGCTAGTCCCTTCGAAATGCCGGACCCGTGTCAACGATCTCCACACGGCCCAGCACCTGAAGAGGATAGCCACGTGAGCCGTCCGCGCCAGGCTCCGAGCGCCCAGCGCTCGATGTCACACAGGTCTGGGACGCTGCGGGACGTGAGCACGACGGATCCGTTGCCCCGCGACCTCACCGGACTGCGCGCCCATGTCGCCGGCGGCGGGCGTCCCAAGTACCTGTTCTTCTGGGGTCACCGGCCCCAGGCTGACGGCAGCATCGGACCGGGGTGCCTGAGCCAGTGGTGGCCGGCACCATTCACTGTGGACGGCACTCGTTATCTGACCGCTGAGCACTACATGATGGTCGGCAAGGCCCGCCTGTTCGGTGACGACGCGATCGCCGCTCAGATGTTGACGGCGTCGCATCCGGGCGCGGTCAAGACCCTGGGCCGGCAGGTACGCGGATTCGATCAAACCGTCTGGGACGAGCACAGTTTCGGTCTGGTCGTCGCCGCCAACGTGGCGAAGTTCAGCCAGCACCCCGACCTTGGGCAGTACCTGTCCGGCACGGCCAACCGGATACTGGTGGAAGCCAGTCCCGTGGACCGGGTCTGGGGCATCGGACTGGCGGCAACGGACCCACGCGCCGACGACCCGGCCCAGTGGCGCGGCCAGAACCTGCTCGGGTTCGCCCTGATGCGCGCCCGTGCACAACTTGACGCTCGATAACCTCAGGCTCGGCCCGGACCGACGCACGTTAGTGACGGCGGTCACAGTGACGGGAGACCCGATCCCGAGGAGGCCGTCGTCTTACCTGTCGTGAGACGAAGCCTGGACGCGGCGGACGAGCAGGAACTCGTCCGCCGGGTGGCCCGTGGTGACCGGCGGGCCTTCGACGAGTTGTACCGGCGGACCGCGCCCTGGTTGGAGGTGCGCCTGCGACGGCGGTGCGCCGACCCGGACATGGTCGCCGACGTCCTCCAGGAGACCTACCTCGCGGTCTGGCGGGCGGCCGGCAGCTTCACCGGCCACCAGGTGAGCGGCAGCGCCGTCGGCTGGCTGTGGACCATCGCCGCGCACCGCCTGGTGGACGCGTTCCGGCGTCGTTCGCGGCAGGCCCGGGTGCCGCAGGTGCACCCGGTCGAGACGGTCGTGCCCGCCGCCGAGGACGAGGCGCTCGCCGGTCGGGTCGGGCAGGAACTCGAACAGGCCCTCGCCGTGCTGCCGCCCGAGGTCCGCGCGGTGCTGCGCGCCACCGTCCTGGACGGCTTCACCGTCCGCGAGACGTCCGTGCTGCTGGGCGTACCCGAGAACACCGTCAAGTCCCGGATCCGTCGCGCCCGGATCGTCCTGCGGGAGGCACTGTCATGAGCACGCATCCCACCCTGAACGACATCGACCGCTACGCCGATGGCGATGCCGGTCTCGACGAGGCGACCGTCTGGTCGATCGAGGTGCACCTGGAGAGCTGTGCCGACTGCCGGGCCCGCCTGGCCGGCAGCACCACGGCAGCTTCGCGCGCCCTGGTCGCCCAGGTCGCGGCGGCCGTCGACCGCACGATCGCCGCCGGTCCCGCTCCACGATCCAGGACATTCCTTCGTACGCCGATGCGACAGCGCTGGTTCGTGGCGGCGCTGCTGCCCTGGGTCGCCATGACCGCCGGCGTGCTCGGCAGCGCGGCCCTGCTCACGTACTTCCTGTCCGAGCTGCCGTCGATCGTGCTGCTCCTCGCGCCCCTCGCGCCGCTGCCCGGGGTCGCGGCGGCCTGGAGCAGACGCGGCGACCCGGCCTGGGAACTGGTCGTCGGTACTCCCTCGGCCGGTCTGACCATGTTGCTGCGGCGTACCACGGCGGTGCTCGTTCTCGTCATCCCGCTGCTCGCCGTGCTCGCCGCGTACGGGGCCAGCCGGGTGAACCCCGCGCTGATGCTGCTGCCGTGCCTGGCCTTCACCGCCGCCACCCTGCTGCTCGGCTCCCTCATCGGCGTACGCCGTGCCGCGGTCGGGCTGATGGCGGCCTGGGCCGCCGCTGTGGTCGCGCCCAGCCTCGCCACCGCCGAGTTGCCGGTGCTCCTGGAGCCGACGGCCATCGACGGGTGGGCCTTCGTCACGGTCGTGCTGGCCGCCCTGACCCTCCTGCGCGCCAACAGCTTCCGGCGCCTCACCTCGTTCTGAAGGGAACAATCATGCGAGCGGTGAGCCTGGCCGAGACGGCCACCACCATCCACCCCTGGGCCATTCAGGCCGAGGCGCTGAAGGTACGGGCCGGCCGGCACCTGGCCGTCGACGGGCTCGACCTGAGCCTGGCCGCCGGGGTGCACGGCCTGTTGGGGCGCAACGGGGCGGGCAAGACGACGTTGATGCGTGCGTTGGCCACCGTGATCAAACCCGCCGGAGGGCGGCTCACCCTGCTCGGCAGTTCGGTGGACGGCCGTGCCGACCTGCGCCAGGTACGGCGTTCGTTGGGCTACCTGCCGCAGCACTTCGGCTACTACCCGCGGTTCACCGTGCGGGAGTTCGTGTCGTACCTGGCCTGGTTGAAGGAGATGCCGAAGGCCGACATCCCGGCGGCCACGCAGCGCGCCATCGACCGGGTCGGGCTCAGCGCCAAGGCCGACGCCAAGCTCCGGACCCTCTCCGGCGGGATGCTGCGCCGCGCCGGCGTCGCCCAGGCCATCGTCAACGATCCACGGGTGCTGCTGCTGGACGAGCCGACCGTCGGTCTCGACCCCGAGCAGCGCCTCGACCTGCGTGAGCTGCTGCGCGACCTGGGTACGGACGCCTGCGTGCTGGTTTCCACCCACCTCGTCGAGGACGTGGTCGCCGCCTGCACCGAGGTGGTGCTGATCAACGAGGGTCGCTTGGTGTGGCAGGGCATGCCCGCCGGTCTGGCCGCCGAGGGCGACGAGCGCCACCCGGGCGACAGCCCCGCCGAACGCGGCTACTCGGCGCTGCTCCGCCGTCACGAGGAGGCCGGCCGATGAGTGCGCTGCGGATCGAACTCCGGCGCTCCGCCGCGGCCGGCGCCGCACTGCTCGCGGTGGCGGTCGGCGTCGCCGCCCTCTACCTCGCCCCGGGCCGCTGGTCGGAGGGGTGGATGTCGCTCACGCTGACCATCAAGGAGTACCTGCTCCTGCTCTGGCCGATCGCCCTCGCCGCTGGCGCGTGGCAGGGCCGCCGCGAACACCGGGCCAAGGTCGGGGAACTGTTCACCAGCACACCCCGGTCCCGCGCCCGCCGGATGCTGCCGGTCCTCGTCGCGATGGGCGCCACGCTCGGGCTCGCGTTCCTGCTGGTGGTCGGCGCGGGCGGCATGCGGATCGCGTCCACGGCCGCGTACTTCCCGCCGGACGTCGTCGCCATCACGCTGGTCGGCGCGTTCTCCCTGGTCGCGGCGGCGTGGCTCGGCCTGGGCATCGGGCGGCTGCTGCCCGCTCTGGTGACCGCGCCGGTGCTCGCCGTGGCCGGTGTGCTGCTGGTCTTCTTCACCGCGGTCATGCGGCCCGACTGGATGGGCGCGATCCTGTCCCCCGCGTACGGCAGCAGCCCGTTCTACCCGTTCCAGACCATCGACCCGCGGGTCACCGCCGCACTCGCCATCTTCATGGGCGGGCTCGCGCTGACCGGCGTACTCCTGCTGGTTGCGCAGGGTCCACGGACCGCGACGGCCGCCGCCCTGCCGGTGCTGCTCGGCTTCGGCGTCGCGACGGCGCTGGTCCCCCGCGACGAGGCCAGCCTCGTCGCACCGATCGACCCCGTGGCCCGTGAACTCGTCTGCACCGACGACGCGCCGAAGGTCTGCGTCACCCGGGTCAACGCGAACGTGCTGGACGCGCTGACCCCGCTCGCCCGCCAAGGGCTGGCCGCCCTCGCCAAGATGCCGAACGCCCCCACGCAGGCACACGAGGACACCCGGGCCTACCTCAGCGAGGACCTGCCCGCCCGTGACCCTGCGGTCGTCACGATCACCGTCCGGATCGACGAACACGGCGGCCTGGCCCACCCCGCCGCCGTGGTGCCCGAGATGGTGTTCGGCCTGGGCACCGGGTACGGCAACCTCGACTGCGAGCGCGACGGCGCCGTCGAACGGGCCGCCGCCTACCACCTGCTCGGCCGCGAGCCGGTCTCCGACGTCGGTGTCATCCCCGGGATGATCGAGGAGGATCCGCAGCTCAACGCCGAGGCGGTAGCCCTGTGGCGGGACCTCCAGAAGCTGCCCGCGCCGGAGGCGATCGCCCGCGTGACGGCGGTACGGGACGCGATCCTGGCCTGCCAGAACCCCACCGGACTCCTGTCGCGATGATCCTGTACCTGCGCGCACGACGCGTACCCCTGGCACTTGCCGCCTCCGTCGGCGCCGCCGCCCTGATCTGGGCGCTGTGGCTGACGCTGTCCACCGAGCGCGACGTCATCCTCCTGCTCGTCGTACTGGCCGTCACGCTGATGGTGGCGGTCCTGTCGACCACGCTGGCCGCCCCCGACGAAGACCTGGAACGCACCGCCGCACTGCACTGGCCGTGGCGTCGGCTCCTGCACCTGCTGGGCGCGCTGGCGGTCGTACTCGTCGTGCTGCTCGCCACCCAGCCCACCGGCGCCCGGTTCGGCCCCGTCGCGCTGGTGGTCCGCGACGCGGCCGGCCTGCTCGGCCTCACCGCGCTGTGCGCGACGGTCGTGGGCGCGGCCCGCGCCTGGTTCCTCCCCGTGGGCTGGGCGATCACCGCCGCCATGTTCCCGCAGACGAGCACGTGGGGCGCGCTCGCCACCTGGCCCGGCCAACCCCACACCAGCCGGTCGGCGGCCGTGGTCGCGGCCGTCCTGGCGGTGACGGGCCTTGTGGCGTACGGGTTGCGCGGCGCCGCCCGCCGCGACTGACGGCGTAATCGATTCCCGTTTGATCGCCGGCGCTCAGGACACCGCGAGCAGCCGGAACTCGCAGCGGACGCCGCTGGCCTTGGCGAGCCGACCATCACCGGTCACGAGTGGGCAGGCCAACAGCTCCGCCGCCGCGACGTAAGCAGCGTCGTACGCCGTGACATTTCCCCGCAACTGCCACATCCGGTCGACCAGCATGGCAATGGCAACCTCATCGACAACCAACGAAGGCAGGGTGCCGATCGCCTCCTGAGCCCGGGCAAGGCCCAGCTTCCCGCCGAGAACCTTGCCCCTGATCACCGACATGACCTCGACCAGGAGATGGCTTGGTGCGGCCCAGTGTGGATCTGCGGTCAGCTCCGTTCGCGCCGCGTCGCCGACCGGTCCGTCGTCGACCAGGGCATCGGCCAGAACCGACGCGTCCACGACGATCATGCAGCGCTACCCCATGGTCCGCGCTGCTCCCGCTGGTCGTCCAACTCGGCCGCGCTCTCCCCTGGCAGGGAACGAGCACCATCAGACCGGCCGGCGAAGTGATCAAGGATAGCCGTGTTACGCAGCCGCCGAGCCTGCGTCTCCACCAGATCCAGCAGGTACGCCTGGAGTGACTGTCCGCGCGCCTTGGCCTGCGCCGCCAGGGCGTCTCGTACTTCCTCCGGCACGTCCCGAATCTGCAGCGCAACCATGCATTTATTATGCATGCAGCATCACTCGCTCATCAGGAAGAACCGCGAGCGGCCTATTGGCCTGTGGGAGAGTGGGCCGCCAGGGACTCGAACCCTGAACCTATGGATTAAAAGTCCACAGCTCTGCCATTGAGCTAGCGGCCCGCGCGCTCAGGTTACCTGACAGTCAACGATGCCGGCTCTCGGCTTCCGGCCAGCCGTCGATGCCTCGCCAGCGACGTGATCAACTCGACTTCCAGGAAGGCGGGGCATCCGGGCGGCCGGGATACCCCGACTTCCGCGAAGGCGAGTCGATCACGCAGCTCACGTCGGGTCGGACGGCGGTTGAGGGCCTGCTGGGCGGGTACCGGGTCGGACATGCGGATCGTGGTGGTGGGGGCGAGTGGCAACGTCGGTACGGCGGTGCTGCGGCGGCTGCGCCGGGAGCGCGGGGTGGAGCTGGCCGGGGTGGCCCGGCGGTTGCCCGGCCCGGACGCCGGTACGCCGTACGACCAGGTGGAGTGGCACTCCTGCGACGTCGGTGCGCCGGGGGCCCCGGGCCAGTTGGCCGAGATCTTCGCGGGGGCGGACGCGGTGGTGCACCTGGCCTGGCAGATCCAGCCCAGTCATGATCAGCGGATCTTGCGGCGGACCAACGTCGACGGCAGTCGGGCGGTGTTCGACGCGGTGGTGCGGGCCGGGGTGCCGGCGCTGGTGTACGCGTCGTCGGTCGGCACGTACGCGCCCGGGCCGAAGGACCATCCGATCAGCGAGCGGTGGCCCGCCACCGGAGTGTCCGGCTCGTCGTACAGCGAGCACAAGGCGGAGGTCGAGGCACTGCTGGACGGGTTGGAGCGGGACCATCCGGCGTTGCGGGTGGTACGGCTGCGACCGGGGCTGATCTTCCAGAGGGACGCCGGTGTGGAGATCACCCGCTACTTTCTCGGCCCGTTCGCGCCGGTACGGCTGCTGCGCTTCGGTCGGATTCCGCTCGTACCCACCAACCGGCGGCTGCGGATGCAGGCGGTGCATGCCGACGATGTGGCTGACGCGTACGCCAGGGCGGTGCTGGGTGATGCGCGCGGCGCTTTCAATGTCGCCGCGGACCCGGTGCTGACCCCGGAGCTGGTGGCCCGGCACTTCCACGGTTGGACGGTGCCGGTCGCGGCGCCGGTGCTGCGGGTGGCGGCAGCGCTGACGTGGCGGGCGCGGCTGCAACCGGTCGACGCGGGCTGGGTCGAGCTGGGCCTGAACGCGCCGCTGATGTCCAGCGAGCGGGCGGAGACCGAGCTGGGCTGGACACCCAGGATCGACGCGTTGACCGCGCTGAAGGAGCTGTTCGCCGGCATGGCCGGTGGCGAACACACCCCCAGCCCGCCCTTGTCGGCGGCGTCCCACCAACCCGGCCGCCCCACCGGCCTCCTGGCGGGCAACCCCCCGGGCCAGGGCAACCCCTACTGAGGTGATCAAGAGGTTCGCGTCACCAGACGGACGAGATCTGACGCGAACCTCTTGATCACCGCGCCGAAAGGCTTGCGCCCAGGAAGAAGATGCCGGGGTGGCCGGGCGTCTCGAACTTGCCGCTGGGGTTGCGGCGCAGGGTCGAGCTTTCGATCTTCATGGTGCCGGTGCGGTTGTTGCTGACGAAGAAGATCGCGCCGCCGCCCTCGTTGGCCTTGTTGTTCTCGATGACCGTGCCGGCGATGCGGACGGCGAACTCGTTGCCGTCGCAGTAGATCGCGCCGCCGCTGCCGCCGCCGGGCGTACCCGACTTGGCGGGATTGGCGCCGTTGCCGATCGCCTCGTTGTTCCGCAGCAGACTGTTCAGCACCGTCCACGACACACCGATGCTGCTCAACGCCCCTCCGTTGGAGCAGGAGCCGCCGTCGAAGGTGCTGCTCACCACGTACACCGGCTTGTTCTCGTACTGGCTCAGTACCCGCACGGCCGCCCCACCCAGGTCCGGGCCGGTCCGGTCGCAGCGGTTGTGGACGAAGCGTGAGTTGACGATCTTGAGCCGCCCGCCGCGTACGAAGATCGCGCCACCGCCGCCACCCTCGGCCCTGTCGCCGGTCGAGTTGCCGTCGGCGAAGGTCAGGTTCTGCACGGTGAGCTGCGGGTGGTCCTGGTTCTGGCAGTGCGAGGTGGTCCAGCCCTGGGCCTCGTCGCAGGTGTTCATGTAGAGGATGCGGCGCTGCCCCTGGCCGCTGAGCGTGACCTTGCCGCCGCCGTCCAGCACGACCTTCGGCCCGTTGGCGTTGCGGACCTTCGCGGTCGCGGCCATCTTGATCGTCACCGGAGCCGGTCCACAGTCGAACGTGATGATCCCGCCGGCGGCGACGGCCTTCACCACGGCCGCGGAGGTGCAGCTCGCCGGGGTGCCGGTACCGACCGTCCGGGTCGGCTTGGCGGTGTCCACGGCCCGGGCCTCGGCGGGCACGCTCGCGTGGCCGTTCGGATTGCCGGCCGCGAGTGCCTTGGCGGCCGGGGTGGTCGGCTTCGGGCTCGTGCTGGCCCCGGGGCCACCGAGACCGTCCCGGCCCGCCGCTGCGACACCCTGGTCGCCGGTCGAGAGAGCGTCCGGCGTGGCCTCGGGGGTGGCCGACGCGCCGGCCGGCGCAGGATCGGTGGACCCGCAGGCCGGCAGGGTAGCGGTGGCGACACCGAGGACGAGCAGAGCGGCAAGCGACGTCATGCGCACCCCGTGACTCTAGGAGCCGTGACGCCACGCCGCCGAATCCGCCGTGCCGGCTTAATCCGCTGCTAAGCAACGCAACGCCACCCGGCGATGGTCAGCGCGGCCCGGTCAGGCGTGGGAGAGGGCGAACGCGGTCAGGAAGCCGGCGACCGTGATGAGGCCGACCAGTAGGTGGGCGTCCTCGAACGCCTCCGGGACCATGGTGTCGGTGATCATGGCGAGGATCGCCCCGGCGGCCAGCGCGGTGATGGCGGCCAGCGCCTCCGGTGGCGCGCCGCCCAGCAGCGTGTTGCCGACCAGTGCGGCGAGTCCGCTGATCAGCGCGATCCCGGTCCAGAGCAGGAACACGTACCGGCGGGTCCGGCCGGCCTGGCGCATGCCGGCCGCGCTGGACAGCCCCTCCGGGATGTTGCTGAGGAACACCGCGACGACCGTGACCAGGCTGACCGCGCCGCCGGCCAGCAGGCTCGCGCCGATCACCACCGATTCGGGTACGCCGTCCAGCAGCGCTCCGACGGCGATGGCCGACCCGGAGCCGGGGTGCTCACCCTCGGAGGGCTGCTGACCACCCGAGCGCTTGCGGTTCCGCGCGCCGCGCCGGGCGAGGCCCACGTTGGCGAGGGTGTACGCGCCCGCGCCGCCGGCCGCGCCGATCACGGTGGGCAGCATGCCGCCCTGGTCGTGCGCGACCTCGATCAGCTCGTACGAGACGGCGGAGAGCAGCACGCCCGCGCCGAACGCCATGACCGACGCGATGAGCCGCTGGGGTACCCGTGCGAACCAGCCGACCGCCGCCCCGATCAGCAGCGCCGACCCGGCCAGCAGTCCCCATCCGCCCGCCTGCAACCACTCCGGCATTCCCGGGACCGTACCCCGTGCGGCGGGGGCGGCAAACCGTGCGGCGGGGGCGGCGAACCGTGCGGGGGCGGTGAACCGTGCGGTGGGGGCGGCAAACCGTGCGGCGGGGGCGGCGAACCGTGTTCAGAAGTCGGCGAAGAGGTACGGCACCGCCCGCGGGAAGATGCCGCGCAGCTCGGCGGCGGCGTCGACCGGCACCTCGCCCAGCCCGCGCAACGGCAGCTCGGACGGATCCAGCACCCCGTACGCCAGGGCGGAGAGCCCGGCCGCGGTGAGCGTCGCGGTCGGCACCGGACCGCTGCCGGCGTCCGTGACCTCCAGGGTGCCGCTCGTGCCGTCCAGCAGGTGGGTGCCGGCCAGCCACCGGTCCCCGGTCAGCTCCACGCGTACCCGACCCTGCCCGGCGGGCAGCCCGTGCAACGCGTCCAGCGACAGCAGCCGAGCCATCGGCGCGGACGCCCCGGGACGGCCCGCCCGCGCCTCGACGTGCACGTCCAGGTCGGTGAGCCACAGCTCGGGCAGCTCGTCCGGCGGCACCTGGAGGCTGACCCGCTCGACCTGGTCGACGTGCCGGGCGAGAAACTGCAACAGCAGCATCCGGGCGAGCGGGTCGGTGGCGAGCAGTTCGTTGCCGTGCAGCGTGCCGCCGTACTCATCGATCCGGTAGGTGACCGCGCCGGTCACCTCGCCGTCCACCCGGGCGGTGAGCAGCCAGTGCTCGTCGCGGTCACGCAGCCCGACGGCGCGGTAGTCCGGGAAGAGCGAGAAGCCGTGCCGGTCCCGTAGGCAACGCTCGGTGAACGCCCGCCACGCCGGGTAGCCCGCCCCGATCCGCTCCCAGCCCACCTCGCCGGGCAGTTCGGCGCGCAGCAGCGGCCCGAGGTCGGCCGGGTTGAACGAGACCGTACGCGGCTTGGGCAGCCCCAGGTAGCCGAACCGGGCGTAGAAGCTGGGCCGGAACGGGTAGAGCGCGCTGAGCGGGTGCCCCTCGTCTCGCATCTCGTCGAGCAGTCGCTGCAGCAGCGTCCGTACGTGCCCCTGCCGGCGGGCCAGCGGATGGGTGGCCACCCCGGCGACACCGGCCATCGGCAGCACCACCCCGCGCAGGTTCTGCCGCATCGGAATGGCCGAGACGGCGGCCAGCGTGGTGCCGTCCTCCTCGACGGTGAGCGTCGTGTTGCCCTCGTTGTAGGGCAGGTAGTCCCGGAACTGCTCGACCCGCGCGGCAGTCAGCGGTGACGCCTCGAACGCGTACGCGGCCAGCGGGAAACTCGTGGTGAGACGGTCGTCGGCGGTCACCCGGCGGATGGTCATCCGCCCATCTCAACCCGCCCGGCAGCCGGCAGCAACCGGATTGCCGGATCCGCTCAGCCGACGGGCAGGTGGCGCAGGTGCCGGCGGCGGCGCAACCGCACACTGGCCACGGCGGCCACGCCGACGACCAGCAGGGCGGTGACGGTGAGGCCGTGCAGCACACCCCGGGTCAGGTAACCGTCGTCGGTGTGGTCCACCGCCCAGGTCGCGATCTCCCGGCTCGACCAGAACGGCGTCAACCTCGCCCCCGACTCGGCCGGGTCGATGAGCATCTGCACGGTCACCACCGTGAGCAGCAGCAGCGTCCCCTCCATCTCGCGGGGCAGCAGCGTGCCGATCAGCATCCCGAACGGCGCCGCCACCGCGACGCAGCACAGCAGCGCCGCGACCAGGCCGCCGTAGCGCAGGTCCGCGCCGTCGAGCATCGGCAGGAGGAAGAAGGGTACGGCGATGACGAGCCCCACCGCCCACAGGCCGACCATCCGGCCGAGGTAGAGGTGGTGCGGACGGTAGCCGGCCAGCCGGAGCCTCGGCTCCAACTCCCGCGCCGCGGTGGTCGCGAAGAGCGCCGCGGTGCTCACCGCCCAGCACACTCCGAGCAGCAGCGACCGGACCGACTGCCCGAGGTACGCGTCCCGCCGGATCATGTAGAAGGTCAACGGCATCAACAACAGCAGCAGGAGTACGCCCCGCCGCCGCAGCAGTTCCCGCAGCGTCATCTCGGCGACGGTGACGAGCCTGTTCACGGGCGGCCTCCTCGAACACCGGGCGCGACCCGCCCGGACTGGTGTGCCGGGGTCAGGTCGAGCACGGTGTCCACCCGGTCGAGTTGGTTGAGCAGGTGGGTCACCACGACGATCGCGGCGCCCTCGTCCCGCAACCGGCTGAGCTGGTCCCAGAAGTTGACGTAGGTGCCCTGGTCGAAGCCCTGGTACGGCTCGTCGAGCAGCAGGACGTCCGGCTCGCTGAGGGTGGAGATGGTCAGGTTGAGCTTCTGCCGGGTGCCACCGGAGAGATGCCGGGCCTGCACGGCGCCGCCCGCCTCCCAGCCCAGCTGTCGGGCCGCCGCCCGGCCGGCGCGGCGGGCCGGTCCACGGGCGATGCCCTGGCCGGCGCCGACCAGCACGAAGTGCTCGTCGGCGAGCAGGAAGTCGGCGGTGCCGCCGGACTGCGGGCAGAAGCCGAGCCGCCCGCTGACGGTCACCTCACCGGCGTCGGGTGACATCAGCCCGGCGCAGATCCGTAGGAAGGTGCTCTTGCCGCAGCCGTTCGCGCCGACCACCGCCGCGATCTGTCCGGCCCGGACGGTCAGTGCGACGTCCCGCAGCACCGTCTGCCGGCCGTACCGCTTGGTGATGCCCGCCGCGTGCAGCCGGACCGGTCCGGGGCGCGGCCCGGGCGCGGTGCCGATGCTCTCCACGATCGCGCCCGCGTACTGCTGGGGTGGGCCGAAGACGATCCAGGGGTCGCCGCCGGAGTCGCGCAGGTGTGTGGCGGCCTCGGCGACCACGTGCCGGGCGGCGTCCGCCGCGACCCGGCGCTGGTGCAGCTCGGCGGCGAATGTCCGGAGCCAGTCGTCAGCGTTCACCCGGCAACCCCCTTCGTGACGATGTCGTTCACCGGCCGCACGAAGGTGAGCCAGGCGCTGCCGCCCTCGCGCAGTGCCACCTGCCCGTCGTCGGTGAGCCGGTAGTACTTGCGAGCGGGCCCGGCGGTGCCCTCCCGCCACTGGGCGGTCACCAGACCGGTCTTCTGCAGGCGCAGCAGGACGGGGTAGAGCGTGCCGCCCTGGATCGGCCCGACGCCCGCCGCGTCGAGCGCCTGGGCGAGTTGGTAGCCGTAGGACTCGCGTTCGGCCAACAGGGCCAGGACGCAGATGTCGAGCACCCCTCGCAGCCACTGCCCGCGCCGGTCGGAATCCACAGCCGGGACACTAGCGCCGCAACCTAGATGGCACAACCATCTAGTCGAGCCGGGCCGGATCCGACCGGCGGTCCCGGTGGGACCGTCGAGCGGGCCGGACCGGATCAGCGGGTGGTGACGTCCGAGACGACGACGGTCACGTTGTCCGGCGCGCCGGCGTGGTGGGCCAGCTTCACCAACTGCTCGCCGCACTGCTGGCGGTCGGCGTACATGCCCAGCGCCGCCGCGATGGCGTCGTCCTCGACGTAGTCGGAGAGCCCGTCACTGCACAGCAGCAGCCGATCGCCGGGCACCACGGTGAGCACACCGACCGCCGGCGGGGTGTCCGCGCCCTGCACGGCCCGGGTCACCAGGGAGCGCTGCGGGTGGTGCCGCGCCTGGTCGGGGGAGAGGGTGCCCTGGTCGACGAGCGCCTGCACGAACGTGTCGTCCCGGGTGAGCTGGGTCAGCTCCCCGTCCCGCAGCAGGTAGCAGCGGGAGTCGCCGACCTGGGCCAGCACCAGCGTCTCGCCGGCCAGCAGCGCGGCGGTGAGCGTGGTGCCCATCCCCTCGCGCGCCGGGTCCACCGTGATCGCGGCGTGGATGCGCTGGTTGGCGGTGCTGACCACGGCACGCAGGGCGTCCGCGGCCGCGTCCGGTTCGGTGGGTGGGGTCAGCTCGTCCAGGATCCGGATCACGATCTCGCTCGCCACCTCACCCGCGGGCAGGCCACCCATGCCGTCGGCGACGGCGATCAGGCGGTCACCGGCGAGGGCCGAGTCCTCGTTGTTGGTGCGGACCAGGCCGATGTCGTTGAGGATGGCCGAGCGGAGGATCAGCGTCATGGTGCCAGCTTGCCAAGAACACCCCGCCTTCGTCTCTACGCACTACTGCGTAGGGTTGAGAAATGATGCCGGTGTCCATGGTCGGACGCGCCGGCGAGCTCGCCGAGCTCGACCGGGCGTGGTCCGCCGTGGCGGCCGCCGAGCGCCGCGCGCCGACCGTCGCGGTGCTCACCGGTGCGGCCGGCGTGGGCAAGAGTCTGCTGGTCGCCGCCGCGGTGGACGCCCTCACACCGCGTCCGTCAGTGGTGCTCTCGGGTGCCGCTCGGGTGCACGGTCCGGCCCCGTACGACTGGTTGGCGGCGGTGCTCACCGGCCGCGACACCGGCTCGCTCGCCCTGCCGCCCGACGCGCTGGCGTGGCTCGCCCAGCAGCCCACCGCGCCGCGCGAGCGGTACGCCCCGGGCACCCTGCTGCGCCTCGCCGTCCGTACCGTCCAGTTGCTGGTCGGCGCCGGGCCTGCCGTACTGGTCGTGGACGACCTGCACGCGCTCGACCCGGCAAGCGTCAACCTGGTCGGTGAGTTGGCCACCGTGGCCGAGTTGCCGGCGCTGCTGGTCGTCGCCAGCCGGCCGGCCGCCGACGCGGTGGCCCCGGACCTCACCCGCCGCGCGTTGGCCCGCCTCTGCGGGGTACGCGGCGTCGTCCGCCAGCACCTGGGCCCACTGCGTCCGGCCGAGGTCGCCGAGGTGCTGACCCAGGTGTACGCGAACAGCCCTTCCGAACGGCTGGTCACCTCGGTCTGGCGACACACCGGCGGCAATCCGTACGCGTTGACCGAGCTGCTGGCCGCGTACGCCGGTCAGGGGCCGGACGCCCTGCTGCGGCGGCTGCCCGGGCCACGTACGCCCGTCGGCCCGGTGGAGGCGGTCGAGGTGGAGCTGACCGCCCGGGAGGTCGAGGTGCTGGGCTGCCTGGTCGGCGGCATGTCGAACAAGCAGGTGGCGAAGGCGCTCGGCATCTCGGTGCGTACGGTCACCGTGCACGTGTCGAACCTGCTGCGCAAGACCGGCTCGGCGTCGCGGACCGAGGTGGCGCTCTGGGCGGTACGCCGGCGGTTGCCGGTCCCCGCGCCGGTGGACTGAGCCGGGTTCAGCGACGGGGGTAGCGCAGCAGCAGGCTCGCGGCGACCTCCTCGTCGCCCACCGCCGCGTAGGTGTGCGGCACGTCGGAGACCCACCGGAGGTGACCGCCGGCCGGGGCGGTCAGTGGCGCGTCGGCCGGTCCGGCGCGCAGCACCCCGGCGAACACGGTGATGTGTTCGGTGACGCCCGGCTGGTGGGCGGGGGACGTCTGCACGACGCCCGGCGCGACGCGCATCCGGTACAGCTCGTAGGTCGCGTCGGTGTCGTCGAACACCTCCAGCAGGGTGGCGGTGACGGCGGTGCCGTGTACCACCGGCCCGGGGGTCGGCTCGGCCAGCAGGGCGGTGAACGGTACGCCGAGCTGCGCGGTGACCGCCCAGAGCGTCTCCAGGGTCGGGTTGCGGGTGCCGTGTTCCAGGCCGGAGAGGGTCGCCTTCCCGATGCCGGCGAGCCGGGCCAGTGTGGACAGCGAGATCCCCCGCTCCTCGCGCAGGGCGCGTACGCGCCGACCGACGACGGCGGGGTCCACGTCGAGGCCCGGACGGCCCGCTGGTGGTGGCTGCGGCATCCGACTATGGTGCTACACACTGTCGTTCCGTAAACGGAACACTCGGGGGGTGGGTGGCATGGGCGGGCGCGCGCAACCGGTACTGGCCGGCGTGGTGACCGCGCTGGTCGGCTTCGCCAGTTCGTTCACCGTCGTCCTGGCCGGGCTCCGGGCGGTCGGCGCGTCGGACGCGCAGGCGGCCTCCGGCCTGCTCGCCCTCTGCGTGGCGTGCGGGCTCGCCGCCGCCTGGCTGGGCTGGCGGCACCGGATTCCGATGAGCGTCGCCTGGTCCACGCCGGGTGCGGCGCTGCTGGTGGCGACCGGGCCGCCGCCCGGCGGCTGGCCGGTCGCGGTGGGCGCCTTCCTCGTCTCCGGGGCGCTGATCGTCGCGGCCGGTCTCTTCCCGCCGCTGAGCCGGGCGGTGGCCGCCATCCCCAAGCCGGTGGCCGGCGCGATGCTCGCCGGGGTGCTGCTGCCGCTGTGCACCGCACCGGTCCGGGCGCTGGTCGAGCTGCCCCTGGTGGCCGGTCCGGTGGTGGTCGGCTGGTTGCTGCTGCACCGGTTCGCCCGTCGCTGGACGGTGCCCGGGGCGCTGCTGGTTGCCGTGGTGGCGCTCGCGCTGACCGCGCCGCCGGCCGGGCTGAGCGGTGCCGCGCTGATCCCGTCGGTCACCCTGACCGCGCCGGCCTGGAGCGTCTCCGCGCTGGTCGGACTGGCCCTGCCGCTGTTCCTGGTCACGATGGCGGCGCAGAACGTGCCCGGCATGGCGGTGCTGGTCGGCTACGGCTACCGTCCGCCGTTCGGTGCCGCGCTCCGCGCCACCGGGCTCGCCAGCCTGCTGGCCGCCCCGGCCGGCGGACACGCCGTCAACCTCGCGGCGATCACCGCCGCGCTGGCCGCCGGCCCCGACGCGCATCCGGATCCGGACCGTCGGTGGGTCGCCTCGGTCACCGCCGGCGTCGGGCTCGCCCTGCTCGGGCTGGGTGCGGGCGTCGCCACGGCCCTGGTCGCGGTCGCGCCGCCGATCCTCATCGAGGCCGTCGCGGGGTTGGCCCTGCTGGGCGCGCTCGCCACCGCGCTCGCCGCGGCGGTGACCGAACCCGAGGGCCGGGAGGCCGCCGTGGTCACCTTCGTGGTGACCGCCTCGGGAGTGACGCTGATCGGCGTGGGGGGCGCGTTCTGGGGGCTGATCGCCGGCTGCCTGATGCTGCTGCTCTTCCGCCGCCGCCCGGCCCCGCCCGTCCCGCCCTCGCCCGTCCCGCCCGCCCCGGAGAGCTCACGGCTCCCGGCCTGATCCACTCGGGTTCCTGAAAGGCGGGGTGTCCGGGACGCGGTGACGCCCCGGTTCGCGTGAACCCGAGTCGATCAGGGCGCCGGGGTCACTCCTCGCGAGGGAGGTCGGTCATGCCCACGGCGAGGAGGACCCGGCCGTCGGCCACCGAGCCGATCCGGTCGGCCGGGACGTACACGGCACCGTCGGCCGACTCGGTGGAGACCTTCAGGTAGCCGGTGTGCAGCAGACGTGCCGCCAGGTCGGCCGGCACGTCCGGCTCCTCGACCGCCGTCGCCTCGATCAGCTCGTCCAGGCTGCTGCCCGGGTCGGCGGTCGGGGTCTGCACGGTCACCGCGTTCGGGTCGCCCCGCTGAACGAGGTCCACGGTGCCGATCTCGGTGCCGGCGACGTCGATCACCGGCATCCCGGTGGTGATCCGCGAGATGGTCGCCTGCTGCTCGTCCTGCTGGTCCATTTCTCAGCGGTTCCCGAGGCGGCGCGTCACTAAACGCCATCGCCGGACGGCCCGGAGGCGACCACCCCGGAGCGCCTGATGACTCTCGGGCATAAATATGCCGCAGAGTCATCACCGCCAGAAGCGACATCGCCCCCGAGCCGCGCGCAACAGTGGCGGCCGTCCAGCGCCACCGTCCGGCCTTCGGTCAGCCGTTCGGAAGGGCCCAGCCGCCCGGCGGACGGGGAGACAGCTCCCGCCAGGTGTCCGTGCCGTCGAGCAGCGCCCGGACCGTCTCCTCGGCCTCGTCCGCGCTGCCGTACTCGTAGAACCGGGAGATGCCCTCGGCGCCGCCGGCCCGCTGCTCGACGTGCCACCGATCGGCGTCCACCCGGAGGAAGACGTCCCGCCGGGCCAGCCGCCCCCACTTCCCGTTCCACCAGTGCTTGCGCTGCTCCATGGCCGGACTCTATCGAACACACGTACGAGAAGATGCGGCCCCTGCGGGAATCCCGCAGGGGCCGATGTGCATCCGCTCCGGTCAGCGCGGCGCGGGCGGCTCGGTGCGCCGACCCAGCACGTCGTCAAGCGCCCCGCGCTGCTGGCCCGGGGTGGTGTGACCGGCGGAGACCAGGGCGTCCCGGATCTCGGTGAGCAGCTTGACCTCCTCGCTGGGCGCGGCCGGCGGCGGCTCCTCGCCCCGCTTGCGCCGCTCGGCCAGCCGGTTCATCGGGTAGACGACCAGGAAGTAGAGCGCCGCCGCGGTGAGCAGGAAGGTGATCACCGCGTTGACGAAGGCGATCCAGTCGAACGCGATGCCGCGGAACTCCGGGGCGGTGCCGGCCAGGCCCTTGTCGCTGCCGGTGATGAGCAGCACGAAGACCCGGATGAGCGGGTCGAGGAACGACTTGGTGAGTTGGGTGACCACGCCGGTGAACGCGGCGCCGATGACGACACCGACCGCCAGGTCGACGACGTTGCCGCGCATGATGAAGTCTTTGAAGCCCTTGAGCATCCGTACTCCCGAGGTGTCCGTTTTCCGTCGCGGACAACCTATGCCCCGTCGACCGGCTCCAGAAAAGCACCGGCCTCGATCGCCGCCCGGCCCGCGTCGCCGGCCCGGATCGCCTCGACCAGCCGGGTGTGGTCGACGTAGCGCTCGGGCGTGAGCGCGTCACCCATCGCCTGGGCGACGGTGCTGCGCAGGGCGACGCCGACCGAGGCGTACAGCTCGGCGAGCATGGCGTTGTGCGCGGCGGCGACCACCGCGACGTGCAGGGCCGCGTCGGCCTCCACGAACGCGTCGACCCGGCCGCCGCGCCAGGCCGCCTCGCGGTCGGCGAGCGCGCCGTCGAGCGCCGCCAGATCCTCCGGGGTACGACGCAGCGCGGCGAGCCGGGCCGCCTCCACCTCGAAGGCGCGGCGTACCTCGATGACCTCGGTCATCCGGTCGTCGCCCAGTCGACGGGCCACCACCGGGGCCAGTTCGTCGGTGGACACCACGTAGGTCCCGGAGCCCTGCCGGCACTCCAGTACCCCGGCGTGCACGAGGGCGCGGACGGCCTCGCGGACCGTGTTGCGCCCGACGCCCAGCGCGGCGACCAGCTGTGGCTCGGTGGGGATGCGACCACCCACCGGCCACTCCCCGCCGAGGATCCGGGCCCGGAGCTGCTCGATGGTCTGCCGGACGCGGTGCCCCCGGGGAGGCACGGCCGGCTGCGCGGCGGGGGAATCGACCGACGGTGGCACTGGTTACATCACCGGCCCAGAATTCATCCCATGATTGTAGGTTAGAGGTCATGACCCCGCCAGCCGCCGCCGCTCCGGCCCTGCCCGCACCCGTCGTCGACACCCTCCCGACGCGGGAACCCGCGCCCCGGCGGACGCACCCGGTGACCGGTGGCGCGCTGGTGCTGGTCGGGATGCTGCTGGTGGCGCTGAACCTGCGCATGGCGGTCACCAGCCTCGGCGCCCTGCTCGACGAGATCCGCGACGGGCTGGGGCTCTCCGGGGCCATGGCCGGGCTGGTCACCACCCTGCCGACCATCGCGTTCGCCGGCCTCGGCGCGCTCACCCCGTGGCTGGTCCGCCGGGTGGCCCCGGCCCGGGTGCTGGTGGTCGCCATGATCGCCCTGGCCGTCGGTCAGGTGCTCCGGGCCGCCACCGACTCCGCCTGGATCTTCGTGCTCACCAGCGCGCTGGCGCTGGCCGGCATCGCGGTCGCCAACATCCTGCTGCCCATGCTGGTCAAGCAGCACTTCGGTCACCGGACCGGCCTCGTGACCGGGGCGTACACCATGGCGTTGACGCTGGGCACGACGGTGGCCGCCGCCAGCGCCGTGCCGATCGCGCACGCCTTCGGGTCCTGGCGGGCCGGGCTGGGGGTCTGGGCCGGGCTGGCCGCGGTGGCCGTACTCCCGTGGGTGCCGCTGGCGCTACGGACCCGCCGGGGCGCGCGGCGCGCGACCCCGACGGCGGCCGTCGCCGCGCGGGTCCGGCCGGCGCGGACCCGGCTGGGTTGGGCCATGGCGATCTACTTCGGGGCGCAGTCGCTCAGCGGGTACGCGATCATGGGCTGGCTGGCCCAGCTGTTCCGCGATGCCGGCTACCGGCCGGAGGCCGCTGGGCTGCTGCTCGCCGGGGTGACCGCGCTCGGCGTGCCGATCGCGCTGCTGATGCCCACCCTCGCCGGTCGGCTCGCCACCCTGCGGCCGCTGGTGCTCGGCCTGACCGGCGCGTCGGCGCTGGCCTACCTGGGGCTGGCGCTGGCACCGCACGGCGCCGCGTTGCTCTGGGTGACCCTGCTGGCGCTCGGACAGGGCGCGTTCCCGCTGATCCTCACCACGATCGGCCTGCGCGCCCGCACCGCCGAGGGGACCGTCGCGCTCTCGGCCTTCGCGCAGAGCACCGGGTACGTGATCGCCGCTCTCGGCCCGCTGTCGGTCGGCATCCTCTACGAGATCACCGGCGGCTGGACGGCACCCATCGGATTCCTGCTGGCCGCGCTCGCCGTGCAGACGGCGGCGGGCATGGCAATCGCCCGTCCCCGCTACGTCGAGGACGAGTAGGTCGAAACAGCGATCAGGAGGACGCCGGGGTCGGTTCGCCGGCGACGGCCTCGTCCACCGTCGGATAGGTGTGCAGCACCTCGACGAGCCCGCTCACCTCGAGGATGCGCAGCACGCCGCGCTGCGGAGCGGCCAACCGCACCACACCGCCGGCCTCGTCACAGCTGTTCTTGGCGCGGACGAACACCGACAGACCGGTCGAGTCGCAGAACGAGACGTCCGCCAGGTCGAACACCAGCCGGTTGCGGCCCTTGTCGAGCAGGTCGGTGATCTGGTCCTGCAACTGCGGTGCGGTTGCCATGTCCAGCTCGCCCGCGACCGACACGACGACCACGTCGCCGCGTTGTTCCGTGTGCACCGTCAGGGACATTCGCCAGCCCTCCTGTTATCGGGGGAACGGTATCCCACGGCTGGGGTCGTACGCAGAACGGGAGCCGGCATTCGGTGGCCATCGTCATTCCATTGCTGTGCAGCAAGTAGTTGTGCAGACCCCGGTGATAGAGTCCGGCCGGTCCAGGTCGAGGGGGGTTTTCGCGATGGCGTTGAACGCCGAGGAAAGTGGTCGGCTGGCCGCGCTGCTGGGCGGGCACGCCGAGCAGATCACGCAGCGGTGGACCGACATCGTCGCCGGCTCGCTCCGGGGCCGGCTGAGCCACGCCGAGCTGCGCCGGCAGGTCGAGGACCTGCAGCGGGCCATCGTCGGCACCGCCGAGCAGGGCAGCGTCGACCTGTCCGCCGAGAACGCCGGCGAGCTGCGCGCCACGCTCTCCGAGCTGTCCCGGGGCAGGGCCCGGCAGGGCTTCTCCGCCACCGAGACGTCGATCAGCGTCTTCGCGCTCAAGGACGTGCTGGCCGAGTTGCTCCAGGAGTCCGGCGCCGCCGACGCGCTGCACGATTTCGTCGCCTACTCCAGGCTGGTCGACGAGCTGGGCCTGTTCACCTTCGAGAGCTTCGTGCGTACCCGCGAGAGCCTGATCGCCGACCAGGCCGAGCAGCTGCTCGAACTCTCCACCCCGGTGGTCAAGCTCTGGGAGGGCGTGGTCGCCGTCCCGCTGGTCGGCACCCTGGACTCCGCCCGGGCCCAGGTGGTCATGGAGCGGCTGCTGCAGACCCTGGTCGACACCGGCTCCCCGTACGCGATCATCGACATCACCGGCGTCCCGGCCGTGGACACCCAGGTCGCCCAGCACATCCTGAAGACCGTGGTGGCCGCCCGGCTGATGGGCGCCGACTGCATCATCTCCGGCATCCGCCCGCAGATCGCGCAGACCATCGTGGCGCTCGGCATCGAGTTCGGCGACATCGCCACCAAGGCCAGCCTCGCCGACGCGCTGCGCCACGTACTACGGCTCACCGGAGTCGAGACCGCCCGCCGCCAGCCACGCAGGGACGCCTGATGGAACGCGTACCGATCCTCAAGATCGGTGACATCCTGCTGGTCTCCATCCAGCTCGACATGTCCGACCAGACGGCGGTGCAGCTCCAGGAGGACCTCGCCGAGCGGATCGTGGCCACCGGCTGCCACGGCGTCATCATCGACATCACGGCGTTGGACATCGTCGACTCGTTCGTCGGCCGGATGCTCTCCACCATCGCCTCGATCTCCAAGGTCCTCGACGCGGAGACGGTGGTGGTGGGCATGCGGCCCGCCGTCGCCATCACCCTCGTCGAACTGGGGCTCTCACTGAACGGCATCCGTACCGCGCTGAACGTCGAGCGCGGCATGGAGCTGATCGCGGCGGCCAACGCGGACGACCTCGACCACCAGTTCGACGACGATCCGAACGCCGAGACGGCCACGCCGTGACAACGGGCATCGAACTGGGCCACCCGCAGGCGCAGTCGGTCCGCAGCGACGAGGACGTGGTCCGCGTCCGGCAACTGGTCCGGTCGGTGGCGGTCGCCGTCAAGCTGTCGCTCGTCGACCAGACCAAGGTGGTCACGGCCGCGAGCGAGCTGGCCCGCAACACCCTGGTGTACGGCGGTGGCGGCACCGTGGAGGTCACGACCGTGGACAGCGGTCGACGCAAGGGCCTCCGGATCGTCTTCGCCGACTCCGGCCCCGGCATCGCCGACCTCGACCTGGCCCTGACCGACGGGTACACCACCGGTGGTGGCCTCGGCCTCGGCCTCAGCGGGTCCCGGCGGCTGGTCGACGAGTTCGAAATCGAGACATCGGCGGAGACCGGCACCCGGATCACCGTCACCAAGTGGGCCCGGTGAACGGAGACGCGGTCACCGACAGTGGGCTCTGGTTCCGCGTGGAGGCCAGCAGCGCGGCCAGCGCCGTACGACGGGCCGCCGAACGCCTCGGTGAGCAGGTCGAGATGGACGCGTCCCGGATCGCGGACCTGGCCATCGTCGCCGCCGAACTGACCAGCAACCTCGTCAAGCACGCCGACGACGGCGTCCTGCTGCTGCGACCGGTCCGCCGCGCCGGGCAGGCCGGCGTGGAGATGATCGCCATCGACTCCGGGCCGGGCATGGCCGACCTCACCGTCTCCTCCCGGGACGGGCACTCCACCACCGGCACGCTCGGCATCGGCCTCGGCGCCATCGTCCGGCAGGCGAGCTGGTTCGACGGCTACTCCCTGCCCGGCAAGGGGACCGTCTTCGCCGTCCAGGTCTGGCCGGGCGAACCGGCGAAACCGTCCTGGGCCGGCGGTCTCACCCGGCCGATCCCCGGCGAGACGGTCAGCGGTGACGGGTACGCCGTCCGGCTCACCGACGGTCGGCACCAGGTGCTCGTCAGCGACGGTCTCGGGCACGGCCCGCTGGCCGCCGCCGCCACCGAGGCCGCGCTCGCCGCCTTCCGGAACGCTCCGGCCGGCCCGCCCGCAGCGGTCGTGAGCCACCTGCACCGGAGCATGTCGCACACCCGGGGGGCCGCGATCGCGGTCGCCGAACTGGCGTCCGGCGTCCTGCACTACGCCGGGCTCGGCAACATCGCCGGCGTGATCGTCGACGGTGACGGGCAGCGCCGAGGGCTGGTGTCGCTGCCCGGCATCGCCGGGCACCAGCGGCCGACGGTACGCGGCTACGACTACCCGTTCGGGCCGGACGCCCGGCTCGTGATGCACAGCGACGGCGTCGTCGACCGCTGGCGGTTGACCGACTATCCGGGCCTCGTCGAACGGTCTCCGCTGGTGCTGGCGGCCACCCTGCTGCGTGACGCCGGGGTGCGGCGCGACGACGCCTGTGTCCTGGTGGCGAGGTCCCGGGCATGAGCGTCGATCCGGGCGTGCCGGCCGCCGAGCCGCTGCTGCAGATGGCGCTCCGCGTCGAACAGGACATCTTCGTCATCCGCCAGCGTGGCCGCGAGGTGGCCGGTGTGGTGGGCCTCGAACACCAGGACCAGGTACGGATCGCCACGGCGCTCAGCGAGGTGGCCCGGGACCTGTTGCGGACAACGGATGGCGCGGACGTCACCTTCCACGTCGACGGAGGCGGCGACGGCCGCTTCCACCTGCGCGCCGACCTGGCGCCGGTGACCCCTCTGCCGGACGGCCGGTACGAGCCGCAGTCCGGCGCGGTGTCCCGCCTGGTCGACACCCTGAGCGTCATGACCGTCAAGGGGGTTACGGTCGTACGGATGTCCCGCAGAGTCCCGGCGAACGCGCCGGCGCCGACTCCGGAGCGGCTGGCCGAGTTCCGTGCCGAACTCGGCCGCACCGCGCCGGGCAGCGCGCTGGACGAACTGACCGTGCAGAACGGCCAGCTCATCGCGGCCCTCGACGAGGTGCGCAGCCAGCGCGACGAGTTGGCCGTGCTGAACGAGGAGCTGGCCGAGACCAACCGCGGTGTGCTGGCGCTCTACAACCAGCTCACCGAGGAGTTGGAGGAGACCAACCGGGGAGTCGTCGCCCTCTACGCCGAGCTGGACGAGAAGTCGGCCCAGTTGCGCGCCGCGAGCGAGTCGAAGAGCCGCTTCCTGGCCAACGTGAGCCACGAGCTGCGGGCCCCGGTGACCGCGATCATCGGGCTGGGCCGCCTGCTGTCGGACTCCTCGTCCGACCCCCTCACCACCGAACAGGTCCGCCAGGTCGGCCTCATCCGCTCCTCGGCGGAGGATCTGCTCGGCCTGGTGAACGAACTGCTCGACCTCGCCAAGGCCGAGTCCGGTCGGATCGAGCCGGACTGGGCGGACGTGGACCTGCGGCCGGTCTTCGGGCAACTGCGCGGCACCATGCGGGCGCTGGCCACCCGGCCCGGGGTGGAGCTGACGGTGGAGGAGCCGACCGCGCCGGCCGTGCTGCGCACCGACGAGGTGCTCCTCGGTCAGGTGCTGCGCAACCTGCTGCACAACGGTCTCAAGTTCACCGAGCGCGGCGAGGTACGGCTGCGCGCCCGACGCCACGACGACCGGTGGAACTTCGAGGTCAGCGACACCGGCCCGGGCATCGCCCCGGAGCTGCACGACCGGATCTTCGAGGAGTTCTACCAGGTGCCCGGCGCGACCCGGGTCGGCGGCACCGGCCTCGGCCTGCCGTACGCCCGGCGGCTGGTGACCCTGCTCGGTGGCACGCTGGAGTTGGCCAGCGAGCCCGGGCGGGGCAGCACATTCACCGTCTCCCTGCCCACCGGCGGAGCGTGACGGTGGACGGCGGGCCGACGACCGTCCTGGTGGTCGACGACAGTCGTACCAAGCGGTACCTGCTGGTCAGTTGGCTCACCCGGGCCGGCTACACCGTGCTCGAGGCGGAGAACGGCACCGAGGCGCTGGCCCGGGTCGAGACGGACCGCATCGACCTGGTGGTGCTGGACGTCCGGCTGCCCGACCTGAGCGGCTACGAGGTGTGCGAGCGGATCAAGGCGGCGCACCCGGCGATGCCGGTGATCCACGTTTCCGCGCACGCCGTGGACGTCACCGACCGCGCCCAGGGGTTGACCCGGGGGGCGGACGCGTACCTGGCCGAGCCGATCGAGCCGGAGGAGCTGATCGCCACCTCCCGGGCGGTCCTGCGCTACTACCAGGCCCGGCAGCGCGCCGAACTGCTCGCCGAGCGGCTGCTCGGCCTCGCCGACACCACCGTCGCCGTGCACGCCGCGTCGACCTTCGCGCGGCTGCTCGAAGCCGCCGCCGAGGGTGCCGCGCAGATCTTCAAGAGCCCCGCCGCCGTGATCGCCGAGACGTTCGACGGTGACTGCATCGCCGGCGTCTGCGCAGGTCCCGGCGCGGACGCCGCCATCGTGCCGTGGATCGTCGACGACACGGGGGTGCCCACCGGCGCGACCGTGCGGGTGGAGTCGCCGGAGAACTGGGGGCTGCTCAGCTGGCCCACCGACGACACCGTGACCGTGGCCGCGGCGCGGCTGCGGGAGGACCGCGCGCCGTTGTACGTGGTGGTCCCCACCGCCACCCAGACCGCCCGGACGCCGGTGCTCGTGCAGCTCGCCCAGGCCGTGGCGGCGGCCGTCGAGGCCCAGCGCTCCTTCGACGAGGAGCACCGGATCGCCGTCACCCTTCAGCGCAGCCTGCTCCCGCGCAGCCTGCCCACGATCGCCGGACTGGACCTCGCGGTGCGGTACGAGCCGGCCAGCGCGCAGACCGAGGTGGGCGGGGACTTCTACGAGCTGGTGATGCTCGACGGGCACCTCCTGCTGGCGATCGGGGACGTGGCCGGCCACTCGCTGCACGCGGCCACCGTGATGGCCGAGCTGCGGCACGCGGTCCGGGCGTACGCCGTCGAGGGGCACCAGCCCGGCGAGATCCTGCACCGGGTCAACGAGCTGATGCGTACGCTGCTGCCGAACGAGCTGGCCACGCTCTGCGTCCTGCTGCTGCACCCGCCGAGCGGCCGGGTCCGGCTGGCCAGCGCCGGTCACCTGCCGCCGCTGCTGCACCGCGACGGCAAGGTCGAGTTCGTCCAGCACTCGGCGCCCCTGCTCGGCGTCCGCGCGCCCCGACCGGCCGACCTGGAGTTCGTCCTGCCGACCGGCGCCACGCTGGTGTTCTACACCGACGGGCTGATCGAGCGGCGGGACGCGACCATCGACGAGGGCCTGGCCGCGCTGGCCGCGGTGTCCGCCACCGTGGACGCGAACCTGGACGACTTCTGCGCCCGCCTCCTGGTCGAACTGGCCCCCGACAAAATCCAGGACGACGTAGCCGTAGTAGTCCTCCGCCGCCACTGACCCACCCCACCCGCACCCGGCTCCCGGCCGGGCTCCCGCCTATTTGCCCCGGTGATCATGAAGTTATTGCTCGCCGGGTCGGCGTGTCGTGGCAATAACTTCATGATCACCGGGGTGGGCGGTGGGGCGGGCACCGGGGTGGGGGTGGGTGGGTGTTGACTGGGGTATTCGCTGGGTGAATAGTTGAGGGGTGTCTACGCCGCATGTTCTGCTGGGGTTGCTGGCTGGGGGGAGTCGGCACGGGTATGAGCTGAAGCGGGCGCATGACCAGCGGTTGCCCCGGGCTCGGCCGCTGGCGTTCGGGCAGGTGTACGCCACCCTGGGTCGCCTCGAACGGGACGGTCTGGTGGCCACCGCCGGTCAGGATCGGGCGTCCGGGCCGGATCGGACGGCGTACGCGCTGACCGACGAGGGCCGCTCCACCCTGGACCGGTGGCTGTCCGAAGTGGAGTCGCCGATGCCGTACGTGGCCAGCACGCTCTTCGCCAAGGTCGTGGTGGCGCTGCTGGTCGCCGACGTCGACCGGGCGCGTTCGTACCTGATGGACCAGCGCGCCGCGCACACCGCGCGGCTCCGGGAGCTGACGGCGGTCAAGACCGACCCGGCCGCCACCCTCAACGACGTGGTCGCGGCCGATTTCGCGATCGCCCATCTCGACGCCGACCTGCGGTGGCTGCACACCACGCTGGGCCGGGTCGCCGACTGGCACCGGGAGGTGCACGCGTGACGCAACTCCAGGCTCGTGGCGTGGTTCGTTCGTACGGCCCGACGCCCGCCCTGCGCGGTGTGACGCTCGACGTGGCCGAGGGCGAGATCGTCGCGGTCACCGGGCCGAGTGGCTGCGGCAAGTCGACCCTGCTGCACTGCCTGGCCGGGATCCTCCGGCCCGACGCGGGCGAGGTCACCTGGCGCGGCCACCGGATCGACACCTGGTCGGAGGCCGCCCGGTCCCGGCTACGGCGTACCGAGTTCGGGGTGTTGTTCCAGTTCGGGCAACTGGTCGCCGAGCTGACCGCGGCCGAGAACGTGGCGCTGCCCCTGCTCCTCGCCGGCACGGGGCGGCGAGAGGCACGGACGGCGGCCCTGACCTGGCTGGACCGGTTCGGGGTGGCCGAACTGGCCGACCTGCGGCCCGGCGAGATGTCCGGCGGTCAGCAGCAGCGCTGCGCCACGGCGCGGGCGCTGGTCACCGAGCCGCGGGTGCTCTTCGCCGACGAGCCGACCGGCGCGCTCGACACGCTCACCGGCGAGCAGGTGCTCACCCAACTGGTCCGGCTCGCCCGGGAGCAGCGCACCTCCGTCGTGCTGGTCACCCACGAGCCGCGGATCGCCGCGTACGCCGATCGGGAGATCGTGCTGCGCGACGGTCTGGTGGACCACACCGGCCTGGGGCTCGACGTGCCGTTGGCCGGCGGCGCACGGTGAGGCCGGCGACGCTGGTACGGCTCGCGCTGGCCGGCAACCGGACGGACACGGCACGCGTCGTGCTGACCGCGCTCAGTGCCCTGCTGGCGACGCTGGCCGGGCTGGCGGCGCTGACCGTGCTCGCGATCCAGAAACCGGCCGGCGATGCCTGGGCACAGTCCGAGCAGTACCGCAACGCGTTGCTGCGTGAGCCGGGGCTGCGTGGCGGGACCGCGTTCGCGCTGCTGATGCTGACCGTCCCGGTGCTGGCCCTGGCCGGCCAGTGCGCCCGGCTCGGCGCGCCCGCCCGGGACCGGCGACTCGCCGCGCTCCGGCTGGCCGGCGCGACCCCCGGCCAGGTCACCCGGCTGGCGATCCTGGAGACCGGCCTGGCCAGCCTGCTCGGCACCCTCGCCGGGCTGGGCGTCTACCTGGTCGGTCGCAACCTGCTGCACCGGCCGGACGACCAGGGCCGGTTGGCGCTGCCCACCGACGTGCTACCGCCGACCGGCGCGCTCGTCGCGGTGGTGCTGGGTCTGCCGGTGATCGCGGCGCTGGCCACCGCCCTGATGCTGCGCACCGTCACGACGAGCCCGCTCGGGGTCAGTCGCAAGGCCGCCCGCGAGCGGGGTCCACGCCCGTGGGCCGGGCTGTTGATCGGTCTGGGTCTGGGGTCCTTCATCGCCGTCCGCCCGTTGCTCTACCGGGTCGAGGGCAACTCCGTGCTGCTGGGCTGGCTGGTGCCACTGCTGTTCCTGGTGAGCGGTCTCACCGCGATGATCGGGGTGGTGGTCGGCGCCGGTTGGATCTCATACACCTGCGGGCGGCTGCTGCGCCGGCACGCCCGGGGTGCGTCGGCGCTGCTCGCGGCGGGCCGGCTGATGGCCGACCCGTGGGCGGGCAGCCGGACGTTCGCCGCGCTGCTGGCCGCCGTGATCTTCGGTGCCGGGGCGGCTGCCCAGCGCGCCTACTTCGTCGCCCAGGACGCGCTGGAACGGGAGCAGAACCGCCTCGCCGGGGTGGACGACGGCGGCGCCAACCCGTTCTACCTGTCGACAATGGACCTGGTCGACGCCGCGGTGGCCGTCGCGGTGCTGATCGCGGCGGGCGGTCTGATCGTCGCGCTGGTCGAGGGGATCGTGGCCCGCCGACGCGCGTACGCGGCGCTGGTCGCCACCGGCGTGCCCCGGGCCACGCTCAGCGGGTCGGTGGCCTGGCAGGCGCTCACCCCCGCGGTGCCGGCGATCCTGCTGGCGCTCACCGTCGGAGTGCTGCTGGGCAGGGGACTCTTCCCCAACGTCAGCGTGGGCGGATCGTCGGAGCTGGTGTGCGACGCGACGGCGGCGCTCTGCGCCGACCCGGCCACCCGTGACCAGTACACCCGGGTCGTGCAGACCGCTGCGGAGGAGCGGACTGTCGCCGTACCTCTGGAGCACCTGGCGTGGCTCGGCGCCGGCGCCCTGGCGGCGGTGCTGGTGACGGTCGGTGTCGGCCTGCTCTTCCTGCGGGTGAGCACGGCGGTGGACGAGTTGCGGACGGCCTGAGCGAGGACGACACCGGTCTGATCGCGCCGTTTCGCGGAGGTGGTGGCCTCGACGGCGTGTGCGGCCACCACCTCCGGGATCGAGCGTCAGGCGCGGCCCAGGCGGTCCAGGATCCAGGCGTTGATGAACGCCTCCTCGCGCCAGGCGTCGTAGCGACCGCTCGGGCCACCGTGCCCGGCGCCCATCTCGGTCTTGAGCAGGTAGTCGCCCTGCGGTGCGGTGGCCCGCAGCCGCGCGATCCACTTCGCCGGCTCGGAGTAGAGCACCCGCGTGTCGTTGAGGCTGGTCACCGCGAGGATCGCCGGGTAGTCCACCGCCGCGACGTTCTCGTACGGCGTGTACGACTTCATGTACGCGTACACCTCGGGGTCTTCGAGCGGGTTGCCCCACTCCTCCCACTCGGTGACGGTCAGCGGCAGCGACGGGTCGAGGATCGAGGTGAGCGCGTCCACGAACGGCACCTGCGCCACGATCCCCGTGAACGCGTCCGGGGCGAGGTTGGCGACAGCGCCCATCAGCAGGCCGCCGGCCGATGCGCCCCGGGCCACCAGCCGGTCGCTGGCGGTCCAGCCGGCCTTGACCAGGTGCCGGGCGCAGGCCACGAAGTCGGTGAAGGTGTTCTTCTTGGCCAGCATCTTGCCCTGGTCGTACCAGCGCCGGCCCAGTTCACCGCCGCCCCGGGTGTGCGCCACGGCGAAGACCACGCCCCGGTCCAGCAGGGACAGTCGGGCCACCGAGAACCACGGGTCCATGCTGGCCTCGTACGAGCCGTAGCCGTACAGCTCGCAGGGGGCCGAGCCGTCCCGGGGCGTGCCGACCCGGCAGACCAGCGAGATCGGCACCCGGGTGCCGTCGTCGGCGAGCGCCCAGTCGCGGTGCTGCTCGTACTCGGCCGGGTCGTACGGCCGGCCGTCCGGTCCGGGCAGCACCGGCTTCTGCTTGCGCAGCACCATCTGCCGGGTCACCAGGTCGTAGTCGTACACCGAGTCCGGGGTGACCAGCGAGGAGTAGCGCAGCCGGACCTGACCGGTGCGGTACTCCGGGTTGGCGTCCAGGCCCACGCTGTAGAGCGGCTCGGGGAAGTCGATGTCGTACCCGTCGTCGCTGCCGATCGGGAGCACCCGTAGGCCGGTGAGGCCGTCGGTGCGCAGGGACACCACCAGGTGGTTCGCGAACGCGTCCACCGCCTCCAGCCGGGTGCCCGGGCTGTGCTCGATCAGCGGCACCCAGTCGCCCGGGGTGTCCGCCGAGGTGAACGCCAGCGCGAAGTCCTCCGCGCCGTCGTTGTGCAGGATCAGGAAGCGGTGGCCATGGTGCTCCACCGCGTACTCGACGCCCTGCCGGCGGGGTGCGATCACGGCCGGGGCGCCGGTGGGGTTGCCCGCCGGGATCACCAGCACCTCGCTGGTGATCTTGCTGTGGATGTCGACGAGGATGAACTTCTCGGAGCGGGTCAGCTCGACGCCCACCCAGAACCGCTCGTCGTCCTCCTGGTGCACCACCACGTCGTCGGCCGCGGCCGAGCCGATGGTGTGCCGCCAGACCCGGTTCGGTCGCCAGGCGTCGTCGACCGTCACGTAGAACAGCACCGACGCGTCGGCCGACCAGGCGGTGCCGTAGAACGTGTCCGGCACCTCGTCGGGCAGCAGCTCCCCGGTGCTCAGGTCCTTGACGCGGAGGGTGAAGCGCTCGTCGCCGGAGAAGTCCGTCGAGTACGCCAGCCAACGCCCGTCCGGGCTGACGTCGAACGCGCCCAGTGAGAAGAAGTCGTGCCCCTCGGCCAGCAGGTTGCCGTCGAGCAGTACCTCCTCACCGTCGAGCGGGGCGCCGTCCGCGCTGACCGGCGGGTCGGACTCGCCGTCGCGGACCGCACGCCGGCAGTGCACGCCGTACTGCTGGCCCTCGATCGTGCGGGTGTAGTACCAGTACCCACCCTTGCGGGTGGGCACGGACAGGTCGGTCTCGCGGGTGCGCTGGCGGGTCTCCTCGAACAGCTCCGCGCGCAGGGCGGCCAGGTGCGCGGTGCGCTCCTCGGTGTACGCGTTCTCGGCGGTCAGGTAGGCGATCGTCTCCGGGTCGTCCTTGGCGGCGAGCCAGGCGTACTCGTCGACGACGGTGTCGCCGTGGTGGGTGCGCTCGGTGGGCACCCGCTTCGCCGCGGGCGGGGCAGTCTCGGTGGTCACGGCGGCCACGTTACCGGCCGGCTCACCCTGTGTGCCGGACCAGTGGCATCCCGAACACCACCACCTTGGCTTTCGAACACATGTACGATAGCCGGCATGGCGGCAGCAGCGAGTTCCCTCGGCCGGTCCGGAGCCCTCGAGATCACCCGGCGATTGACGGCGATCTGCGGTCCGCCGTTCGCCCGACTCGCCGGCCCGGCCGACGAGGTGGCCGGCCGGCCGGCCCGCTGGGTGGCCGTGCCCGGCGGTCCGCACGCGGCGGCCGAGGTGCTGCGGCTGGCCGCCGCGCACGACCTGGCGGTGGTGCCCCGGGGCGCCGGCACGAAGATCGACTGGGGTGCCACCCCGACGCAGGTCGACATCCTGCTCGACACCGGCCGGCTGGCCGGCATCGGTCACGAGCCGGTGGGCGCTCCGGTGGCCGAGGTCGGTGCGGGCACTCCACTGCGGGCGGTACAGGCCACTCTGGAACGCACCGGGCAGCGGCTCGCGATGGACGCCCCCTCGCCCGGCGCGACCCTCGGCGGGGTGCTCGCCGCCGGGGAGACCGGTCCGCTGCGGCACCGCCACGGCAGCCCGTGCGACCAGCTCGTCGGCGTCCGCTATCTGGCCGCCGACGGTGAGCTGGTCAGCGCCGGCGGCGGCGCACCCGGGCTGGACCTGGCCCGGCTGCTCTGCGGTTCACAGGGTGCGCTCGGCGTGCTGGTCTCGGCGAGCCTGCGGGTGCAGCCGGTACCGGCCAGCCGGCTCTGGGTGTCCCGGCCGGTGTGGACCCCGCTGGAGGTCCACGAGCTGATCCGGTCGATCCTCGCCGCCCGCCTGGAACCGGCGGCCATCGAGCTGGACCTGCCCGGTGGTCTGCCCCGGCCGCGCACCGCGTACCCGCCGGGCCACCCGGCCGCCACCGCCCGCGAACGGCACCCGTCGATGTCCGGCCGGTCCGGGGCGCCGTCCCGGGCGGGCAGCCTCGTCGTGCTGCTCGAAGGCGGCCCGGCCGAGGTGAACGAACGTGCCGAACGGCTGGTCGGCCTGCTGCACGGCGAGGCGACCGTCGCCCATTCGGCACCGACGTGGTGGCGTCGCTATCCCTTCGCGCCCGGTGACACGGCGCTGCGTCTGGAGGTGCCGATCAGCGACCTGCACGCCGCCGTGTACGCGCTGCGCGACGCGGCCGGCGCACCCGTGCCGGTGCGCGGCTCGGCCGGTCTGGGCGTGGTGCACGCGGCCCTGCCCGGCACGGTGCCGCCCGACCGGGTGGCGTCCATCCTGGCCGCCGTCCGTGGGGTGCTGCTGGCCCGGCAGGGCCGCTGCCTGGTCGTCTCCGCACCGGCAGCGGTCCGGCAGGCCGTCGACCTGTGGGGCGAGCTGGCCGGCCTGGCCCGGTTGGAGGCTGCCAAGGAACACCTCGACCCGGAGCGCCGCCTGGCCCCCGGCCGCCTCCCCGGCGGCCTGTGAGGTCGTCGAACCGCCCGTGCGGCCGCGCCGGTCCGTGCGGCTGTGCCGGTCGGTGACGCCGCGCTGTTCAGACCGCGTCGTTGCGGAGCACCAGGACGGCGATGTCGTCCCGGGGTGGCTCGACCGAGAAGTTGATGGCGGCGGCGCGCAGGCGGGCGGCGACCACGTCGGCGGAGTAGCCGGCCAGCGGCGCGGCCGCGTCCCGCAGCCGGTCGGTGCCGAACAGCTCCCGGCCGCGCCGCCGCTCGGTGACCCCGTCGGTGTAGAAGATCAGCGAGTCGCCGGGGGCGAGCGTGATCTCGGTCGTCGGTGAGGTGATGGTGTCGAGCAGTCCCAGCGCCGTACCGCCGACCCCGACGAACCGGGCTCCGCCCGCGCCGGCCAGCAGCACCGGCCGGTCGTGCCCGGCCAGGTGCAGGGACACGTCGAGGTGGTCGCCGTCGCCGGGCCCGACCGCGGCGAGGGCCAACGTGCAGTACCGCCCACCACCCCGCTCGACGAGCGTCTCGTTGAGTCGGGCCAGCGCCTCCGGCAGCGGCTTGCCGTCCCCGACCAGCACCCGGATCACGTCGCGGACCAGCCCGGTGACCGCAGCCGCCTGGACGCCCTTGCCCGACACGTCGCCGATCACCACGAGCCAGCGCCCGTCGGGCAGCGGCACCACGTCGTAGAAGTCGCCACCCACCTCGGCGTCGTCACCGGTGGGCACGTACTCGGCGGCGAAGCCGATGCCGTCCACCACCGGCAGCACGGGCGGCAGCAGGGACTGCTGGAGCGTCTGCGCGACCCGTCGGCGCTCGGCGTGGATCCGGGCGTTCTCGATCGCCAGCGCGGCCCGTCGGGCCACGTCCTCCAGGACGGCCACCTCGTCCGGGTCGTGCCGGTGCCGTTGGTGCCGGCCCACCGCGAGGGTGCCGAGCCGCTGGCCGCGGGCGATCAGCGGGACTGCGAAGCCCTCCATCGGGCCGCCCAGCGGAATCTGCGCCGCGCTGCGGGACGCCTCCCGCAGCCGGGCCTGGATGGAATCCGGGCCGGTCTCCGCCAGCACCCGGTGCAGCTGCGGCAGCACCGACTCGTCGGCGTGGCTGGTCGCGGCCAGCCGCAACCGGCCCCACTCGTCGGTGGTGTGCACGGCGCACCACTGACCGAGCCGGGGCACCACCAACTGCGGGATCAGGGCCATGGTCAGCTCGACGTCCAGCGACTGGGCCAGCAGCTCGCTCGCCTCGGCGAGGAACGTCAACCACGCCTGCCGCCGGACGTCCGCCCGGCGCAGCCGGTCGTTCTCCAGGTGCAGCGACAGCCGCTCGGCCGTGAGCGCCGCCAACGGCCGGGCGTACGCGGACGGCGCGGCGTCCAGCTCCAACTCCCCGGCGTACGGGCGGTGCACGGTCAACGGCACCCGCAGCAGCTCGCTGTCGGGGCGGGGCTGCCGACCGAACCGGGCCAGCAACTGTCGGCCCTGTCCGTCGCCCCGGTCCAGGCGGACCGCCCCACCGGCCGCGCCGACCATCTCGGCGACCCGGCTGAGCAGGCTGGCGGCGAAGTCGGGCAGCGGGTCGTCGGCGTACATGTCGGGGGCGGTCTGCATGAGTTCGCTCATCGCGCCCGCGCTCGGCGCCGATCCGTCGACGGCTCCGGGGTCGCCGGCCAGTGACGTGCCACCGGCGCTGGAGCCGGCGCCCGGCTCGGTGCCGGGCCGGTCGAGGCGGAACCAGACGCCCTTGCCGGTGGGCAGGTACGTGGTGCCCCAGCGGCTGGCGAAGTGGTCGACGAGCAGCAGTCCGCGACCGCGCTCGGAGACCTCGTCGATCTCGGTCGTGTCGTTGCGGGCCCCGACGGCCAGCTCGTCGTTGCCGGAGCTGGGGGCGAAGTCGGAGACGGTCACGGAGAGCCCGACACCGTCCGCCACGACCTCGATGTCCAGTTCGGTGCCGGCGTGCTCGACGGCGTTGGTGGTCAGCTCGGTGGTGAGCAGCAGCGCCTCGTTGATCAGGTCGTCGAGGTGCGCCTCGGTGAGGACGGAGCGGACGACCGCGCGGGCGGCGGCGGGCGTACGGCGGTCGGCGGGCAGACGGACACGCCGGACGGCCCCGTTCCGGCCCCCGGCCGTCGCGGGCCCCGCCTCGGCTGACACCCCCGTATCCTCTACCGTCCCCCGGCCAGGTGCCAAGCCGATCCGTGATCGGTGGGAGGCGCTGCGGCCTCTCCGACGTGACGAGCGCCACTCGGCGCGTCTGTGTCGGGTTGGGTACCGGCGCGAGGATCGCGGGGGCCGCCGGGGCCGATCGGCGGGTCGCGCACCCTGGCACTACGGCCGGCGCGGGCACAATATGGGGTGCCGGTGTGTCTGTACGGGCACGGACCCCCCCAGGTGAGCGAGGCATCATGACCACGGCGAAGCAGTCGTACGCGGATCCGTCCGCGCCCGACCAGGAGGCGCTTCTCGGTGAGCTGACCGAGGCGCTGCGACGGGTGCGTCGCGGTGATCTGAAGGTCCGGTTGCCCCGCCGCGCCGGCAAGGCTGGTGAGGTGGCGGACGCCTTCAACGAGGTGGTCTCGCTCCAGGAGCGGCAGTACCTGGACCTGCGGCGGATCAGCCGGATCGTCGGCCGGGACGGACGGCTCACCGAGCGGCTGGACGACGAGGGGCTGGACGGCTCCTGGGCGGAGGGGCAGCGGGCGATCAACTCGCTGATCGACGACCTGGGCCGGCCGACGACCGAGATCGCCCGGGTCATCGTGGCGGTGGCCGACGGCGACCTGTCCCAGCACATGGCGTTGGAGATAGACGGTCGGCCGTTGCGCGGTGAGTACCTGCGCATCGGGCGCACCGTGAACACGATGGTCGACCAGTTGTCGTCGTTCTCCAACGAGGTGACCCGGGTGGCCCGCGAGGTGGGCACCGAGGGCAAGTTGGGCGGCCAGGCCGACGTACGGGGTGTCGCCGGGACGTGGAAGGACCTCACCGACTCGGTGAACACCATGGCGTCGAACCTGACCGGCCAGGTGCGGTCGATCTCGCAGGTGGCGACGGCGGTGGCCAAGGGCGACCTGTCGCAGAAGATCACGGTCAGCGCGCGCGGTGAGGTGGCCGAGTTGGCCGCCACGATGAACTACCTCACGGACACGCTGCGGCTCTTCGCCGAGCAGGTGACCCGGGTGGCCCGTGAGGTGGGCACCGAGGGCAAGCTGGGTGGGCAGGCCGAGGTGCCGAACGTGGCGGGCACCTGGAAGGACCTCACCGACAGCGTCAACTCGATGGCGTCGAACCTGACCGCCCAGGTCCGCAACATCGCGCAGGTCTCCACGGCGGTGGCGCGCGGTGACCTGTCGCAGAAGATCACTGTCGCGGCGCAGGGCGAGATCCTGGAGCTGAAGGACACCGTCAACACGATGGTGGACCAGCTGTCGTCGTTCGCCGACGAGGTCACGCGGGTGGCCCGTGAGGTGGGCATCGAGGGCAAGCTGGGCGGTCAGGCGCAGGTACGCGGCGTCTCCGGCACCTGGCGGGACCTGACCGAGAACGTCAACCAGTTGGCCGGCAACCTGACCAGCCAGGTCCGCAACATCTCCCAGGTCTCCACCGCGGTGGCGAAGGGCGACCTGTCGCAGAAGATCACCGTCGACGCGCAGGGCGAGATCCTGGAGCTGAAGAACACCGTCAACACGATGGTGGACCAGCTCTCGTCGTTCGCGGACGAGGTGACCCGGGTGGCCCGTGAGGTGGGTACCGAGGGCAACCTGGGCGGCCAGGCACAGGTCAAGGGCGTGTCCGGTACGTGGCGGGACCTGACGGACAACGTGAACTCGATGGCGTCGAACCTGACCAGCCAGGTCCGCAACATCGCCTCGGTGACGACGGCGGTGGCGAAGGGTGACCTGTCACAGAAGATCACGGTGGACGCGCGGGGCGAGATCCTGGAGCTGAAGTCGACAGTCAACACGATGGTCGATCAGCTGTCGTCGTTCGCGGACGAGGTGACCCGGGTGGCCCGTGAGGTGGGCACCGAGGGCAAGCTCGGCGGCCAGGCCCAGGTGCGCGGGGTCGCCGGCACCTGGCGGGACCTGACCGACAACGTGAACTCGATGGCGTCGAACCTGACCGCCCAGGTCCGCAACATCGCCCAGGTCTCGACGGCGGTGGCGAAGGGTGACCTGTCGCAGAAGATCACGGTGGACGCGCGGGGCGAGATCCTGGAGCTGAAGTCGACAGTCAACACGATGGTCGATCAGCTGTCGTCGTTCGCGGACGAGGTGACCCGGGTGGCCCGTGAGGTGGGCACCGAGGGCAAGCTCGGTGGTCAGGCGCAGGTCAAGGGCGTGTCCGGTACGTGGCGGGATCTGACCGACAACGTGAACTCGATGGCGTCGAACCTGACCAGCCAGGTCCGCAACATCGCCTCGGTGACCACGGCCGTGGCGAAGGGTGACCTGAGCCAGAAGATCACCGTGGACGCCCAGGGCGAGATCCTGGAGCTGAAGTCGACCGTCAACACGATGGTGGACCAGCTCTCGTCGTTCGCCGACGAGGTCACCCGCGTCGCCCGCGAGGTCGGCATCGAGGGCAAGTTGGGCGGTCAGGCGCAGGTCAAGGGCGTCTCCGGCACCTGGCGGGACCTGACCGAGAACGTCAACCAGCTCGCCTCCACGCTGACCACCCAGCTTCGGGCCATCGCCCAGGTGTCCACCTCGGTGACCCGGGGTGACCTGACCCAGCGGATCGCCGTCAAGGCGCAGGGCGAGGTCGCCGAGCTGAAGGACAACATCAACCAGATGATCGTCACCCTCCGGGAGACGACCAAGAAGAACGCCGAGCAGGGCTGGCTGGACTCCAACCTGGCCCGCATCGGTGGCCTGTTGCAGGGCCAGCGTGACCTCGGCGAGGTCTGCCGCATGATCATGACCGAGGTGACGCCGCTGGTCGACGCGCAACTCGGCGCGTTCTTCCTCGCCGACGACACCGACGGCAGCATGCGGCTGCGGTTGACCTCGTCGTACGGCTATGTGGCGCGGGGGCACGACGTGACCTTCGGGCCGGGCGAGGGACTGGTCGGGCAGACCGCCCTCTCGCGCCGGACGATCCGGGTCAGCGCCCCGCCGAACAGCCGTCTCACGCTGCGCTCCGGCCTGGCCGAGACACCCCCGACCGACCTGGTGGTGCTCCCCGTGCTGTTCGAGGGGGAGCTGCTCGGGGTGATCGAGTTCGCCAGCGTGTCCGCCTTCTCCGAGCTGCACCTGTCGTTCCTGGAGCGGCTGGTGCTCACCATCGGCATCGCGGTCAACACCATCCAGGCCAACCGGCGTACGGAGGAGCTGCTGGCCCAGTCGCAGCGGCTGGCGCACGAGATGCAGGAGCAGTCGGCGGAGTTGCAGCGCACCAACGCCGAGCTGGAGGAGAAGGCCACCCTGCTCTCCGAGCAGAAGGGCAACATCGAGACCAAGAACCGGGAGATCGAGCTGGCCCGACTCGGCCTGGAGGAGAAGGCGCAGCAACTCACCCGGGCGTCGGCGTACAAGTCGGAGTTCCTGGCCAACATGAGCCACGAGCTGCGTACGCCGCTGAACTCGTTGCTGCTGCTGGCTCGTCTGCTGGCGGAGAACTCGGAGCAGAACCTCAGCCCGAAGCAGATCGAGTTCGCCCGGACCATCCACGGCTCCGGCTCCGACCTGCTGCGCCTGATCGACGACATCCTCGACCTGTCCAAGATCGAGGCGGGCCGGATGGACGTCGAGCCGACCGAGATCCGCTTCACCGAGCTGCGCGGCTTCGTCGAGCAGGCGTTCGCGCCGCAGGCCGAGGAGAAGAATCTCGACTTCCAGGTACGCGTCAGCAAGGACCTGCCGCCCGCGCTGGTCACCGACGCGCAGCGGTTGCAGCAGATCCTGCGCAACCTGCTCTCCAACGCGGTGAAGTTCACCGACAACGGCGCGGTGACGTTGCGGATCGCCCCGGCCGCGCCGAACGCGGTGTTCGACGTGCCCGCGCTGACCAACGCCCAGCAGGTGATCGCCTTCACGGTGATCGACACCGGGATCGGCATCTCCGACGACAAGCTGTCGATCATCTTCGAGGCGTTCCAGCAGGCGGACGGCACGACCAGTCGCCGCTACGGCGGCACCGGTCTGGGTTTGTCGATCAGCCGGGACCTGGCGCGACTGATCGGTGGCACCATCACGGTCTCGTCGGCGCCCGGGCAGGGCTCGACGTTCACCCTGTTCGTACCGCAGGTCCTCGCTCCGGACGCGGTGGTCGCGCCGCAGTCGCCGTCGCCGCAGCGCGCCGGCCTGCCGTCGTCGCTGCTGATGCCGCCGCTGGAACTGTTGCCGGAGCGGCCGGAGGCGCCGGCCACCCGGCAGTTGGACGGCGCCACCGTGCTGATCGTGGACGACGACGTGCGCAACGTCTTCGCTCTGACCAGCGCGTTGGAGCTGCACGGCATGACCGTGCTGTACTCGGACAACGGGGCGGACGGCGTCCGCCTGCTGGCCGAGCATCCGGAGGTGGACATCGTGCTGATGGACGCCATGATGCCCGACCAGGACGGATACGAGACGACCCGGCAGATCCGGCGTAATCACCGGTTCGCCGACCTTCCCGTCGTCTTCCTGACCGCGAAGGCGATGCCGGGCGACCGTGAGTCGGCGCTCGCGGCCGGGGGAAGCGACTACATCACCAAGCCGGTCGACCTCGACGACCTGATCGAGCTGATGTCGTCCTGGATCAGCGGCAGCCGCACCGAGGAGACTTCGTGACCCAGATGGCCAAGGCGCTGCTCGTGGACGACCGTCGGGAGAACCTGATGGCCCTGGAGGCGATCCTCCAGGGCCTGCCGGTCCAGTCGGTGGCCGTGGAGAGCGGTGAGGCGGCGCTCAAGCAGTTGCTGGTGGACGACTTCGCGGTGATCCTGTTGGACGCGCAGATGCCGGACATGGACGGCTTCGAGACGGCCAGTCACATCAAGCGCCGCGAGCGCACCCGACACGTGCCGATCATCTTCCTCACCGCCGCCGACCGGGACGCCCAGCTCGCCCTGCGGGGCTACCAGGTGGGTGCCGTCGACTACCTGACCAAGCCGTTCGACCCGTGGGTGCTGCGGGCCAAGGTGTCGGTCTTCGTCGAGCTGTGGGTCAAGACCCGGCAGTTGGCCGCCCAGTCGGACCTGGTGCGGGAGCGCGACGCGCAGTGGCGGCGACTCACCGACGCGGTGGACGAGGCCACCACGCTCCTGCGCTCCGACGACTCCGAGGCGCGGGACCGGGCGATGGAGTTGCTGGAGCAGGCCCGCTGGGGCAGTTCAGCCTGACTCACCCGGGCGCAGGTGGCCGGTCTGGGCACGGCGGATGCGCCAGCGTTCGCCCAGTGAGTCGATCTCTTCCTGGACGAAGAGGAAGAAGTCCCGCATCTCGGCCACCCGTTCGCCGGCCGGCGTGTCCGGGCCGAGGGCCCCGATGCCGCCTTCGGCGACGTCGATGAACGTCTTGTAGATCGCGGTCTTCGTGATCGTCCCCTCGTACCAGGGGTTCTCCGGCATCCGGTAACGGTCGCGGCGGGAGCGGGGGACCGGCTCGCGGATCAGCATGCCGAACTGGGTGAGGTAGCGGACCGCCCCGCTGACCGCCGCCGCGCTGACCCCGAGGCGCTCGCCGATCTCGGCGGCCGTCAGTGGGTCGTCCGCGCTCATCACGGTGAACAGCACCCGAGCGGCCATCCGCGGAAAGCCGACCTCGGCGAACGTGAGCGCCATCCGTTCCACGAAGAGGTGCACCGGGTCGTGGCCGTCGGCGTCCGCCATCTCTGGTCCCCCTTCTGACCGTGTCGTGGGCACCGATGGTGCCCGGCTCACACTGTCTTCACAACTTTGTGAAACGAGTGTAGCTTCCGATATATGGAAACTCCGATTGAGGTATCCGGCCTGGTCAAGACCTTCGGCCGGGTCCGGGCGCTCGACGGTCTGGACCTGACCGTCCGCGCCGGCGAGGTGCACGGCTTCCTCGGCCCGAACGGCGCCGGCAAGTCGACGACCATCCGGGCGCTGCTCGGCCTGCTGCGGACGGACGCGGGGGTCGTCCGCCTGCTCGGCGGCGACCCGTGGCGCGACGCGGTGGCCCTGCACCGCCGGCTGGCGTACGTGCCGGGCGACGTGACGCTCTGGCCCAACCTCTCCGGCGGCGAGGTCATCGACCTGCTCGGCCGGATGCGCGGCGGCCTCGACCCGGCCCGCCGCGCCGAACTGCTGGACTCCTTCGAGCTGGACCCCCGCAAGAAGGGCCGGACGTACTCCAAGGGCAACCGGCAGAAGGTCGGCTTGGTGGCCGCTCTCGCGTCGGACGCCGAACTCCTCATCCTGGACGAGCCGACCTCCGGCCTGGACCCGCTCATGGAGGACGTCTTCCAGCACTGGGTACGCCGGGCGAAGGCCGACGGTCGAACCGTGCTGCTCTCCAGCCACATCCTGGCCGAGGTGGAGGCGCTCTGCGACCGGGTGACGATCATCCGCAACGGGCGGGACGTGGAGACCGGCACCCTGAGCGAGCTGCGACACCTGCGGCGCACCTCCATCGAGGCCGAGCTGACCGGTCCGGTGGACGGGCTGGGGCAGCTCACCGGCGTACACGACCTGCGGGTGGACGGGCAGCGGGTGCGCTTCGACGTGGAGGACGCCGCGCTGGACGTCGCGCTCCGTCGGCTCACCGAGATCGGCGTACGCAGCCTGGTCAGTCAACCGCCGACGCTGGAGGAGCTGTTCCTGCGGCACTACCAGACCGAGCAGGTGTCGTCGTGAGCGCGCGGAGTGAGCCGGGCCCGCGAGCGAGCGCGTTCACCGGCACCCGACACCTGGTCCGGCTGATCCTGCGCCGGGACCGGATCGTGCTGCCCATCTGGATCCTTCCGCTGGCCCTGCTGCCGGCCAGCTACGCCAGCGCGTACGCCGGCCTGTATCCGACCGCCGCCGAGCGGGCCGAATACCTGGCCGGCACCGCGAGCAACCCGTCGATCGTCGCGCTGCTCGGTCCGGTGTACGGCGACAGCATTGGCGCGCTCACCGTCCAACGGGCCGGGCTGTTCGCGGCGGTCGCCGCCCTGGCCAGCGTGCTGACGGTGGTGCGGCACACCCGTACCGAGGAGGAGGCCGGTCGGCGGGAACTGCTGGGCGCGTCGGTCCTCGGCCGGTACGCCGGGCTGACCGCGGCGCTGCTGGTCACGTACGCCGCGAATGTGCTGCTCGGCCTGCTCATCGCCGGCGGCCTGGCCGCGGCGGGTCTGCCCGGGGCCGGATCGCTGCTCTTCGGCGCCGGCGTGGCGCTGACCGGCATCGCGTTCGCCACGGTCGGCGGCCTGGCCGCGCAGCTCACCCAGAGCGCCGGCGGGGCGCGCGGCATCGGCCTGGGCGTGCTCGGGGTGGCGTTCGCGCTGCGGCTCGGTGGCGACGCCGGAGGGTCCGGCGGTGCCGGCGGAAGCGCCGAGTGGTTGAGCTGGATCTCCCCGCTCGGCTGGGCGCCCCGGGGACGCGCCTTCGCGGGCGAGCGCTGGTGGGTGCTGCTGTTGCCGGTGCTGTTCAGCGCGGCGGTGGCGCTCGTCGCGTACCCCGTCTCGGTGCGTCGGGACGTGGGTGCCGGCGTGCTGCCGCCCCGGCTCGGTCCGGCCGCCGGCGCGCTGGCCGGTCCGTTCGGCCTGGCCTGGCGGCTGCACCGTGGCCAGTTGCTCGGCTGGACCATCGGTTTCGGTCTGCTCGGTCTGGTGCTGGGCGGCGCGGCGGACGCGGCGGGCGACGCGGTGCAGGGCAACGAGCAGATCGCCGAGCTGCTGGCCCGGCTGGGTGGCTCGTCGACGTTGGCCGAGGCGTACCTCGGGAGCACGTTGAGCCTGACCGCGTTGGCCGCCGCCGGGTACGGCATCCAGGCGGCGCTGCGGGCGCGGGCGGAGGAGACCGCCGGGCGGGCCGAACCGCTGCTCGCCACGGCGGTGAGCAGGTCCCGCTGGCTGGCGGCGCACCTGCTCTTCGCGCTGCTCGGCCCGGTGGTGGTGCTGGCGGTGACGGGGGCGGCGACCGGACTGTCGTACGGCCTCAGTGTCGGTGACGTCGGTGGCGAGGTGCCCCGGATGCTCGGTGTGGGCCTGGCCCAGGTGCCGGCGGCCTGGGTGCTCGCCGGGCTGGCGGCGCTGCTGGTGGGCTGGCTGCCCCGGTTCTCCTGGGCGGCCTGGGCGGTGCTCGCCGGCTGCCTGCTGCTGGGTCAGATCGGCGCGATCCTGGACCTGAGCCAGTGGGTGCTGGACATCAGCCCCTTCACCCACACCCCCCAGGTGCTGGCCAACAACTGGACCGCAACCCCCCTCGTGGCCCTGACCGCCCTGACCACCCTCCTGCTGGCCCTGTCCCGCAAAACCTTCCAGTCCCGAGACGTCCCCACTCCCTGACCCACCCCCTTGAAGCGCGGTGATCAAGAGGTTCGCGTCAGTGGAGGCGCGATTTTTGACGCGAACCTCTTGATCAACAGGGTGGTCGAGGGCCGACAGTGCCCGGGGAGGGTGGGGGTTAGCCGGTGGGTTGGTCGTTGCGGATCATCAGGGCGCTGCGGAGGCCGGTGATGTCCAGGACGCGGATCAGGAAATCGCCCACATGGGTGAGCATCAGCAGGCTCTGCGCGTGGCTGGCCTTGCGGCTGAGCACCACGAGGGTGCCCAGGCCCTGCGAGTCGCAGAAGGTGACGCCGCCGAGGTCGAGCACGATCCGCGGAGGCGGGTCGGTCAGCACCTCGTTGACCACGGTGCTGAGCTGGGCGGCCGTGAGCATGTCGATCTCACCGGCCAGGCGAAGTACTGCTTCGTCACCCGTCCGGTGTAGCGTGATGGACAGTTCGGCACGATCCACCCGGTCAGCCTAGCGCGATCTAGCTGACCCGGCCTGTCGAGGCGACGAGCCGCGCTGCGACCCCGCGCCACCCGACACCCGGCCGGACGCCCGCACCGCCCGCCGAGCCCGTGACGAGCGTCGGAAGCGGGTGAGCCCGGTAACCCTCGCCCGGGGTGGCTGCTGCCTGACGGTCCGGCGCTGACACAATGGCCGCATCGTGACCGACATCGTTTCCGCCGGATCTGGCCGTTACCCGGCCGACGCGCCGGCCTCCGAGGCCCTGTTCGACCGCGCCCGCGCCATCGTGCCCGGCGGGGTCAACTCCCCCGTGCGTGCCTTCCAGGCGGTCGGTGGCACCCCGCGCTTCATGGTCCGTGGTGAGGGGCCGTGGCTGTTCGACGCCGACGGTCGTCGCTACGTCGACCTGGTGTGCTCGTGGGGTCCGCTGATCCTCGGGCACGCCCACCCCGAGGTGGTGGACGCCGTGCAGGCGGCCGCCGCCCGGGGCACCAGCTTCGGCACGCCCACGCCGGGCGAGGTGGAGTTGGCCGCCGAGATCGTCGACCGGACGCCGGTGGAGCAGGTCCGCCTGGTCAACTCCGGCACCGAGGCGACCATGTCGGCGATCCGGCTGGCCCGTGGCTTCACCGGTCGCTCCAAGATCGTCAAGTTCGCCGGCTGCTACCACGGTCACGTCGACGCGCTGCTCGCCTCCGCCGGTTCCGGCGTGGCCACCCTCGGCCTGCCCGACTCGCCCGGCGTCACGGGCGCGGCGGCCAGCGAGACGATCGTGCTGCCGTACAACGACATCCGGGCCGTCGAGGAGGCGTTCGCCGCCGAGGGCCCGCACATCGCCGCCGTGATCACCGAGGCCGCCGCCGGCAACATGGGCGTGGTCGCCCCCCGCGACGGCTTCAACCAGCAGCTCGCCCGGATCGCGCACGCGCACGGCGCCCTGCTCGTCGTCGACGAGGTGATGACCGGGTTCCGGGTCTCCCGCGCCGGGTGGCACGGCCTCGACGCCTCCGACGCGGACCTGTGGACGTACGGCAAGGTCATGGGTGGTGGCCTGCCCGCCGCGGCGTTCGGCGGGCGCGCGGACATCATGGCGCGTCTCGCGCCGGCCGGCCCGGTCTACCAGGCCGGGACGCTCTCCGGTAACCCGCTGGCCTGCGCCGCCGGTCTGGCGACCCTGCGGCTCGCCGACGACGCGCTCTACCGCAAGCTCGACGACACGGCCGCCGTCGTGGGCAAGCTGGCGTCCGACGCGCTGGCCGCCGCCGGGGTCCCGCACCGCCTGTCGTACGCGGGCAGCATGTTCTCCATCTTCTTCACCGACGCCGACGTGGTCGACTACGACAGCGCGCGCACCCAGCAGGTGCCGGCGTTCAAGGCGTTCTTCCACTCGATGCTTGCCGCCGGCGTCTACCTGCCGCCGAGCGCGTTCGAGTCGTGGTTCGTCTCGGCGGCGATCGACGACGCCGCTCTGGAGCACATCGCCGCCGCGCTGCCGACGGCGGCGAACGCGGCGGCAGCGGCCGGTCACGGGGGGTAGTGAACAGTGGCGAAGACGGTGGTCCACGTGCTCCGGCACGGCGAGGTGCACAACCCCGACCAGATCCTGTACGGGCGGCTGCCCGGTTTCCGCCTCTCCGAGCTGGGCGTGCAGATGGCCAAGGCCGCCGCGCAGGGGCTCGCCGAGCGGGAAATCGTGCACGTGGTGGCCAGCCCGTTGGAGCGCGCCCAGCAGACCGCCGAGCCGATCGCCGCCCAGTTCGGGCTGCCCGTCGGGGTGGACGAGCGGCTGATCGAGAGCGCCAACTGGTTCGAGGGCAAGAAGGTCTCCCCGGGCGACGGGTCGTTCCGCGACCCGCGCAACTGGTGGGTGCTGCGCGACCCGGTGACGCCGTCCTGGGGTGAGGCGTACCGGGCGATCGCCGAGCGGATGTTCGCGGCCGTGCACGCCGCCCGGGTCGCCGCCGAGGGGCGCGAGGCGGTGCTGGTGTCACACCAGCTCCCGATCTGGACGCTGCGCCGCTACGTCGAGCGCAAGCGGCTCTGGCACGACCCGCGTAAGCGGCAGTGCGGGCTGGCGAGCCTCACGTCGTTCCACTTCGACGGCGCGAAGGTGGAGGGCATCGGCTACAGCGAGCCGGCCGCGCACCTCGTCGCTCTCTCCGCGACAGCCCGGACGGCCAAGGGGGCCTGATGAACGCCCGGAGGTGGACCGCCGGTCTGCTCGCCGCCGTCGCCGCGGTGGCGCTGGTCGGCTGTACGTCGGCGAAGGGGCAGGAGAAGACCTGCTCGACCACCTCGGACGGCATCATCGAGTGCGCGCCGGACCAGCGCTCGGCTCCGCCGAAGCTCGCCGGGGAGCTGCTCCTCGGCGGCACGTACGACGTGACCCAGGCCCGGGGCCAGGTCGTGGTGGTCAACTTCTGGGGCTCCTGGTGTGCGCCCTGCCGGGCCGAGGCGGACGACCTGGAGGCCGTCTACCAGGCCACCAAGGGTTCCGGCGTGACCTTCCTCGGCATCAACGTGCAGGATTCGCGGGACAAGGCCAAGGCGTTCGAGCAGGGGCGGGTCACCTATCCGAGCCTGTTCGACCCGGCCAGCCGACTGGCGCTCGACCTCGACATCCCGCCGAACACCGTCCCCGCGACGGTGGTGCTCGACCGGGAGGGGCGGGTCGCCTCGGTGATCCGGGCCGCCGTGAAGCAGGAGGGCCTGCAACCGATCGTCGAGCGGGTCGCGGCCGAGAAGCCGGCGTCGAACTGATGGGCGAGACGTTCGAGGAGTTGGCTCGGAGCGGGCCGCTGGTGCTCGCCATCGGCGCGGCAGCGCTCGCCGGCCTGGTCAGCTTCCTCTCCCCGTGCGTGCTGCCACTCGTGCCGGGCTACCTGTCGTACGTCACCGGGTTGGCCGGCGCGGATCTCGACGGCCGGCGGCCGGCGGCGGACCCGGCCCCGGACGGCGCTGGTGGCGTCGCGGTCCGGGAGCGGACGACGGCGGCGGTGGCGGCGGTCAAGGGCCGGGTGCTGGCCGGGACGCTGCTCTTCATCGCCGGCTTCACCGTGGTCTTCGTGGCCACCGCGATCCTGTTCGCCGGCATCGGTCGGGTCTTCTTCGACTACGAGCGGCAGTTGGAGATCGTCGTCGGCGCGTTGATCATCGTGCTCGGCCTGGGCTACCTGGGGATGATCCCGGCGCTGCAACGCGAGTTCCGGATCTCCCGGCTGCCGTCGGCCGGCCTGCTCGGCGCCCCGGTCTTCGGCGCGGTCTTCGCGCTGAGCTGGGTGCCGTGCACCGGGCCGACGCTCGGCGCGGTGATGGGCATGGCGGCCACCAGCGGGCAGAGTGACCGGGCCGTGGTGCTCGCCGTGGCGTACTGCCTCGGGTTGGGGATACCGTTCGTCGTCTTCGGGCTGGGCTTCCAGCGCCTGCTCGGGGTCTTCCGCGCCATCCGGCGCAACAGCCGCTGGGTCACCCGGATCGGCGGCGCCCTGCTCATCCTGATCGGCCTGGCGCTGGTCACCGGCGGATGGCAGAGCTTCGTGATCTGGCTGCAGACCACCGTCGGGGTGGGCGAGGTGAGCATATGACGGTCGTCGACGAACGCCCGGAGGCCGAGGCCCCGGCGCCGCGCCGCCGGCCCAGCCGGCTCCTGGCCCTGCTGCGCAACTCGTGGCGGCAGCTCACCAGCATGCGTACGGCCCTGATCCTGCTCTTCCTGCTGGCGATCGCCGCGATCCCCGGCTCGGTGCTGCCGCAGCGCGGGATCAGCCCGGAGAAGGTCAACCAGTACTTCGTCGACCACCCGGACTGGGCCCCCCGGCTCGACCGGATCGGCGCGTTCGAGGTCTTCGGGTCGGTCTGGTTCTCAGCCATCTACCTGCTGCTGTTCACCTCGCTGATCGGCTGCATCACGCCCCGGCTGCGCGACCACGTCCGGGCGCTGCGGTCCCGGCCGCCGGTCGCGCCCAAGCGGATGGCCCGGCTGCCGCAGCACACCACGCTGCCCGCTCCGGCCGGCGGCGTGGACGCCGTGGCCGAGGTGCTGCGCAAGCGCCGCTGGCGGGTGGAGGTACGCGGGAACGAGGTCTCCGCCGAGAAGGGGTACCTCAAGGAGACCGGCAACCTGCTCTTCCACACCTCGCTCATCGCGGTGCTGATCGGCGTCGCGCTGGGCTCGTGGTACGGCTGGAGCGGCAACCGCCTGCTGGTGGCGGGCGCGGACAACGCGTTCTGCAACACCCGCCAGCAGTACGCCGAGGCCAAGCTCGGCCCCCGCGTCGACACCGCCGACCTGCCCCGCTTCTGCCTGCGGCTGGACGACTTCCAGGCCCGGTTCCTGCCGTCCGGTCAGCCGGAGTTCTTCAACGCCCGGGTCACCGTCGACGGCCCGGACGAGCCGACCCGCAGCGCGGACTTCTCGGTCAACTCGCCGCTGCGCCTCGCCGACGCGAGCGTCTACCTGCTCGGCCACGGGTACGCCCCGGTGATCCGCTACACCGACCGCTACGGCAACAGCCAGGTCAGTGACGAGCCCTTCCTGACCACCGGCGACATGGGTCTGACCAGCGAAGGGCTGGCCGCCTTCCCGGACGCGAACGTCGACCCGGCCACCGGCAAGCGGGTACCCGGCGAGCAGATGGCCTTCACCGGCATCTACCTGCCGACCGCGCCGCAGCAGCCGCCGTTCGTGCGTTCCGAGTACCCCACCGAGCGCAACCCGGCGCTGAACCTGGTCGCCTACCGGGGCAACCTCGGCATGGACGCCGGCATCCCCGGCTCGGTCTACCAACTCGACCAGCGGCAGGTACGCGCCGGCAAGGTCAAGGAGGTCGGCAGCAAGCTGCTCCGCAAGGGCGAGAAGTGGACGCTCGACGACGGCACGACCGTCGAGTTCCTGGGCACCGAGCGGTACGTCACGCTCTCCGTCCGGCACGATCCCGGCTCGACGCCGCTGCTGGTGAGCTGCGGTGTGCTGCTGGTCGGGCTGATGGGCTCGCTGTTCGGGCGGCGTCGCCGGGTGTGGTTCCGAGTGCTGCCGGCCGACCCCGGGAATGGATCTCCGACGGACGGTAGTAGCTTGATGGAGGCCGGTGGGTTGCCGCGCACCGACTATCCAGGGTTCGCCGACGAGTTCGCCCAGTTGGTCGCCGCCGTGAACGGTGACGAACGGGCGGCCGAGCGGGCTGGTGCCGACACCGGAACCGGTGGCCCGGCCGGTGTGCGAGAAGGGACCGAGTGATGTCCGCGCTCTCCGACAATCTGGTGACCTTCGCGATCCTGACGTACCTGATCGCGATGATCAGCCACGCCGTGGAGTACGCGCTTGGCAACGCCCGTACCCGGGCCGCCGTGGCCTCGCCCGCCCGTGAGCTGGTGGGCGCGGGGGTCGGCGGTGCCGGCGGTGTGACCGCCGAGCCGCCCGCGCAGGTCCCGCCGTCCGTGGACGGCTCGGCCCGCCGGGCACGTCTGGCCGGGATGGTCGCGGTGGCGGCCACCGCGGTCGCCGCCGTGCTGCACCTCGCGGCGCTGGTCACCCGTGGTCTCGCGGCTGACCGGATGCCGTGGGGCAACATGTACGAGTTCGTGCTCACGGTGACGTTCATCGGGGTCGCGGCCTGGCTGGTGGTGCTCTGGAAGCGGCCGTCGCTGCGCAAGCTCGGGCTGTTCCTCACCCTGGTCATGGTGCTGCTGGTGGCCACCGCCGAACTGGTGCTGTACGTGCCGATCGTGCCGCTGGTGCCGGCCCTGAACTCGTACTGGTTCGTCATCCACGTCTCGACGATCGTCTTCGCGTCCGGCATCTTCCTGCTCGGAGCGGTGCCGGCCGTCGGCTTCCTGATGCGCAACGGGTACGAGCAGGGCAAGCGGAGCTTCCCGTACACCCTGGCGAAGCGGCTGCCCGCCGCGGCCAGCCTGGAGCGGCTGACCTTCACGCTGCACGCCTTCGCCTTCCCGATCTTCACGTTCGCGGTGATCGCCGGCGCGATCTGGGCCGAGGCGGCCTGGGGTCGGCCGTGGGGCTGGGACCCGAAGGAGACCTGGGCGTTCATCTCCTGGGTGGTCTACGCCGGTTACCTGCACGCCCGGGCCACGCCCAGCGTGAAGCGGAACGTGGCCACCTGGATCGCCGTGCTCGGCTTCCTCACCATGCTGATGAACCTGTTCGGCGTGAACATCTTCTTCACCGGCCTGCACTCGTACGGCGGGCTGAACTGAACTGCAGTTGGCAGATGTAGAACTACACTTCTTAGAAGTGTAGTTCTACATTCTGTGGGGATGTGACCGTGGAATTCGCCAAACCAGCGGAGATCTTCGACCGAGACGTCGAGTGGGCGGAGCTGGTCCGGTTCGCCACGGACGATCGACCAGGCGCGACGCTGGGCGTGGTCAGCGGCCGCCGCCGGCAGGGCAAGACTCTGCTCTTGTACGAGCTGGCCCGCAGCACCCAGGGCTTCTACTTCGGCGCGACCGAGGCGACGTCTGCGGAGTCGCTCCGTCGCCTAGGGGAAGCGCTCGGCCGGCACACCGCAGCCCCCAGCCCGCTGCACCTTGCCGACTGGCCCAGCGCGGTCGACGCGCTGCTCGCGCTGGGCCGGGACCGCCCGCTCACGGTGGTGATCGACGAGTTCCCGTACCTGGCGCGCGCCAGTCGCGACCTCCCATCGGTCATCCAGCATGCGCTCACCCCGGGCCGGATCGAGCGCACCGGCTCTCGAACTCGCCTGTTGCTGTGCGGTTCGGCGCTCTCGTTCATGGGAGGCCTCCTGGCAGGTTCGGCCCCACTCCGCGGACGGGCCGGGCTGGAGCTGCCCGTCGCGCCGCTCGACTATCGAGCGGCGGCGACATTCTGGGGGATCGACGATCCGTTGCTCGCGGCCCAGGTGTTCGCGATCGTCGGAGGCACACCCGCCTACCGACGCGAGTACGTCCAGGACGACGCCCCGGAAGGGCCGACCGATTTCGACGACTGGGTCGTGCGTGCCGTGCTGAACCCGGCGCGTCCGCTGTTCCGCGAGGCGCGTTACCTGCTGGCCGAGGATCCGGACCTGCGCGACACCGCCCTCTACCACTCGGTGCTCGCGGCGGTCGCCGACGGCAACGGCACCCGAGGTGGAATCGCGGGCTACATCGGCCGTAAGGCCACCGATCTACAGCACCCACTCACCGTGTTGGAGGACGCCGGTCTCCTCACGAGGGAGCCGGACCCGCTGCGCAGTGGCCGGAGCCGGTACCTCATCGCCGAACCCCTCATCACCTTCTACCAGGCGGTCATGCGACCCGCGTGGACAGCGTTGGAGCAGCGACGCGGCGCGGACGTCTGGCGTCGATCCCAGCGACGGTACGCGGCAGCGGTGCTGGGGCCGGCCTTCGAGGAGATCGTCCGCCAGTGGGCGCTGCGCTTTGCCGCACCGGAGACGCTCGGCGGCATCGTCGCGGAGGCCAGTGCCGCCGTCCTTACCGACCCCGCCAGCCGAACCAGCGTGGAACTCGATCTGGTCGCGTTCGGTGAGCCACCGATGGGCGACAGCCCTCGGCCGCTCCTCGCGATTGGCGAGGTCAAATGGGGTAGGACATTAGGGATGGCCGACCTGGAGCGGCTCGCCAGGGCACGGGATCTTCTTGCCACCCGCCCTGGCCTGGACGCGCGACACGTCCGGCTCGTGCTGGTGAGCGGGTCAGGCTTCACGGACGACCTTCGGCGGCGAGCTGGCGGCGATCAGGATGTCGTCCTGGTCGATCCGGAGCGCCTTTATCAAGGGGAATGACACCCGGGATCGCGCCCCACTCCCATCCGGCAGTTCGGGGCGGGCTCGCGGTCAGCGGCGTTGCAGGGTCTCGTCGACCCGCAGGGTGACCTGGTAGGCGACCTCGGGCACGTCGACCAGCTCGATGCGTTCACCGCGCAGCGCCACCTGCGCGTGCAGTTCCCGGGCGATGGCGTCGCGCACCGCGACCAGCAGTGGTGACAACCCGTCCGGGTCGCCGACGACGTATGCGTCCGACATGCCCACCAGCCTGCGCCGGGTTCGGCCGTTCGGCCAGCACGGGTGAGATGTGTCCGCAGGGCTTGACGCACACCGTGCCGCCGAGCCGGCGTCGGTCCGTGGTCCTGATCCACTCCAGGTCGGCGATCTGGCGGCATCCTTCGCCCGGCAAGGCACCACGTCGACGATCTGGTGTGGATCAGGGGTCAGCCACCGAACCAGCCCGGCATGTCGAGGCGGAACCAGTTGGTGGCGGCCATCGTGCGCAGGTCGTCCTCGATGGCGGCCACGCGCTCCTCGCCCAGGGTCGCGGCCCACTGCTCGCGCAGTCGGTCGAAGATCTCGGCCGAGCGACGTAGGCCGTCGACGCCGCGCGGGGTCATCCGGACCAGCCGACGGCGGGCGTCGGCGGGATCGTCGAGCCGTTCCAGGTAGCCGACGGCGACCAGCCGGTCGACGGTCTTGCCGGCGGCCTGCTTGGAGATGCCCAGCAGCTGCCCCAGCTCGCTGGCGGTGGTGCCGTCGACGCCCACGGCCTGGAGCACGAACCCGTGCAGCGGGCGCAGGTCGGGATGCCCCTCCCGGGCCAACTCGGCGTGCAGGTCGTCGATGAGGGTCCGAAACCCGGCCAGCAGCAGCAACGGGAGCTGAAAGCCGGGTCGGGCGGGATCAGTGGTTGCCATGTTGGACAACCATGTTTACTATTTCGTCAACCACGTTGACTATCTTAGGGCAGGCACCCATGTCCGTCTTCACCGCCCACACCGCCGACACCGCACCCGCCGCCGCCCGGCGGGCCATCGAGGGAGTACGAGGCCGCTTCGGCTGGCTGCCCGCCCCGGTGGCGCTGATGGCCGACTCTCCCCAACTGCTCAGTGGCTTCCTCGCCGCCAGTGCCGGCTTCGAACAGACCGCCCTCACGCCCGTGCAGCAGGAGGTGGTCGTCCTGACCGTTGCTACCAGCTACGAGTGCCACGTCTGCGTCGCCCTGCACACCGGCAAGCTCACCCGGCTCGGAGCGAGCGCCGAGCTGATCACCGCGTTGCGCGCCGGCGTGCCGCTGTCCGAGCCGGGGCTGGAAGCGCTGCGCCGGTTCACGCTGGCCGTCCTCGAACACCGGGGCGCGGTGCCCGACGACGATCTCGACGCTTTCCTGGCCGCCGGTCACCAGCCACGGCATGCGCTGGACGTGGTGTTCGGCGTCGGGGCGTACACGATCTCGACCTTCGCCAACCGGCTCACCCGCGCGCCGCTCGACCCACCGCTGGCCGCCCACGCGTGGACGCCCGCCGCCTGACCGAACCCGCGTTACCGCAACATGCCGGCAGAGGGCTGACTCAGGGTCGCGGTTTCGCTACCTTGCGCCAGAAGGGCCGATGTGACCCCTCTCGACGGCGGAAGGTGAGGCGCGGTGACCACGACACTGTCCACAGCGGAAATGATCAGAGACCAGCTCCGGCGGTCACGGCTCGCGGCCGGGCTCAGCCAGGAGGAGTACGGCAAACGGGCGCACTACTCACCGTCCATGGTGTCGTCGGTCGAGGTGGGCCAGACGGTGCCCAACCTGGCCTACCTGACCCGGGCCGACGAGGTGCTCGACACCGGCGGTCTGCTGGTCTCGCTCCGCGAGCTGGGTCGCCGGCACGCCGAGCCGGTGTGGTTCCGCCCCTGGTTGGAGGTCGAGCGGGTGGCCACCCAGTTGCGCTGCTTCGAAGCGACGATGGTTCCCGGGCTGTTGCAGACCGCCGACTACGCCCGCACGGTGTTCCGGCTCGACCTGGGGCTCACCGCCGAGCGGGTGGAAGAGCTGGTGGCCGCCCGGCTGGAGCGGCAGGCGATCCTCGACCGGGAGCATCCGCCGCAGCTCACCGCCGTGATCGACGAGGCCGCCCTGCGACGCTTCGCCGAGGGCAACGCCGGCGTGCTCGCCGGTCAGCTCCGGCACCTGGTGGCGTGCGCCCGCCGCCCGCACATCCGGGTGCATGTGCTGCCGCAGGCGGTCGGGCTGCACGCCGGCATGTTCGGGCCGTTCATCCTGGGCCGCACCGCCGACGGCAGTTGGCTCGGCTTCCTCGACAACCAGACCGGCGGCACCGCCGTCGACGAGAACAACGAGGTGGCGACCCTGCTCGGAAGGTGGGAGAGTCTGCGCAGCGACGCGCTGCCCCGGCAGCAGTCCATCGACCTGCTCGAGGAGATCGTGAAGCCATGGATCTGACCGGAGCTCAGTGGCGCAAGTCCACCCGCAGTGGCAACAACAGCGGCGCCTGCGTCGAGGTCGCCGACAACCTGCCCGACCGGGTGCACGTCCGCGATTCCAAGGACTGCGACGGCGGCGTGCTGACCTTCAGCCCGACCGCGTGGCGCGCCTTCGTCGACCTGGTCCGCACCCACTGACCCTCGGGGCTGCCGCTCAGGCCGCCCCGAGAAAGTCGCGCAACAGGGCGAGCATCTTGTCGGGGCGCTCCTCGTACAGCCAGTGCCCGCAGTTGTCGATCACCTCGCCGCGAACGGTGTCGGCGTACCGGCGTACCTGCTCGGCGACCTGGCCGCCGAGGCTGGCCGACGCGCCGACGGCCAGCACCGGCATGGTGAGCTTCGTGCCCCGGTGCGTCGCGTTGTCGGCGATGTCCTGGTCGAACGCCCGGAAGTGGGCGAAGCTCGCCCGCAGGTGCGCCGGGTCGCGCAGGTGGCTGGCGAACTCCTCGATGTCCGGCGCGGCGATGCTGCCCTTGCGCACCATCAGGGCATCGGTGAACCGGTCCACCCAGAGCGACTCCCGCCCACGGACCAGTTCCTCCGGCAGCCCGTTGCCGAGCGTGAAGAAGCCGAAGTTCCATACCCCCGGCCCACCCGCGGTCAGCGCGGGGAACGTGTAGATGCTCTCGTCGGGGATCGGCGCCTCGGTGAGCGCCAGCCGGCTCACCCGCTCAGGATGGGCGGCGGCGTACGCGTACGCCACCATCGTCCCCAGGTCGTGCCCGACCACTCGCAGGTCACCGACCAGGCCGAGTTGGTCGAGCAGGCCGTGCAGGTCGGCGGCGACGGTCTTCTTGTCGTACCCGTCGGTCGGGGCGTCGCTGTTCCCGAATCCGCGCAGGTCGGGCGCGACCACCTCGAAAGACCGCCCCAACTCGGGCAGCAGGTGCCGCCACATGTACCAACACTGCGGGTACCCGTGCAGCAGCACCAGCGGTGGGCCGCTGCCGCCACGGACATAGTTCATGGTGATCCGACCGACCCGTGCCCGCTGCTCGGTGAACCCCGCCGGAACCCGATCGCCACCCATTCGCTGCCCCCGTCCGCCCCCATCCGCCGCCGGCTGCCCGGCTACCCGCTCGACCGACGGCCATGCCTGCGCACAAGCGTTGATCGACTCGACATCCCGGAAGTCGGGCCGTCCCAGGCCGCCGGACACCCCGACTTCCGCGAGCCCGAGTGGATCAGCGCCGGACACGCCGGGCGGGCCGGCGCCGTCGCGGGTGTCACAGCACCCGGCGTGGGCCGGGCCGCAGCCGGTGCGGGAGACTGGGCGACATGGCTCGTGGCTTCCCGTACACCGATCTCAAGGATTTCCTCGCGGCCCTGGAACGCGCCGGGGAGCTGCGCCGGGTCGACGTCCCCGTCGACCCGACCCTGGAGATCAGCGAGGTGGTCACCCGCACCGTGCGCGCCGGTGGTCCGGCGCTGCTGTTCGAGCACCCCACCCGGGGTGAGATGCCGGTGGCGATCAACCTGTTCGGCACCGAGAAGCGGATGGCGATGGCCCTCGGCGTCGACTCGCTGGACGAGGTCGGCGCGCGGATCGGCGCGTTGATCAAGCCGGAGCTGCCGGTCGGCTGGTCCGGCATCCGCGAGGGCCTGGGCAAGGTCATGCAGCTCAAGTCGGTGCCGCCCCGCAAGGTCAAGACCGCGCCTTGCCAGGAGGTCGTCTACCGGGGCGACGACGTCGACCTCGGCCGGCTGCCGGGATTGCAGGTGTGGCCCGGCGACGGCGGGATCTTCCACAACTACGGGCTGACCCACACCAAGCACCCGGAGACCGGCAAGCGCAACCTGGGCCTCTACCGGCTCCAGCAGCACGGCCGCAACACCCTCGGCATGCACTGGCAGATCCACAAGGACTCCACGGCCCACCACGCGGTCGCCGAACGGCTCGGGCAGCGTCTGCCGGTCGCGGTAGCGATCGGCTGCGACCCCGTCGTCTCGTACGCGGCCAGCGCGCCGCTGCCCAGCGACATCGACGAGTACCTGTTCGCCGGGTTCCTGCGCGGCGAGCGGGTGGAGATGGTCGACTGCCTCACCGTGCCGTTGCAGGTCCCGGCGCACGCGCAGATCGTGCTGGAGGGCTACCTGGAGCCCGGCGAGCGGCTGCCCGAGGGCCCGTTCGGCGACCACACCGGCTTCTACACCCCGGTCGAGCCATTCCCGGTGCTGCACATCGAGGCAATGACCATGCAGCGCAACCCGGTCTACCACTCGATCGTCACCTCCAAGCCGCCGCAGGAGGACCACGGCCTCGGCAAGGCCACCGAGCGGATCTTCCAGCCGCTGCTCAAGCTGCTGATCCCGGACATCGTCGACTACGACCTGCCGGCCGCCGGGGTCTTCCACAACTGCGCGATCGTGTCGATCCGCAAGCGCTACCCGAAGCACGCGCAAAAGGTGATGAACGCGATCTGGGGCGCGCACCTCATGTCGCTCACCAAGCTGATCGTGATCGTCGACGAGGACTGCGACGTGCACGACTACAACGAGGTGGCCTTCCGCGCCTTCGGCAACGTCGACTACGCGCGGGACCTGCTGCTCACCGAGGGGCCGGTGGACCACCTCGACCACTCGTCGTACCAGCAGTTCTGGGGTGGCAAGGTGGGCGTGGACGCGACCCGCAAACTCCCGGCCGAGGGCTACACCCGCGGCTGGCCGGAGGAGATGACCATGGCCCCCGAGGTCACCGCCCTGGTCGACAAGCGCTGGAAGGAGTACGGGATCTGATGGCGACCCCCGACAACCCTCGCGATCTTGCGCTTTCTGTCGATGATTCGCGCCCTTCCTCCCCAGATGTCCCAGCAGAAAGTGCAAGATCGCGGGGGAGGGTGCGTGCCTTCCTGGATCTCGTCACCATCGAGCACTCCGTGTTCGCCCTGCCGTTCGCCTTCCTCTCGGCGTTGAGCGCCATGCGGGTCGACGGGGGGCGGGTGCGCTGGGTCGACCTGCTGCTGATCACCGTGGCGATGGTCGGGGCGCGGACGTTCGCGATGGCCGCCAACCGCATCCTCGACCGGCGCATCGACGCGCGGAATCCCCGTACCGCCGGGCGGGAACTGGTCACCGGAGCGGTGAGCGTGCGGACGGCCTGGACCGGTGCGGTCGTCGCGCTCGTGGTGTTCCTCGCCGCCGCCGCGCTGCTCAACCCGCTCTGCCTGATGCTCGCGCCGCTCGCCGTGGTGCCACTGGTCGTCTACCCGTACGGCAAGCGGTTCACCAACTGGCCGCACGCCATCCTTGCGATCGCCCAGGCGGTCGGCCCGGTCGGCGCCTGGCTCGCGGTCACCGGCACCCTGGACGGCTCCGGGCCGGCCTGGGTGCTCGGCGCGGCCGTCGGCCTCTGGATCGGTGGCTTCGACCTGATCTACGCCTGCCAGGACTCCGAGATCGACCGGGAGATCGGCGTGCACAGCGTGCCCGCCCGGTACGGTCGCCGCTTCGCCCTGCACGCCTCGACCGTGACGCACGTGCTGACCTTCGGGCTGTTCGTCTGGTTCGGGGCACTGATCGGGTTCGGCTGGCTGTGGTGGGTCGGCCTGGCGCTGACCGCCGTCGCGTTCGCCTACCAGCACCTGGTGGTCACCCCGACCGACCTCAGCAAGGTCAACCGGGCGTTCTTCACCGCCAACGGGTTCGTCGGCATCGCGCTGTTCGTCTTCGCCCTGCTCGACCTGGTGATCCGCCTCGACCTGCGACCGTAGGGCCTGGCGACCTAGG
>NZ_JBYIRN010000022.1:0-105760 GCF_057708145.1 Micromonospora sp. bgisy143
GGGGCGGGGGGCTCCCCACCCCGACCCGCAGCGACGAGCCCATGCCCGTCACCCAGTCGGCGTTGACCACCACGTCGGGTAGCCGGGCGCGGGCGCGGACCTCGTCGGCCCGCGCGCCGAGCACCACCAGCACCGGCCGGCAACCGGCGGTGGTGAGGATGTCGGCGGCGTGCTCCACGAGGAGGCGACCCCGGTACGGCAGCAGGGCCTTGGGGTGACCGAGCCGGCGGCCCGCGCCGGCCGCCAGGAGCAGACCGGCCGTGACCATGGCTCCGAGCGTAGTCCGGACGCCCGCATCCCGGGATGCCGAGCCGCAGGTCAGCACACCAGTAGAGCCGCGTCAGCGGGCCAGCCACTCCCGGTAGGAGGTGGGGGCGAGGACGGCGTCCTCCTTGCCGATGAGCACGTCACCGGGGGCTGCCGCGAACATGCCGGCGGTGTCGTCGGTGGTGACGGTCCGCTGGTCGCCGTGGGCGGCGAGGGTGATCCGGCCCAGGTCGTCGAGTCCGAACACGTCGGGGCCGGCGACGTTGCGGACGCCCTGAAGCGGCGCGCCAACGCTCACGTCGGCAACGGCCTGGGCGACGTCGGCCGCGGCCACCGGCTGTACGGGGGTGCTGGGCAGGCGTACGCCGGACTCGTCGGCGGTCCAGGAGATGACGGCGTCGATGAACTCGAAGAACTGGGTGGCGCGGACGATCGAGTACGGCACACCGCTGGCCTTGAGAATGTCCTCCTGGAGAACCTTCGCGCGGTAGTAGGCCAGGTCGGGCACCTGGTCGACGCCGACGATCGACAGCACCACCGCGTGCCCGACGCCGGCCTGCTTGGCGGCGGCCAGGAGGTTGTCCATGGTGGTCTGGAAGAAGGCGGGGGAGGCGTCGTCGAAGGTCGGCGAGTTGGTCAGGTTGACCACGACCTGGGCGTCCTTGAGCGCCTCGGGCAGACCCTGCCCGGTGAGGAGGTCGACTCCGGTGGACTGCGAGTGCCCGACCGCGTCGTGCCCGGCCGTACGCAGGATCTTCACGACCTGGGAGCCGATCAGGCCCGTTCCGCCCATCACAGCGATCTTCATGTCCGTTGCACCTTCCCTGTGGGATTTTGTCCCGTTCGTGGCGGCACTCCTGTCGGGGCCGCCAAACTCGGACCTCTTATGTCCGAGAACTATACTCGGATAAGAAGAGTCCGAGTATCAGGGGTGGCTAGGGTGAGGCGATGAAGATGTCCGGCGGGGTCGAGTGGGCGCTGCACTGCTGCGTCGTCCTCACCACCAGCAGCAGGCCCGTCCCGGCCGCCCGGCTCGCGGAACTGCACGACGTCTCCGGCAGCTACCTCGCCAAGCAGCTCCAGGCGCTGGCCCGCGCCGGGCTCATCCACTCCGTGCAGGGCAAATCCGGGGGCTACGCGCTGACCCGCGCGCCGCAGACCATCAGCGTGCTGGACGTGGTGCACGCCGTCGACGGGCCGGGCCCCGCCTTCGTGTGCACCGAGATCCGTCAGCGTGGCCCGCTGGCCACCCCACCCGGCGACTGCACCGGCGCGTGCCCGATCGCCCGCGCCATGTGGGCCGCCGAGACGGCGTGGCGCGACGCCCTCGCCGGCATCTCGATCGCCGACCTCGCCCGCGACGTGGACGTCGACTCCGGCCCCGAGGCCCTGGCCACCGTCCGCGCCTGGCTCACCGGCGACCCCACCGGCTGACCGGCCCCGCCGGCGGCGTCGATGCCGACTGGCGCAGCCAAGGTCAGCCGGTACGTCGTACCTCGGTGTCCCAGATCGCGGCCCACGGACGCCGCAACCCCCGGCACACGTAGATCGGGCCGCCGTTCTCGTCGTTGGCCACCTCGACCCGCTGGTCCACCCGCCCGGCCAGCTCGCACCGCGCGAACCAACCGTTGAGCGCGTCGGGGCGCTCCCAGCCGACCGCGATCACCACGTCCGCGTCGGCGGGCGGCCGACCGAAGTCGACCATGCTGTTGTGACCGGAGTAGGCCGGGGGCAGCTCCCGGGCCGGTCCGTAGCGCGCGACCGCCCCGGCCTCGCCGTAGTTGGCGGTGAGGATGACCGTCCGCGCGCGGTCCGACTCCGGCAGACCACGATGGATGGCGGCGAGCGAGTCGGCGAACGCCGGCCAGCCGATGGTCTCGCCGGCGTCGTAGTTGACATCGACCACGAAGGCCGGCAGCCGGTCGGCCGGCAGCACCGGCAGCAGCAGCACGAAGCTGGGCAGCAGGAACGGCACCGCGCCGACCGCGAGCACCGCCCGCCGCAGCCATGCCGCGCCACGCGACGCCCAGGCGGCGGTCACCACCGCGCCCGCCGCGGCGAGCACCAACAGCAGGGGAGCGTCGTAGTAACCCTTGCCGCCGGCCACCAGGACCACGCCGAACACGACGATCCAGGCCCAACCCATCGCACGGTACGACCGCCAGGCCGGCCAGCGCAGCAACGCGACGAGGCCGGCGATCCAGATCGGTACGGCGTACGGGCTGATGATGAGGAACTGGAGGGTGAACGCGTCGAGCCGGCCGCTGTAGGAGCTGTCCCCGTCGGCGATGGACGCGGCGACCCCGAGCTGCGGGAAACCGTGCGCCGCCTGCCAGATCAGGTTCGGCGCGGCCAGCACCAGGGCGATCCCGGCGGCGGCGAGCACCCACCTGTCGCGCAGCAGCCGACGCGGCCCCGCGATGTGCACCCCGGCGAGCAGGCCCACGGCCAGCAGCGCCGGCAACAGCTTGTTGAGCATGCCCACACCGAGCACCAGCCCCAGCACGAGCGCCCACCTGGTGTCACCGGTACGCAGCAACCGCACCGTGCACCACGCCACGGTGACCCAGACCAGCAGGTCGACGGTCGTGGTGCTGAGCAGGTGGCCGCTGGCGAGCACGATGCCGGAGAGCGCGGCCAGCACCGCCGCGAAGCTCTGCCCGCCCCGGCCGCCGCCCAGCTCCCGGGCGATGGCGGCGACCAGCAGGACCGCGCCGCCGGCCAGCAGCGCCGACGGCGTACGCAGCACCACCAGGTTGCCGGGCGCGATCTCGTCGAGCAGCCGGGCCAGCGCCGGGACCAGCGGACCCTGGTCGACGTAACCCCAGTCGAGGTGCCGGCCGCAGAGCAGGAAGTACAGCTCGTCGCGGTGGTAGCCGTACCGCCCGGCGAGCAGCAGCAGCGTCACCGTGGTGGCGGCGGCCACCAGCCACGGCCCCCAGGTACGCGGACCGGGCTGCGGCAGCTCGGTCGGTGTGGACGACCGGACCGGCGTCCGCGGTCGGTCGATGTCGGTGGCGGGCTCGCTCACCGGTTCATCATCGCGTGTGACGCCGTCGCGTGGGTGCCCGCACGACCTCCGGGTGCAGGTGCTCTGAGCAGGTGCGAAGATCAGTTTTGCGAATCGACCGGGAGGACGACATGCGATACCGCACTCTGGGCGCCACCGGCACGGTGGTGTCGACCCTGTGTCTGGGCACCATGACCTTCGGCGCGGAGACCGACGAGGAGGGCAGCTTCGCGCAGCTCGACCGGTTCGTCGAGGCCGGCGGCACCGTCCTCGACACCGCCGACGTCTACTCCCGGGGTGTCTCCGAGGAGATCGTCGGCCGCTGGCTGCGGGCCCGACCCGACGTGCGGGACCGCCTGGTCATCGCCACCAAGGGTCGCTTCCCGATGGGCCCGGGGGCGAACGACGCCGGACTGTCCCGGGTGCACCTGACCCGCGCCCTGGACGCGAGCCTGCGGCGGCTCGGCGTCGAGGCCGTCGACCTCTACCAGGCGCACGCGTGGGACCCGCTGACCCCGCTGCCCGAGACGCTGCGCTTCTTCGACGACGCGGTACGCGCCGGCAAGATCCGCTACGCCGGGGTCAGCAACTTCACCGGCTGGCAGTTGCAGAAGGCCGCCCTGCTCACCCAGCACCTCAACCTCACCCCGATCGTGACGCTGCAACCGCAGTACAACCTGCTGGCCCGGGAGATCGAGTTCGAGCTGGTGCCGGTCTGCGAGAACGAGGGCATCGGCATCCTGCCGTGGTCGCCGCTGGGCGGGGGCTGGCTGACCGGCAAGTACCGGCGGGACACCACGCCGACCGGCGCGACCCGGCTCGGGGAGAATCCGCAGCGTGGCGTCGAGGCGTACGCCGGTCGTAACGCGCAGGAGCGCACCTGGCAGGTGCTCGACGCGGTCGGCAAGGTCGCGCAGGACGTCGGCGCGTCCATGTCGGCGGTGTCGCTGGCCTGGCTGGCGGCCCGACCGGCGGTCACCTCGGTGATCCTCGGCGCGCGTACCACCGAGCAGCTCGACGACAACCTCACCGCCGCCGACCTCGTCCTGAGCGACGAGCAGATGCGGCTGCTGGACGAGGCGAGCGCGCCCCCGGTGGGCGACTACCCGTACGGCGGTGCCGGGGTCCGTCAGCGCGGCCGCGACCTGCCGTGACGGTCTTCCCCGAGCCCACCGGACCGGCCGGCGGCCGCACCGAGGTCTTCCTGCGCTACCTGGACTACTTCCGCGAGTCGGTGGTGGCGAAGGTGTCGGCGCTGGACGAGGCGGAGGTGCGGCGCAGCCGGTTGCCGTCCGGGTGGACGCCGCTGGAACTGCTCACCCACCTGCGGCACGTCGAGCTGCGCTGGATCGAGTGGGGCTTCGAGGGCCGGGACGTCGCCGAGCCGTGGGGTGACCGGCGGGCCGACCGCTGGTACGTCGCTCCGGAGGTGACCCGCGACGACCTGGTGGCGGCGCTGCGGGCGCAGGGCGCGCACACCACCGCCGTGGTGTCCGCGCACGACCTGGCCGAGCTCGGCGCGCCGGGTCCGCGCTGGGACGGCGCAAACCCGGCGTCGCTGGAACGGGTGCTGTTCCACCTGGTGCAGGAGTACGCCCGCCACCTCGGCCACCTCGACGTGGTCACCGAGCTGGCGGGCGGCCCGACCGGGGAGTGAGTGATGATCGCGCTCGAACATGGATGTAGTGGCCTCCTCGCGCAAGGGAGGCCACTACATCATGGATCGAGCGCGATCATCAGGAGGCGAGTGACGCTGCCGGCCCGATAATGGGCCGATGCCGCTGCTCGTCACCCCCGCCCTGCCACCCGGGAGTCTCGCCGCCCAGGAACAACCCCGTCTTGAGGTACGCCCCGGGCTGGCGCTGCGGCCGTGGCGCGACGACGACGCCCCGGTCGTACGCGCGGCGTTCGGTTGCCCGTCGATCCAGCGGTGGCACGTGCTCCGGCTCGACGACGACGCCGAGGCCAGGGCGTGGACGGCACAGTGGACCCGCCGCTGGCGGGCCGAGACGGCCGTGAGCTGGGCGATCGTCGAGGCCGACGACCGGCCGGTCGGTCAGACGGGGTTGCGGGAGATGCTGCTGACCGAGGGGTCGGCGCAGGTGTCGTACTGGCTGCTGCCCGACGCGCGCGGTCGCGGCATCGCCACCGAGGCGCTGGACGCGCTGACGCGGTGGAGTTTCACCCGGGCGGGTCTGCACCGGTTGGAGTTGAACCACTCGACCGCCAATGCGGCGTCGTGCCGGGTCGCCACGCGGGGCGGCTTCGGCGTGGAGGGTGTGGCACGCCAGTCGATGCGGCACGCCGACGGCTGGCACGACATGCACCAGCACGCACGACTGCGCACCGACGGGCCGACCGACTCACCGGGGCTGCGCCCAGCCGACGAAGCGCGGGGTCAGGTCGGGTAGTGCCACATCCGGGTTGAGCGCGGCGAGATCCGCCTCGGCGTCCTTCTGGACGGCCGCGAGGTGGGTCAACAGACCCGGGCGGTCCTCGCGGTACCGGCCGAGCAGACGCAGCTTCGCGGCCGAGCACGGCCAGAGGATGCCGCAGACCGGGCAGCGCCACGACGGGCGCAACGGGGAGTGCGTCGACCTCCTGGCCGATCCTTCGGTGTGTCGCACGGGCGTTCCTCCTGGGTCGGGTGGAGGCGGGGGCCGCTTCCGGTCGCGGAAGCGGCCCCCGCTACGAACGCGTCCGCCGGGTTCGGGTCCCTGCCGGCCGCGCCGTTGATACCCCACTTTCCCGGGAGTCGCTGGACAAGCACACAGCGTTACGTGTTCTCTTTTGCACAGCCCCTTTGCTCCCCGGAAGGAACGGTATGAACCACGCCTTTGTCGCCGCGCTCGCCGAGGCGGGTCACACGGCCGAGAGCCTCGCCGACCGGATCGGTGTGCACCCGAAGACCGTCGCCCGGTGGGCGAACCCGGGTCACGTTCCCCAGAGTCGTCATCGGGCGACCGTCGCCGAGCTGTTGGCCCGCGACGCCGAGGCACTGTGGCCGGACGCCCTGCGTCGCCGCGAACCGGTGTGGTTCCGACCGTGGGTCGACATCGAACGCGAGGCGGTGACGCTGCGGTCGTTCGAGTTGACGTGGGTGCCGGGGCTGCTCCAGACCGAGGCGTACGCGCGGGCGACCCTGGCCGGCGGTGTCCTCACGGCCGACGCGGTGGACGAGTTCACCGAGGCGCGGATGAGCCGGCAGTCGATTCTCGATCGGGACGGCGACGGGCCGCTGCTCATCGCCCTGCTCGACGAGGGGGTGCTGCGCCGTCGCGTCGGCGACGACCGGGCGTTGATGGCCGCACAGCTCACCCACCTGCTCGGCTACGTCGAGACGGACACGATCCAACTCCAGATCGTGCCGGCGGACGCGCCCAGCTACCCCGGGCTCGACGGCCCGTTCACCATCGCCGACCTGCGGGACGGCTCGCGCGTCGCGCACGTCGACAGTGCCGCGCAGGCGCAGATCCTCGATGCGCCGTCCGAGCTTGTTAGCCTGGAGCGGCGGTGGGAGCGGATTCGCGGCGAGGCGCTGCCCCGGGGACGTTCCCTGGACCTTCTCAGAGAAGCGGCGGGATCATGGACATGACCGGGGCGCGGTGGCGCACGAGCACGCGAAGCGGCGGCAACGGCGGCAACTGTGTCGAGGTCGCCGACAACCTCCCGGGCGTGGTGCTCGTGCGTGACTCGAAGGACCGCGACGGCGCAACGCTGGCCTTCGGCCCGGACGCCTGGCGCGGTTTCGTGGCGATGGCCCGCGCCGCCGGCTGACCGTCCACATCGGCACGGCCTGGTCAGCGCACGCCGGCGGGTTCGGCCGCTTGCGGCTCGCGGGCGGTCGGCCAGGTGAGCCGGCGTACGCCGGGCACGAGCGAGGTGCCGCCGCAGGAGGCGAGGACCAGCAGGCCGGCGACCGCCAGGGGTACGGCTGCGCCGAACGCGTCGGCGGCCAGCGGCGCGAGCGCGTAACCCAGCGGCATGGCGGCCAGTGACACCAGCCAGTCGTACGATGATCCGGCTGACCCGGCACCTGCGCGCGGTCAAGGAACGGGTCCTCGCCGACTTCGACCTGCCCCGGCACGAGTACGAGACCCTGCACGCCCTGGCCGGTCGACGCGGTCGCGCGGCCCCCTCCGACCTGGCCGCGGACCTGTCGGTGGCACCCGCCTCGATCACCGCCCGCGTCGACACCCTGCTGGCGCGGGGCTTCGTGCGGCGCATCCCGTCCACCGTCGACCGTCGTCGGGTGGACGTGGAACTCACCGACGCGGGCATGGAGGCCTGGCGCGCGGCGATGCAGATTCAGGGCGACGAGGAGCATCGACTCCTCGGTGCGCTGACCCCGGACGAGCGACGGGTGCTCTCCGACCTGCTACGCCGGGTGCTACTCGTCGCCGAACAACCCGCCGACGCGCCGTAGGCGAGGAGTCTGTGGCGATTGCTACGTGAGCACCAGCTGCCCGAGTTCCTGGGTGCATCGGGTGAGCGCGACGTAGAGGCCGTTCCAGCCGCGTGGTCCAGCGGCGATGCCCTGGGGGTCGATGAGTAGCGTCGCGTCCCATTCCAGTCCCTTGGACTGGGTCGCGGTGAGCACCGGCACATCGCTCAGCACGGCGAGGAGTTCGGCGATGCGCTCGGCGGGAGCGATGACGCCAACCGTACCGCCATGCCACCGTTGCTGCAGCTCTCGCACGGCTTGGGCGGCGGCGCCGGCAAGCTCGGCGGGCGTGGTCGTGCGGACCCAGGGGGCGATGCCGGAGGAGCGTACCGCCCGTGGTGGTGCGTTCTGGCTGCCAGCTTCCTTCAAGACGGGTTCGGTGAGGTCCATGACCTCACGCGGGGTCCGGTAGCAGATGGTCAGCTCCGCAGCGGCCCAGCGGTCTCTGAAAACAGCCTGCACCGCTTGTGCCCAACTGGTGTGCCGGTGTGCCGCCTCCGCCTGGTCGATATCGCCGACGGCGGTGATGGATCGACTGGGACAGCGCCGTAGGACCATGTGCCACTGCATCTCGGACAGCTCTTGCGCCTCGTCGATGACGACGTGGCCGTACACCCAGTCGCGCTGCCGGCGAGCGTGGTCGGCGACGAACTCGCCCTGTGGCTGCGGGGCTTCGGCATCGCCCAGCAGGTCGGCGAGGGCGTCGAGCAGGGGGATGTCGCTCGATGCCCACAGTGCGGGCTCGGCCGAGACGGCGGCGATCTCCTCCGTGGACAACTGCGGGGCAAACCGGGCGAGCAGGGCGCGGTCGGTCAGGAGATCAGACAGGAGGGTTTCGGCGTCGAGGGTGGGCCACCACGCCTCGATGAACCGGGCGATGGTGGCGTTCTCCGCGACCCGATGACGGAGATCCTCTACCTCTTCCTCGGAGAACAGTCCGTCTACGTGACTGCCGGTGGACCTCCCGCCGACATGGTGGTCATGCTGCATCGCCCGGTCAACGCGGGCGAGGATGTCCTCGAAGCCCTCCTCCATCTCGTGCATCAGAGCCTCACGCTGCTCGACCACGGCTTCGCCAAGGATGTGGTGCAACTGCTCGGCGAACGCCGTGCGGGCGCGGTGGTACGGGCGTCCGTGCACCGCCGAGGTGAGAGCCTGTGTCACTGTTTCGGCTGAGATGACGTAGAACTCGCCCTCCCAGCGCAGCTTCAGCTCACGGGGCCGGGGAAGCAGCGACGCGACGTAGTTCTCCAGCGCGGGTTGCCAGAGGGCGCGGCCCTTCATCTCGGCGAGAAGCCGGCTCTCGTCGCGGCCCACGCGGATCTCGGGCAGCAGAGTGTCGCAGGTCGCCGAGACGACGGCGGTCTCACCGAGCGCCGGCAGCACCTGGGCGATGTACTGGAGGAACCGCGGCGAGGGGCCGAGGACCAGGACCGCTTGCTCGGCCATCTTCGGGTGGGCGAACAGCAGGTAGGCGACGCGGTGCAGGGCGACCACGGTCTTGCCGGTGCCGGGACCGCCCTGAACGATCAGCGGGCCGGTTGCCTCGGCCCGGATGATGTCGTCCTGTTCGCGTTGCAGCGTGGGGATCGCCGTCGACATGTGACCGGTGCGCCGCTGGTCCAGGGCGGCCAATAGAGCGCCTTCACCGACGAGTTCCGCTGTTATGGTCCCGTCCAGTGGCTCGTCGTCCACCCCGACCACGGTCGATTCCGTCGTGCGTATGTGGCGGCGCCGCGCCTGACCTTGCGGGTCGACAGCCGTCGCGGTGTAGAACGGCCGAGCTGCGGGAGCGCGCCAGTCCACCAGCAGCGGCTCACTGTCCTCGCCCTCGTCGCGGAGACCGACACGGCCTATGTGTCGAACGGTGCCATCAAGGCCGTCGAGGCGGCCGAAGATCAGCCCTTCCCGGGCTCGCCGTAGCTCCTCGTACTGCTGGCGGAGCATGCGCCGCCGCGCCCGTTCCGACGCGTCCAGGGTCGCTGACGAGAGCTCAGCCTGTAGGTGGTCGGCAAGCCTGTCGCGCCGGGCCCTGGCCAAGTCGAGAAACTCCTGCTCCTCGGCAACCGCGGATCGACGGGCGATGCTTTCTGCGGTAGAGGTTGGCGGTTCACCGTCTGGTGTTACTTTGCTGACGCCAGCAGTGCCGTTGTGCAGAGCAGAATTCCGGCCCATTCGCAAATCCTTGCATTGGTGCTCTTCCTCGGCCCGGATGGACCACGGTGTATTCCGGCGGCAAGCATAGAGTTGGTTTCTCCTCGTCGGCCAGGAATCCTGTCGGCGGAGATGGTGATCTCAATGCCTTGCAGTTCGGAGTCGCTTGTGGCCCCACCCAATCCTGATTCGCCTATCCGCGATGGCGAGTAGTTCATCGGTGATCCGCCGGACGGCACGACGAACTTCGCCCAGTTGCAGCGGCGCTCCACCGCCGCCCGGTGGTCAATGCCCTTCGCCGCAGCCCGGCGGATCGGTGCCACATCGCCGGGCAACCGGCGGCGCGGTGGGGCGTACCCCGGAAAATTGCCTGGCGGCACGCGCACCCCGATGCGAGGGTGACCGGCATGACTGCGCACGCTCTGGCCGGGGCCCTGGCCGACGACGGACGGCGACGGATCTTCGCGGCGGTCGCGTTGGGGGCGAGAACCGTGCCCGAGGTCGTGCAGCGCTCGGGCTTGGCCGCGCGTGTCGTGCTCACCGGGCTGCGCCGGCTCGCCGACGCGGGCCTCGTCACCGGCGCTGACGGGGCGCTCGCGGTCGACGAGGAGTCGCTGCGGGCAGCGGCACGCGAGAGCCGCCCGACCGGCGACGCCGAACCGGCCGAGGACCCCGTGCTGCGCACCTTCCTGCGCGGGGACGTCCTGGTGGGCATGCCGGCGCAGCGCGGACGGCGGCGAACGCTGCTGGCACACATCGCCCAACGGTCGTTCACGGCGGGCACGCGCTATCCGGAACGGGCCGTCGACGACGCGCTCAAGCCGTGGTGCGCCGGCGGCGCGTCGGACCACGCCACCCTGCGCCGCTATCTCGTGGACGAGCGGTTGCTCACCCGGGAGCAGGGCGTCTACCAGCGGACCGCAGAGGACCACGCGTGACCACGGCCATCCGGTCGCAGTGGGTGACCGACGCCGTCCGTCCCGACCATCCGGACGCGACGGTGCTGCTGCGCGAGTACATGACGGAGATGGTGGTGCGCTACTACGGCCGTCCGGCCCGACCCGGCGAGGTCGACGCCGCGCTGGCCGAGATGCCCAGCGACGACCTGGCGTACCCGACCGGGGTGCTCCTGACCGCGCACCGCGGCGCGGACCTGGCCGGTTGCGCGGGGCTGCGCTGGCGGCCCGGTTTCGCCGAGCTGACCCGGGTGTACGTCCGACCCGCGCAGCGCGGCACCGGCGGCGGGGCCGCGCTGCTGGCCGCCGTCGAGGCGCAGGCCCTCGCCGCCGGAGCGGACCGGATCCGTCTGGACACCCGCTCCGACCTGGTCGAAGCCCGCGCGCTGTACGCCCGGCACGGCTACCGGGAGATCCCGGCGTACTCGCACGGCCCGTACGCGGAGCACTGGTTCGAGAAGGAGTTGACGGCCGGCCCGGGACGCGCTAAATAAGAAGAGGAAGTTGAGTCACCTCGACTCAACCATCACCTTCGGCCAGGAGAACCGAGGAGGCATGACCATGTTGATGCGTACCGACCCGTTCCGCGAGGTGGACCGGCTCGCCGAGCAGTTCTTCGGTACGGCAGCCCGTCCGGCGACCATGCAGCTCGACGCCTACCGCGACGGAGACTTCTTCTACGCCGCGTTCGACCTGCCCGGCGTCGACCCCGACACCATCGACTGCACCGTCGAGCGCAACGTCCTGACCGTCCGCGCCGAGCGCCGCCGACCGTCCGGGGAGGGCGTCGAACTGGTCGCCGCCGAACGTCCGATGGGCACCTTCACCCGACGGCTGTTCCTCGGCGACACCCTCGACACCGACAAGCTGGAAGCCGGCTACGAGCACGGGGTGCTGACGCTGCGCATCCCGGTCGCCGAGCGGGCCAAGCCCCGCCGGGTCACCATCACCGCCAACGGCAACGGCCGACGCCAGATCAACGCCTGACCCCCTGCCCCCGCCCGGCCCCGCCCCGCCCCGGCGATCATGAAGTTATTGCCACGACACGCCGAGCCAGGTGGCAATAACTTCATGATCGATGCGACTCGGACGGCGGGGGGAGGGGTCGGGCAGGGGCGGCGATCTTGCGCTTTGGGTTGTTGTGATGGGCCTGTATGTCCCTTATGTCGCCGCAGAAAGTGCAAGATCGACGGCTGACGCACCGCCTCGACGGCCGGCGCCCGCAGCGAGGGTGCCGGCCGTCGGCGCGCCTGCGTGGCAATCCCATCCGCTGCTGAGAACCTTTTTCACATGGTGTCCTCCGACGCGCCCGTGCTCGCCCGCCCCACCGCCCGCCCGGCCCTGCCGAGCGCGCCGATGGACGTCACCGAGGCGTGGCTGCGCAACCGTCGGCTCTCCGAGCACACCCGTGACGCGTACCGGCGCGACGTCGCCGCCTTCCTCGGCTGGTGCGCCGGGCACGACCTGGACCCGCTGCGGGCCACGTTCCTGCACGTCAACGAGTACGCCCGCACGCTGGAGTCCACACTCGTGGCCCGCAGCGGCCGACCGTTGACCCCGGCGACCGTGGCACGCCGGTTGTCTGCCCTGTCGAGCTGGTACGACTTCCTCGTCAAGCTCGGCGGCGTACCCGCCAACCCGGTCTCCGGCGCGGACCGGCCCCGCGTCGACCGGGACCACTCCGCCACCATCGGGCTCACCCCCGAAGAGGTGGACGCCCTGCTCACCGCCGCCGACGCCGAGACCGGCCCGACGGCGGCGCGCAGCCGGGCGGCGATCGCGCTCCTGGCCGACCTGGGCCTGCGGGTCGGGGAACTGGTCTCGCTGGACCTGACCGACCTCGGCGCCGAACGCGGACACCGCAGCGTCCGGTTCGTCGGCAAGGGCGGCAAGCAGCGCCGACGAGCCCTCACCCCGGGCACCGCGTACGCGGTCGACGCGTACCTGGCCCAGCGGGCCGCCGCCGCCGGCGTGCCGGTGACGCAGCTCAGCGGACCACTGTTGGTCACCGCCAGCGGCGCACGACTCGACCGGCACTCCGTCTTCCGGATGGTGCGCCGCCTCGCCCGGGCCGCCGGCATTCCGGCCTGGGCGCGACTGTCCCCGCACTCGCTGCGACACGCGTTCGCCACCACCGCCCGCTCCGAGGGCGTCCCCCTCGAAGACGTGCAGGACGCCATGGGCCACGCCGACCCGCGCACCACCCGCCGCTACGACCGGGACCGGCACAACCTCGACCGCGACCCGGCGTACGCGGTGTGGGCCGCGCGGTCGCGTCGGCGCGGCTGACCGTCGTACCCCCGCCCTACGGTCGGCGGATGAGACACGGTCTGGAGATCCCCTGTGGCGGCGACCAGCTCGCCGTCGCCACCCTCGTCGAGCTGTGTGAGCTGGCCGAGCGCGCCGGATGGGACGGGGTGTTCCTGGAGGACTACCTCATCCACTACCACGGCGACGACCCGTCCACCTACGACCCGTGGTTGGTGCTCACGGCGATCGCCGGGCGTACCGAGCGGATCCGGTTGGGCACCACCGTCACCGCGCTGCCCCGACGCCGCCCGGCGAAGCTGGCCCGCGAGGTGCTCACCCTCGACCAGCTCAGCGCCGGCCGGGCCACCGTCGCGGTGGGCGTCGGCGACCCGGGCGACCGGGGTCTGGCCGCGTTCGGTGAGCCGACCGAGGTGGCCGTCCGCGCCGCGATGCTCGACGAGGGCCTCGACCTGCTGACCGGCCTGCTCAGCGGGGAGCGGGTCGATCATCGGGGTGTCCACTACCGGGCCGAGAAGGTGGCACTGCGTCCACCGCCCGTGCAGTCACCCCGGGTGCCGGTCTGGGTCGGCGGCAGCACCCAGGCCGGAGCGGTGCGACGGCGTGCGGCCCGCGCCGACGGCGTCGTGCCGTACAAGCTGACCGACACCGACGGCTGGGCCGACTTCACCCCTGACGAGGTCCACGAGCTGGCCGCGGCGCTCCCGTCGACGAGGGCCGACGGTCAGCCGTTCGACGTGGCGATCGGCGGCCGGCGGCGCCGCCCGGACGAGCGCGCCGAACGGGCCTACCACCGCGAGCTGGCCGCCGCCGGGGCGACCTGGTGGCTGGAGTACGTCCCGGTCGGCGACCCGGCGGCGATGCGCGACGCGGTGACCCGCGGCCCGTTGCGCTGACCGCCCGCGCGTCAGCCCGGCGGTGGATCGGGTTCCGCCACCGGGCTGACCACCCCGGCGGTCGCCAACGCAGGCCGACCGCCAGCGGTGACCTGCGGCGCGCCGCGCATCAGCCCGGCCGGCTCGCCGGGCGCTCAGCCCTGCGGGCGACGGCAGAGGCAGAACGGCTGGCCGATCGGGTCCAGGAGCACCACCCACGTCTCGCCGGGCTGGAACTCCGGCTTCGACGCGCCCGCGGCCACGAACTCCTTCTCGGCCTGGTCCAGGTCGTCGACGTAGAGGTCGAGGTGGTAGCGCTTCTGCCCGGACGCATCCGGCCAGGCCGGCGGCGTGTAGCCCTCGACCAGGCCGAACCCGATGGACATGCCACCGCCGTTGATCATTGCGTACTCGGCCTGGCTGTGGGTGATCTCCCAGCCCAACACCCGGTGGTAGAAGGCCGCCTGCGCGGCCGGGTCGGAGCTGTCCAAATTGACCATGGCGAGGTCAGCGGTCGTCGTCATGGTGGCAGTCTGCCCGGCACCCCCGACAAATCCCGTCGACCTGCTCAGCAGAGCAGGTCCAGGTGGTGGTGGGCGTCCTCGGCGATGTCCTCGTGCCGCAGCCACCGCCGCGCCCACAGCCGGGCCGCCAGCTCTGCCTGCTCGTCACCCCAGGCGGCGTGCTCCACCAGCAGCGCGGCGGTCAGCGCGTACGCCAGCCGCAGCGCCAGGGCGCGGGCGCCCGCGACGACGCCGGCCGCGCCCGGGTCGGCGGTCACCGCGACGATGGTGTCGCGGAGCTGCCCGGTGACGGTGGCCAGGGTGTCGGCCAGCGCGGGCGACAGCGGCCGGGCCAGGTCGGCGGCGGCGGTCAGCCGACGCAGCAGCGGCGTCCCGGCGTCCTCCCGGGTCAACGCGCGCAGCACGTCCAGCGACAGCACGTTGGTGGTGCCCTCCCAGATCGGCAGCACCTGCGCGTCGCGCAGCAGCCGGGGCACCCCGGTGTCCACCACGTAACCGGCGCCGCCGAAGCTCTCCACGTACTCGCTGGCGGAGCTGACGGCGAGCCGGCCGGTGGCGAGCTTGGCCAGCGGCGCGACGATGCGCAGCTCGGCGACGGCCTCCGGGTCGGCGCCGACCTCCACCCGCCCGAGCAGCGCGAACGCGTGCCCCGCGAGGGCGAACGCGCCCGCCGCGTCGACCGCGAGGGTGCCCAGCGTGGCCCGGTGCAGCGGCGAGGAGGACAGCGGGCCGCCCGCGACGTGCCGGGCGTCGGCGAACGCGCGGGCGTAGGCGAGCCCACGGCGCATCCCGCCGGCCGCGGCGGCGGCGTTGTGCACCCGGGTCACCACGACCAGGGTCATCGCCCGGACCAGGCCGGGTACCGCCGGGTCGCCCAGCGGCACCGCGTACGCGTCGCGCAGCCCGATCTCCGCGGTCGGCAGCGCCCGGGTGCCGAGCTTGTCCTTGAGCCGGTGCACGACGACGCCCGGGGCGGGCGAGTCCGCCGCCGCGCCGGTGGACAGGGGCGAGTCGACCGCGTAGCGGGGGACCAGGAACGGGGCGAGCACCCGGCTGCCCCGCCCGGCGCCCTCCGGGCGGGCCAGCGCCACCGCCATCGCCGCGTCGGCGGCGGAGCAGAACCACTTCTCCCCGGTCAGCCGCCACGAACCGTCCGCGGCCGGTCGGCCGATGGTGCTGGACCGGCCCAGGTCCGAGCCGCCCTGCGACTCGGTCATCCACTGCCCGCTGGTGATCGCCGTGTCCGGATCGGTGGAGAGCAGCCGAGGCAGCCACGCGTCACGGACACCGGCGTCGACGTCGGGCAGGCTGAGCAGGGCCGCCGCGCCGTCGGCCATCGCCACCGGGCAGGAGAACGTGGCCGACTCGGGTCCGAACAGGTGCAGCAGCGCGTGCTGGACGACCCGCGCGGCGGCACCCCAGGTGCTCCGGGCGTCGGGCAGGTAGGGCAGCGCCACCACGGCGTGCCGGGCGGCGGCGGCCCGCTGCGTCTCCCACCCGGCGGACACCTCGATACGGTCGACGCGAGCGCCCCACGGGTCGTAGCGGACCAGCGTCGGCGGGTGCGCCTCGGCGTCGGCGTGCGCCGCGCGCAGCGGCCCGGCGACGTCGGCGGCCAGGTCGGCCAGGCGGCCCTTCGCGGCGGCGTGTCCGGCCGCGCCGAGGTGACGCTCCAGCCAGGACCGCAGCAGGGCATCACCGGCGTACGGGTCGGCGGGGGGTGGTACCGGCTGCACGAAGCGGCTCATCGATCGGCTCCCTGGCGCTACGGGGGTGTGCGCCGACGGTAGACGATGCGTCGCCGCGCCGAAAGAAGGCCCAGTTTTCGGCTTGCCGTGCCTCACCGCGACGGCGTTCTCTACGGTCGGTAGTCGTGGGTGCCGGCCAGTCGTGGAACCGACCGGCCCGGCGGCGCCGCCCGATGCGTGCCGGGCTGGCCTTCGCCGGGTTCGGCATGGCGCTGTGCTGCGTCGGGGTGGCCGGGTTGGGCGCGTGGAACCTGCAGACCGTACGACAGGCCGCCGGCCCGATCCGGGACACCGCCGACGGGTTCCTCAGCGAGGTGGCCCTCGGTGACAGCGACCGGGCGTACGACCGGCTGTGCGCGGACGCCCGTACCCGGTGGAGCGCGATCGGGTTCACCAGCTGGGTGCGGACCCCGCCCATGCTGACCGACTACGAGATCACCGACGTGTCGGTGGCCACCAAGGGTGGGCGTCCGCGTGGCACCGTGACGGTGCGGTTGACCCGCGACGGTGGCATCAGCGAGGAACGCCGCCTGCCGGTGGTCCGCGAGGGCGGCGACTGGCGGGTGTGCGGTGACCCCTTCTGAGCCGCCGGCCGTCGACCTGGCGCACCCCCGGCTGCTGCGTCGGCGTCAGGGCGTCGAGCCGACCACCTCGACCGAGTTGTTCTTCGACCTGGTCTTCATCTTCACGATCACCCAGGTGTCGCACTACCTGATCGCGCACCCGGACTGGCGGGGCGCCGCCCGTACCGCCCTGCTGCTGGCGCTGGTCTGGTTCGTCTGGGTCTACACCACCTGGGTGACCAACTGGCTGCAACCGGACCAGGGCCCGGTACGGGCGATGCTGATCGGGGTGACGCTGGGCAGCCTGCTGTTGTCGGCGACCATCCCGCAGGCGTTCGCCGGGATGGGTCTGCTCTTCGCGGTGGTCTACGTCAGCGTGCAGGTGGGCCGGACCGTGTTCGCGTTGTGGGCGGCGCAGGGCAACCCGTGGCTGGTCGACGGGTTCCAGAAGTCGCTGCCCTGGATCGCCGCCACGTCGGTGCTCGTGGTCGTCGGCGGCCTCGTCGGCAGTCCGGCCCGTGAGGTGGTGTGGGCGGCGGTGATCGTGTTCGAGGTGGTGGGCCTGTCGATCGGCTACCAACTGCCGGGGCGCGGACGCAGTCGCCCCGAGCGGTGGATGGTGGAGGGCGGGCACCTCGCGGAGCGCTGCGGGGCGTTCATCCTCATCGCGCTCGGCGAGTCGATCCTGGTCACCGGCAGCACCCTCACGTCACACGTGGACCGGGTACGCCTCGGCGCGTTCGGTGTGGCGTTCGCCGGCTCGGTGGCGCTGTGGTGGGTGTACTTCGCGCGGTCGGCCCCGGCCGCCGCCCAGGTCGTCGCCGGCGCGGGCACGCGTACCGGAGCGTTGAGCCGGCTCGCGTTCAACTACCTGCACCCGGTGATGGTCGCCGGCATCGTGGTGACCTCGGCGGGCGACGAACGGCTGCTGCACGCTCCGGGCGCGGCGGCCACCACGGTCACCGCCCTGTTCACCCTGGGCGGTCCGGCGCTGTTCCTCGCCGGGCACGCCGCCTACAAGGCGGTGCTGTGGCGGGGGTTGCCGACCAGCCGGGTCGTCGCGGTGGTGGTGCTGCTGGCGTTGATACCGGTCTGCGTGTGGCTGGGTGCCACGGTGGTGACCTGCGCGGCGCTGGCGACGGCGGCGACCGTCGCGGTGATCGTCACGGACCGGTTCCGGCGGGGCACGTCGTGACCGAACCCGTGCCCGCCCACCCGCAGTTGCTGCGTCCCCGTCGGGGCGTGGAGCGGACCACGTCCACCGAACTCTTCTTCGACCTGGTCTACGTCTTCACGATCACCCAGTTGTCCCACTACCTCAGCGGGAACCTCGACTGGCCGGGCGTGGGGCGTACCGCGGTGTTGCTGGGCATGGTCTGGCTGGTCTGGATCTACACCGTGTGGATGGGCAACTGGCTGCGCCCGGACCGGGCCCCGGTACGCGCCACGCTGCTGGTGGTGACGCTGGGCAGTCTGCTGCTCGCGGCGGCGTTGCCGACCGCGTTCGGCGGCGACGGCCTGCTCTTCGCCGGCGCGTACGCGGCGGTGCAGATCGGTCGGACGGTCTTCGCCATGTGGGCGATCCGTGGTCGGCGCTGGGTCGGTGACAGTTTCCGCCAGTGCCTCGTCTGGATCATCGCCACCGGACTGTTGGCCCTCGTCGGCGCCCTGGTGGACACTCCGGCCCGGGAGGTGATCTGGATCGGTGTGATCGCCGTCGACGCGCTCGGGTTGGCGACCGGGTTCCCGGTGCCGGGGTTGGGCCGCAGCACCCCCGAGCGCTGGGAGGTGGAGGGTGGGCACCTCGCCGAACGGTGCCAGGCGTTCGTCCTCATCGCGCTGGGAGAGTCGATTCTCGTCACCGGGGGGACGTTGACGCAGCGCCTGGACCGGGCGGGCATCTTCGCGTTCCTGCTCGCCTTCGCCGGATCGGTGGCCCTGTGGTGGGTGTACTTCGACCGGGCGGACACGGTCATGCGGGCCCTGGCCGAGGCGGGTGAGCGGGCCGGCCGACTGTCCCGGCTGGTGTTCAACTACCTGCACCCGGTGATGGTGGGCGGCATCGTGGTCACCGCGGTCGGCGACGAGCGGCTGCTGCACGCCCCCGGGCACGCGGTCGGGTGGGCGGACGCGCTCGTCGTACTCGGCGGCCCGGCGCTGTTCCTGGCCGGGCACGCCGGCTACCAGCTGGCGCTCGGTCACCCCGGGGTGGCGGGCCGGGTCACCGCGACGCTGCTGCTGCTCGCACTGATCCCCGGCGCGGTCACGCTGGGCGCGCCGGTCGCGGTCACCGCCGGGGCGGCGTTGCTGGTCACGGCCGCGGTGATCGTGGCCGACCTGGTGTCGGACCGGCGGGTGCCTCAGTCGCGGGGACCGAGGTCGCCGCTGCGGTAGTGCCGGCGGCAGAGCACCTGGTAGCGCACCTCGGCGGTCTCGACGGTGTCGCCGATGACGACCTGCGCGCCCTCGCGGACCACCCGCCCGTCGACGACCCGGGCGTTGAGCAGCCCTTCCCGGCCGCACCAGCACAGCACCTCGACCTGGATGCGGGCCACCTCGTCGGCCAACTCGAACAGGCGCTGCGCGGCGGGGAACAGGCAGGACCGGAAGTCGGTGGCGAGGCCGAACGCGAACACGTCCACGTCGTAGCTGTCCACCAGCTCGGCCATCTGCTCGACGTGCTCGACCGTGTAGAAGCACGCCTCGTCGCAGATCAGGTAGTCGACACGTACCCCGTCGGCCCAGCGGCCGCGCACGAGCGCCCGCAGGTCCAGGTCGTCGGTGACCTCGATGGCCTCGTGCGCCAGGCCGATGCGCGTGGTGACCTGCGGGCCCAGCGACCGGTCGATGCGGGTGGTGACGAGCCCACGGCGGCCCTGGCGGGCGTGGTTGTAGTTCATCTGCAACGCCATCGTGGACTTCCCGCAGTCCATCGGCCCCCAGAAGAACTTCAGGGCCGCGGCGTGCACCGGCCGCCCGTCGAGCCCGCGCGCGGCCGCGCAGCCGGCGGGAGAGTGCGGCTCGCCGGGGAACGGGTGGGCCAGGCAGACGGGGGTGGCAGCGGCGTCGTCGGTCACGGTCGGGCAGCCTAGCCGATCGACCGCCCCGGATCGGTCAGGTGCGTCGCAGGTGCTCAGAGCACCCGGGGCGGCGTGTTACCGGCGGCGATGATGGCCCGGCGCATCGGCACCGCCAACAGCAGCACGAACCCGACCACGAAGAAGCCCACCAGTGAGATCAGGCCCACCCGGTAGGAGGCGGTGAGTTGGAACACGATGCCGAACGCGAGCGGGCCGAGCCAGCTCGTGCCCTTGTCGCTGATCTCGTAGAAACCGTAGTACTCGCCCTCCTTGCCGGCGGGGATGAGCTGGCTGAACAGGGACCGGCTCAGCGCCTGACTGCCACCCAGGACCAGGCCGATGCAGGCGCCGAGCGCCATGAACGGCACCGGCGCCTCGGCGGGCAGCCAGAACACGCCAAGGATCACACCGGTCCAGAGCACCAGACTGATCAGCACCGTCTTGCGCGCGCCGATGCGCCGGGCCAGCGCGCCGAGGAGCAACGCGCCGCCGAAGGCGAGGAACTGCACCAGCAGGATCGTGACGATCAGGGTGCTCTGCTCCAACCGCAACTCCTCGGTGCCGTACTGGCTGGCCATCGTGATGACGGTCTGGATGCCGTCGTTGAAGACCAGGAACGCGAGCAGGAAGAACAACGTCAGCGGGTACGCCCTGACCTCGCGCAGGGTGTGCCCGAGCTGCCGGAACCCGTCGGTGAGCACGTTGCCCCGCGCGGCCAGGGCCGCCGTCACGGGACGGTCGCGCAGCCAGCGCAGCGGCACCAGGGTGAACACCGCCCACCACACGCCGGCGGACACGATCGACCAGCGGGCCAGGTCCAGGGTGCGCTGCGGGTTGTCGTCCTCGCTCAGCAGCGAGACCGCGGCCAGGTTCAGCGCCAGCAACAGGCCACCACCGAGGTAGCCCAGCGCCCAGCCGCGGCTGGAGATGCCGTCGCGCTCGTCCGGGCCGCCGAGCTGCGGCAGGAACGAGTTGTAGACCACGATCGCGGCGCCGAAGGAGATGTTGGCGATCAGGAACAACACGCCGCCGAGCAGGTACCGGTCGCCGGTGACGAAGGCCATCGCGATGGTCGCCCCGGCGCCGGTGAACGCGGCCCCGCCGAGCAGGCGCTTCTTGTGCGGCGACCGGTCGGCGATCGCCCCGATGACCGGCAGCACGAACACGGTCAGGAACACCGACAACGAGATCAGGTACGGGTAGTACGACCCGGCCGCCACCCGGATGCCCAGCGGGTGCACGTACCCGTCGCAGCTGTCCGCGCCCAGCTCGCAGCCGGCGGCCGTCTCGGCGACGGTGGTCAGGAACGGGCCGAGGAACACGGTGATCACCGTGGACTGGAAGGCGGAGTTCGCCCAGTCGTAGAGGTACCAGCCGCGGCGTTCGCGGGGGGTGCTCGCCGGGGGCGGGGTGTCGGTCACCGTGGGGGTCACGGTCTCGGCCATCGGGGGTTCCTTCGGTGCTGTTCAGGCGGTCCAGTGGCCGCGGCTGCGGTAGACGTCGCGCAGCACGCCGACGTGATCGGTCATGATGCCATCCACGCCACGATCCAGTAAGTCGTGCATCTGGTCCGGTTCGTCGATCGTCCAGACGTGCACCTGAAGGCCGAGCCGGTGGCAGTAGTCGACGAACCGGCGGTCCACCACCGGCACCCGCCCGTACCGGGGCGGCACCTGCGCGGCGACCACCGACGGGGGCAGTCGCAGCGGCCGACCGTGCAGGGAGGCCAGTCGCAGCCGCGCCACCGCCCGCATGCCGAGGCTGGTGGCGACGCGTCCCCCGGTGAGCGCCCGCAGCCGGGCCAGTCGGGCGTCGCTGAACGAGGCGAGCAGCACCCGGTCGGCGGCGCCCACCCGGGTCAGGGTGGCGACGGTCGGCGCGACGCCGCCGTCGGCCTTCACGTCAATGTTGAAGCGGACCTGCGGCCAGGCGTCCAGCACCTCGTCGAGCCGGGGTACGACGGCGGCGCCGCCGACGCGTACCGAGGCGAGGTCGGCCCAGCTCAGGTCGGCGAGGCGCCCCGCCTCACCGGTGACCCGCGTGAGCGTCGCGTCGTGGAAGATCACCGGGACTCCGTCGGCGGTGGCGTGCACGTCGGTCTCCACGTACCGGTAACCGAGCCCGATGGCCCGGGCGAACGCCGTGGTGGTGTTCTCGTCGCCCTCGGCGGCCCCGCCGCGGTGGGCGAACGCCAGCGGCGCGGGCGCGTCGAGGTAGGCGCATCGGTTGAGCACGCGACGCAGTATGCCCGCGCCCGGTGGAGGGCAGGTGGCCTGGCGGCGACATTCGTCCGCCCGCGGGGCCCTGGCGCCCCCGTCACCCCCGTGAGACGGGAGCGCCAGGGGGCCTACGGGTGGGGACCGCCGCGTACCACGTACCCGCCGGCGAGGATCGGGTAGCGGGGGCGTGCGGGCGCCTCCGGGGGCAGTTCCGTCTCGGGGTCGAGGCAGCCGGTGGGTGGCGGCTCGGTCCCGTTCTGGGTCTGGGCGTCGACGATCACGTCGGGCTGCCGCCCACCGTCAATGATCTTGACGTAGTAGCCGTGGTTACGGACCGGGTCGAGGCCGTCGGGGACGATCGCCGTGAACACCGCGACGTTCCCGACGACCCGCAGGCAGGTCACGTCGGCCCGTCCCCGCGCGACCTCGGTGCCGTCCGGCAGCGCGTGCCGGTAACGGAACTCGCCACGCGTCGACCCGTCGACGGTCGTGACCGCGGCGACGCCGAACCAGATCCGGTGCCCCACCATGTTCGGCTCGTCGTACACGAAGTGCCCCGCCCCGGCGACCATGGCGGGCGTGCTCGGCGGCGACGTGCCGCTGGGTGCGGTGGGCTGCGCCCACGCCGTCGACGACCCCACCGCGACCAGCGCCACTGCCCCCGCCGCTGCCGTCCCGACCCGCGCGTACCTGACCATTGAAGAACCCCCCAGTGTCGGTGATGTTGACGAGTCCAGCCTCGTCGCAGTCCCGACCGCGCTGATCCCCACCCCGAGCCAACCGCCTCCCCCACCCGAGGGAGCCCGCGCCGCACGGTCACGCCGATCTTGCGCTTTGTGTCGTCGTTATGGCCGCCTTTGACCCGTTATGTCGCGACAGAAAGTGCAAGATCGCGGGGGCGGGGTCGGGATGGGACGGGGGCGGGGTTAGGGGGTGCGGCGGTGGGTGCGGGAGGTGTCGGTGGGGCGGCCGGGGTCGACGTGTCGGGGTGCGTCGGGCTCGTCGGGGCGTAGGGGGGCGAGGGTGTCGGTAAGGGCGTCGACGATGCGGTCGGTGGCCCGGCGGGCCGCGCCGGGCGTGCTGGCGCTGGACTCGCCGAGGTCGACGGGTGCGCCGAAGTGGACCCGGATCACCGGCCGACGCCACAGCGCGCGGGCGATGCCGCGCAGCATGCCCTTGGGCGCCCGGTACGGCAGCACCTCGTGGGCGCCCCACTGGGCGACCGGGACGACGGGAGCGCCGCAGGCCAGCGCGAGCCGGGCGACGCCGGTCTTGCCGCGCTCGGGCCACATGCCGGGGTCCAGGCCGATGCGCCCCTCGGGGTAGATGAGGATCACCGAGCCCGCCGCGACGGCCTCGGCCGCGTCGTCCAGGGCCTGATGGACGGCGCTGGTGCCCCGGTCGACCCGGATGTGCCCGACGTGGCGCATGGCGGCCCCGAGCACGGGGGTGCGGAACAGTCCGGCGGTCGCCATGATCCGTGGGGCGATGCCCCGCTCCCGGCAGGCGGCGATCATGACCAGGGGGTCGAACGGGCTGATGTGGTTGGCGGCCAGCACGAGCGGTCCCTGGCGCAGGTGCGCGGGGACGTCGCCGGTGACATCGAGGCGGGCGAGCAGACCCACCAGGGCGCGGGCCAGCAGAAGTGCGGCCCGCCAGAGCAGTGGTGGCTGCCAGGTCGTCGTGTCCATCAGCGCGCCATCCTCGCACGAGGCGACGGGGCCGCGAGGGCGAGCGGCCCGAGTGATCAGGGTCATTGGTCCCGGGCCGGTTCGGGCCGCCCGGCCCTGCCCCTTTCTCTACGACGAGCAGTAGTATTTACTACGTCTCGTAGTACGCATAGTTGGGGGTCCAGGTGGACGCGTTGGACGTCGCCCGGTGGCAGTTCGGTGTCACGACCGTCTACCACTTCCTGTTCGTGCCGCTGACCATCGGCCTGTCCGTGCTGGTGGCGATCCTGCAGACGATGTGGCACCGCACGGGCAACGAGCGCTACCTCAAGCTGACCAAGTTCTACGGCAAGCTGTTCCTGATCAACTTCGCCATGGGCGTGGTCACCGGCATCGTGCAGGAGTTCCAGTTCGGCATGAACTGGAGCGACTACTCCCGCTTCGTGGGCGACATCTTCGGCGCGCCGCTGGCCATCGAGGCGCTCGTCGCGTTCTTCCTCGAGTCCACCTTCATCGGCCTGTGGATCTTCGGCTGGGACCGGCTGCCCAAGCGCGCGCACCTGGCCAGCATCTGGGCCGCCGCCATCGGCACGAACCTGTCCGCGTACTTCATCCTCGCCGCGAACTCGTTCATGCAGAACCCGGTCGGCTACCGGATCAACCCGGACAGCGGACGCGCCGAACTGACCGACTTCCCGGCCGTGCTGACCAACAAGGTCGCCCTGATCACCTTCCCGCACACCCTGGCCGGCTCGTTCCTGGTCGCCGGGTCGCTGATCGTGGCCGTCGGCCTGTGGCACGTGATCCGCAACCGGGACTCCGCCGACACCGGCGCGTACCGCTTCGCCACGAAGTTCGGCTCCTGGGTGGTCCTGGTCGCCTCGGCGGCCGTGCTGTTCACCGGCGACATCCAAGGCAAGATCATGACGGACGTGCAGCCCATGAAGATGGCCGCCGCCGAGGGTCTCTACACCACCGAGAGCCCCGCCTCGTTCTCCGTGCTCACCATCGGCAGCCTCGACGGCAGCCGCGAGGTGTTCGCCCTGAAGATCCCGTACCTGCTGTCGTACCTGGGCACCGGCGACCCGAACGGCACCGTGCACGGCATCAACGACCTGCAGGCCCAGTACGCCTCCCAGTACGGCGCGGGCAGCTACACCCCGATCATCCCGGTCACCTACTGGAGCTTCCGCTTCATGGTCGGCTTCGGGTTGGCGGCCGGGGCCATCGCCCTGCTGGTGCTGTGGAGCCAGCGCAAGGGCCGTACCCCGCGCAGCAGGTGGCTGCTGCGCGCCGGCCTGGCCATGCCGGTGCTGCCGCTGCTGGCCAACTCGTTCGGCTGGATCTTCACCGAGATGGGCCGCCAGCCCTGGATCGTCTTCGGCGAGATGCTCACCCGCAACGGCGTCTCCCGCAGCGTCTCGCTGACCGAGGTGCTGACCTCGTTCACCGCCTTCACGCTGATCTACGCCACCCTCGCCGTGATCGAGGTCAAGTTGCTGCTGCGCTACGCCAGGGCCGGCGTACCCGACGTCAGCGAACAGCCCCCCGCCGACGACACCCACGACGACGCCGAGCGCCCGCTCGCCTTCGCCTACTGAACCCGGAGCCCATAGTGGACCTGACCACCATCTGGTTTCTCCTCGTCGCCGTGCTGTTCACCGGCTACTTCATCCTGGAGGGCTTCGACTTCGGCGTGGGCATGCTGCTGCCGGTGCTCGGCCGGAACGACCGCGAACGCCGCGTCCTGATCAACACCATCGGGCCGGTCTGGGACGGCAACGAGGTGTGGCTGATCACCGCCGGCGGGGCGATGTTCGCCGCGTTCCCCGAGTGGTACGCCACCCTGTTCTCCGGCTTCTACCTGCCGCTGCTGCTCATCCTGCTGGCCCTGATCGCCCGCGGGGTGGCCTTCGAGTACCGGCACAAGCGCCCCGAGGCGTCGTGGAAGCGCCGCTGGGACGCCGCGATCTTCTTCGGCTCGCTGCTGCCGGCGATCCTGTGGGGCGTCGCCTTCGCCAACATCCTGCGGGGTGTGCCGCTGGACGCCGACCACGAGTACGTCGGTGGCCTGCTCGACCTGCTCAACCCGTACGCCCTGCTCGGTGGCGCGACCACGCTCGCGCTGTTCCTCACCCACGGCGCGGTGTTCCTGGCCCTGAAGACCACCGGCGACATCCGCGAGCGCGCCGGCGCCCTCGCGGTGCGCCTGGGCGTCGGGGCCGCCGTGCTCGCGGTGGGCTTCCTGAGCTGGACGTTGAGCATCCGTTCCAGCGCGGTCGCCGTCGTGCTCGCCGTCGGCGCGGCCCTCGCGCTGCTCGGTGGCCTGGCCGCCGCCCGGGTACGCCGGGAGGGCTGGGCGTTCACCGGCACCGCCGTGGCGATCGGCCTGGCCGTGGCGACCCTGTTCGCGGCGCTGTTCCCGAACGTGCTGCCGTCGACTCTCGACGCGGCGGGCACGCTCACCGCCACCAACGCGGCCTCCACCCCGTACACGCTGAAGATCATGACCTGGGTGGCGGTGATCTTCACCCCGGTCGTGCTGGCCTACCAGGCGTGGACGTACTGGGTCTTCCGCAAGCGCATCGGCGTGGCCAACATCCCGCAACACTGACCGTCATCGGGGGCCGGCGTGGCCCTCAGCGCTGCCGATCATGGACTTGTGGTGACCGAACTGGGCCGTCGAGGGTGCTTTGTCACCCACCACAACTCCATGATCGGCGGGGTTCGTGCGGGCGGGTATATCGGCTGGGCGGTGGGGGAAGGGGCCGCTACGGTGTGCCGATGCGCGTACGTGAACTCACCGTCGACGACCTCGACGCGGCCTGGGAATTGGGCCGGTTGGCGTTCGGCTCCACCCAGGAGCGTGCCCCCAGCACCACCGTCGAGGTGCCGGGCATGACGCGCTGGGGCGCGTTCGACGACACGGGTCGGCTCGTCGGCAAGGCCGTCGACCTGCACCACGACCAGTGGTGGTCCGGCCGGGCCGTCCCGGCGGCCGACATCGCCGGGGTGGCGGTCGCCCCCGAGGCCCGGGGCCGGGGCGTGGCCCGGGCCCTGCTCACCGCCCTGCTGGCCGGCGCCCGCGACCGTGGCGCGGCGGTCAGCGCCCTGTACCCGACCATCGCTGCCCCGTACCGCGCCTGCGGGTGGGAGGCGGCCGGTGTGCTGCGTACCGTCAACCTGGCCACCGCCGCGCTGCCCCGGCACCGGCCCGCGTCGCACCTGACCGTCCGCGCCGGCACGCCCGCCGACCTGGCCGCCGTCGCCGACCTGTACGAGCGGGTCGCCCGTCATCGCAACGGCATGTTGACGCGCCAGGGCACGCTGTTCGACTTCTTCACCGCCGACGCGAAGCTGCCCGGTGACGGGCTCACCCTCGTCGAGGACGACGGCGACCTGGTCGGCTACGCCACCTGGGAGCGCGGTCGCGGGTACGGGGCCGACTCGGTGTTGACCGTCGACGAGGCCCTGGCCACCACCGCCGACGCGGCCCGGGAACTCGTCGGGGTCCTCGGCAGTTGGGCCAGCGTCGCGCCGACCCTGCGACTGTGCCCGCTCGACGGTGACGCCGTCAGCACCGTCCTGCCGCTGGAGGCCGCCCGTGACCACGAGCGGGACCTGTGGATGCACCGCCCGGTCGACGTCGTACGGGCGGTCCGTGCCCGGGGGTGGCCCGCGCACGCCCGAGGTGTCGTCGACTTCCACCTCACCGACCCGCTCGCCGAGTGGAACACCGGCACCTGGCGGTTGACCGTCGCCGACGGCGACGCCGAGCTGGCCCGGATCGACGCCGAGGCGGACCTGCGGCTGGACGTGCGCGGGTTCGCGCTGCTCTACGCCGGGGCGGCCGGTGCCCGCGCGGTGGCCCAGGCCGGTCTGCTGCACACCGCCGGCGTCGCGCCGGACGCCCTGGACCTGCTGGGCGCCGGCGGACCGGCACAACTGCTCGACTACTTCTGACGGCCCCGTCGGGGACGGGCGGCGCCGGTACGGTGTGCCGGTGGAGATCCTGGCTCGCGTCCATTCTGGAGTGACGGCGCAGCGGCTGCTGGCGCATCCGCGCCTTGCGTTGGTGGCGGCGTGGGACGCCGACCGTCCCGCGATCCGGATCTGGGAGTACGGCGACGGGCACCTGCGCGAGCGCGGCACCCTCGGCGTGGGCTCGGCCGGCTACGCCCAGGACACCGACGATGAGCGGACGCCGTCGGCCGCCTGGCATCCCGACGACCCGCTGTTGGCGGTGGCGGACGCCGAGAGCGTCGTGGCCTGGACACCCTCGGGCACCTCGCCGGTCGACGGCGTGACGCGCACCGAGTACCAGCGGGAGGTGGCATTCAGCCCGGACGGTCGGACGCTCTGGTTGTCGCCCGCCGAGGGGCCGGACGGCTGGGAGCACTCGGTCGCGCTCGACCTCGCATCCGGAACGACAGTGCGCGGTCCCCGGTGGGACACCGGGGTGGTGGCGCATCCGGCGGGCGGTCTCGTCTGCACCCTGGAGAGCGACCAGGGCGCCACGCTGGTGCTCTTCGCGGTGGACACCGGGCCGGTGCTGCGGCCGTTGCGCCGGGCGCTGGTCCTGGACTGCGACGGGTACGAGGCGCCGATCTTCAGCGCGGACGGCCGGCACTTCGCGGTACGGGGCAACGCGTACGACAACTCGCTGGAGGTGTTCGAGTTCCCCTCGCTCCGGCGGGTCCTGGGCATGACGCTGGGGGAGCCGAGCCCCGGGTATCCGTACCCGCAGGAGTGGTTGGACGAGATGAACGTCTGGTCTCGGCACAACGTCGCGTTCGGTTCGTCGCCGCAGGTCCTCTGGATCGGGACGCCCGACGGCGTGGTCGTCGAGCTGGACATCGACGAGGGTCGGATGGTCGAGCACGAGGTGCTGCCCGAGGTGGCGGTGACCGCGTTGGCGGCCACCGCCACCGGTGAGCTTGTCGTCGCCGGCGCCGACGGCACGCTTCTGCTGCTGTCGGTGGGCACGGCCGATCCGGGCGAGGCAGCCGGGGCCCCGGTGACCGCGTTCCTCGCCAGCACCACCGAGGCGTCGGTGGTCGACATGGACCATCTCGACCTCACCGACGGCACGCGGGTCTGGCAGTCCGGCGACCTGGCGGCGGTCACCGACACCTCCGCGGCCGACCCGTCCTGGCTGAGGATCCGGGCGGCCATGAACCGGCGCGGCTGAGCCCTGTCCCGGGTCAGGCGACCCCCGCCAGCTCGTCGTTGGCCCGCTCGGTGACGAGCGCGAGGACGCGGGCGGCGACGTCGGCCTCGGCGGGCGGGATGTCCCCGTACAGCCGGGCGGTGATCCCACCGACGGCCTCGGCGATGCGGGCCTGCGTGGCGTGGCCGGCGTCGGTGAGCCGTACCCGCGTCTCGGTGGTGTCGTCGAGCCGCGCCAGGCCGGCGTCGACGAGGCGGTCGATCACCTCGTGCACGGCCGACTCGTCGACCTTGCGGGCGTTCGCGAGGCGCCGCACGAGAGGAGTGCGGGCGACCGGGCCGGCGGTGAGGGCGTTGAGCGCGAGGACCTGGCCGAAGTCGACGCCCAGGGGAGCGACGGCGCGGTCGAGCAGGGCGCGGGTGGCGAAGTGGGCCTGGCCGATGACCTGGCCGTTGAGAGTGGACACGATGCCTCCTTCGAAACGTTGGCTTGACCAACGTTGGTAGAGCCAACGTAGCACGCTTTGTGGGTCACGCCAACGATTGCTGTTAGGCTGCCGCCATGGACGCCACCGCCCCGCAGTCACCCGCCGGGCTGCGGACCACCCCCAGCTGGCTGCTCAACCAGGCCGCCACCCACGCCGGCCGGCTCATCAGCGCCGGCTTCGCCGCGCACGACCTCCGCGGATACCACTACCGGCTGCTCGCCGCGCTGACCGAGAACGGCCCCGCGAGCCAAGCCGACCTGGGACGTCGCTGCGGCATCGACCGCAGCGACGTCGTAGCCGCCGTCAACGACCTGGTCGGTCGGGGACTCGTGGTACGCGCCCCCGACCCGGCCGACCGCCGCCGCAACGTCATCAGCCTCACCGAGGCCGGCGCCGACGAAGCCCACCGGATGGCCGACACCGTCGCCCGCGTGCAGGACGACCTGCTCGCACCCCTGACGAGCGCCGAACGCGACCAGCTGACCCGCCTGCTCACCCGACTGCTCGAGCACCACGGCGGCTCCTGACCCCGCCAGCGCGGCCCGCCCCGACGAGCGGCGGACCGCGCCACAGCGCGTCGGCGTCGCTCAGCCGGCCTCGCGCAGCTCCGCCAACCGGGCCTCGATCTCGGCCAGCTCCGCGCGCAGCTTCTCCGCCTGCTGCTCCGCCTCGGCCCGCTCGGCGCCCAGGATCTGCTCCACCGCCTCCTGCACACCCGGCACGTCCACCAGCGCCACCATCTTCAACGCCTCGGCCGGCTTCACCACGTACGGCTTCGCGAGGGCCTTGCTGCCCTGCTGCGCGGCGACCGTCCACTCGCCGTCGGCGTACGCCAGCGTCACCGTCAGACCCGCGGGCCCCTTGGGCTTCGCGGCCTTGACCGCCCGCCGCGCCGGCGGCTTCTCGGCCTGGCTCACCTTCGGCTCCTCCGGTCGCTGCGCGGGCACCCGCGGCGTGTCCAACACGAACTCCGGCGCGGCCGGCGCGGGCGTCGCCTCCGGCTCCGGCTCCGCCTTCGGCTCGGCGGCCACCCGCCGGCCCGCGCCCTTGGGCGCGACCGCCAGATCGGCGGGGGAGAACGGCAACTCGTCACGACCGAAGCGCACCACGACGAACTCGTCGGACACGTCCGGATCGGTCAGGTCGACCACCTGGCCGACCTGACCGGCGATCTGCCCCGCCGCCGCGGTGAACACCACCCTCGGCTTACGGCCGGCCGCCAACGCCTCCCGGATGCTCTGCACCTCGTCAGTGGACAAACCCTGGCCGGCATCCATCACAACCCTCTTCCGTACACCTGTTTGATTGCTGTCTTGATACCAGCTCACTGCGACACCCGCCGCACGGGGTTCAGCCGCCGAGGGCCCGCAACGCCCGATCCGCGTGGTCGTTCATGCTGACCTCGCTGTGGATCACCTCGATGATCCGCCGGTCCGTGCCGATCACGAACGTCATCCGCTTCGTGCTCAGCGCCTCCAACGGCACCCGCCGCCGCACGCCGAACGCCCGCGCGACCGTCCCGTCCACGTCGGACAGCAGCGGGTAGTCGAAGCCGTGCAGCTGCGAGAACTCCGCCTGCTTGGCCACCTCGTCGCGGCTGATCCCCACCCGCGACGCCCCCAACGCCGTGAACTCCGCCGCCAGGTCCCGGAAGTGACAGCTCTCCGCCGTACACCCCCGCGTCATCGCCCCGGGATAGAAGAACAGCACCACCGGCCCCGACGCCAGGAACTCCGACAGCCGACGCGGCGTGCCCGTCTCGTCCGGCAACTCGAAATCGTCCACCACATCGCCGACACCCACACCCGCCACCGCGCACCTCCGTTGTCCGACCGACCGCGCGGGAAGCGTAAGCGATCACCCCCGCAACGCCCCGTGCGCCACCAGAGCCGCGTGTGACCCTCCTTACGGCGACCCGCCCGCGCCGGTCACGGTAGCGTCGGCGCAACCCCACCGACACCCAGTGGAGGCGCCATGACACCCGTCACCGTCATCACCGGCGGTGGCCGCGGCATCGGTGCGGCCACCGCCCGCCGCCTCGCCAAAGCCGGCCACCACATCGCCCTGTGCTACCGCCGCGACGACGCCGCCGCCGCGAGCGTCCTGGCCGACCTGCACGCCACCGGCGTCCAGGCCATCGCCGTACGCGCCGACACCACCGACCCCGACCAGGTCACCGCCCTGTTCGACGCCGCCGCGCAACTCGGCCCCCTCACCGGCCTGGTCAACAACGCCGGCGTCACCAGCCTCATCGGCCCGTTCACCGACCTGCGCGTGGACGACCTGCGCCGCGTCGTCGACGTCAACCTCATCGGGTACGTCCTCTGCGCCCAGCAGGCCGCCCGCCGCCTCACCGACGGCGGGGCCATCGTCAACGTCTCCTCCGCCGCCGCGACCCTCGGCAGCCCGGGGGAGTACGTGCACTACGCCGCCGTCAAGGCCGCCACCGACACGCTCACCGTCGGCCTGGCCAAGGAACTCGCCCCGCGCGGCATCCGCGTCAACGGCGTCGCCCCCGGCCTCGTGCGCACCGACATCCACGCCGACTCCGGCGTACCCGACCGCCCCGACAGCGCCGCCCACCGGGTCCCGTTGGGCCGCGCCGGCGAACCCGACGAGATCGCCGCCGCCATCGCCTGGCTGCTCAGCCCGGAGGCCTCCTACGCCGCCGGCGCGGTGCTGCGGGTCTCCGGCGCCCTGTGAACGGCTGGGCCGGGACGCGGTCCGCGCCCCGGCCCCACGCTCTCAGTGCGTGAACAGCTTCGCCGCCGTGATCACCGTCTGTACGACCCCGTAGCCCAACAACACCGCCACCACCAGCCAGGAAATCCACAACCGGGCCTGCTGCCCGTACCGGCCGTCGTCACTCATCGCGTCCCGCTCCTTCCCGCCGTGACCTCGTCCACGTCCTGCTCCGCCGGCTCGTGGTACCGCTGCGGCACCGGCCGCACCAGCAGGTTCGCCACGAAGCCCACCGCGAGCACACCCACCATCGTGAACAGCGCCGGCCGGTACGCCGCCGCCGTCAACGTGCCCGGCTTGCCCTGCGCGTCGAGGAACCCGTTCACGATCAGCGGACCCGCGACACCCGCCGCCGACCAGGCCGTCAACAACCGGCCGTGGATCGCCCCCACCTGGTACGTGCCGAACAGGTCCCGCAGGTACGCCGGCACGGTCGCGAACCCACCGCCGTAGAACGACAGGATCACGCACGCGAACAACACGAACAACGCCGTCGCCGTGTGCCCGAACAGGGCCAACAGCGCGTACATGACCATGCCCACACCGAGATACACCAGGTAGATCGGCTTACGACCGATGACGTCCGACGTCGACGACCACACGAACCGGCCCGCCATGTTGAACAGCGACAGCAGACCCACGAACCCACCGGCCGCCGCCACCGACACCGCCGACGTCCCGTTGTCCCGGAAGAAGTCCTGGATCATCGGGCTGGCCTGCTCCAGGATCCCGATACCGGCCGTCACGTTGCAGAACAACACCACCCACAACAGCCAGAACGACCGGGTCTTCACCGCGTTCGCCGCCGACACGTTCGCCGTGGTGACCAACGGCTTCGCCGCCACCGACGCCGGGTCGAAGCCCGCCGGCCGCCACCCCTCGGCCGGCACCCGTACGTTCGCCACCCCGAACATCATGATCACGAAGTAGCCCAGGCCCAGCGTCACGAACAACCACACCAGCGCGCTGCCCGACGCCGTCGAACCCGCGTTCGACGGGTCGTAACCCGGGTCGTAGAACGACAGCAACTGCCGCGACAGGGGAGAGGCCACCATCGCCCCACCACCGAACCCCATGATCGCCAAACCGGTCGCCAGACCCGGCCGGTCCGGGAACCACTTGATCAACGTGGACACGGGGGAGATGTAACCGATACCCAGGCCGATGCCGCCCAGCAGCCCGTACCCCAGGTACAGCAGCCACAACTGCTTCGTGGCGATGCCCAACGACCCGACGAGGAAACCCGCCGCCCAGAAACAGGCCGACACGAACATCGCCTTACGCGGCCCGTTCGCCTCCACCCACGTCCCGGCCACCGCGGCCGACAACCCCAGCATCACGATCGCGATACTGAAGATCACCCCGATCGCGGTCTGACCCGTGTCGAAGTGGGCGATCAAGGAATTCTTGTAGACGCTCGTGGCGTAGACCTGACCGATACACAGGTGGATGGCCAACGCCGCCGGGGGAATGAGCCACCGGCTGTAGCCGGGCGGCGCGACGGTGTGCCGACGATCGAGTGCGGACAGCATGCGCTGCTTCCTCTCCGAGGCGGACGAAACGTGGCCCCAACGTGCCCACCCCGCCCCCGAGGAGCAAACCTCACCGTCGCCGGACGGTCCCTCCCGTGAGCTGAGCGGTCACTCAGCCCACGCCGGGACTACCCCAGGTCCGGCGCGTGCCAGCCACCGGCGAGGGCATCCGCGTCCGCCGGACCCCAACTGCCCTTGTCGTACGACAGCACCGGCGCCGCCAGATCCAGGATCGGCTCCACGATCCGCCACTCCTGCCGAATCGTCTCCGCCCGCGCGAACCGCAGATGCTGCCCGTTCATCGCGTCGTCGAGCAACCGCTCGTACGCCTCCTGACGCCGACCCAGAGCCGCACCGAAGTCCACCGACAGGTTCACCGGCCGACTCGCCACCTCCGCGCCCGGACTCTTCGCCTGGATCGACATCGTGATGCCGTCCCCACGACCCAACCGGAACCGCAACAGGTTCGCCGGCGCCACGGCGCCACCCTCGGCCGGGATCAACGACCGCTGCGGCCGCTTGAACTCCACCACCACCTCCGTCGCCGTCCCCGGCAACGACTTACCCGTCCGCAGATAGAACGGCACACCCGCCCACCGGGGCGAATCCACCGTCAACCGCGTCGCCACGAACGTCTCCGTGTTCGAACCCGGCGCGACACCCGGCTCGTCCCGGTATCCCGCGTACTGCCCCCGCACCGTCGACTCCGGCGCCAACGGCACGACCTGCCGCAGCACCGCCGCCTCCGCCTCACGGAACGCGTCAACGTCGTCACGCACCGGCGCGTCCATCGCGATCAACGCCACGACCTGCAAAATGTGGTTCTGCAACACGTCCCGCGTCGCACCCACCGTGTCGTAGAAACCGGCCCGACCCTGCGTACCGAAACCCTCGGCGAGCGTCACCTGCACGTTGTCGATGTGCTCACGGTTCCACAACGGCTCGAACAGCCGGTTCGCGAACCGGAACGCGTACAAACCCTCCACCGCCTCCTTGCCGAGGTAGTGGTCGATCCGGAACACCCGACTCGCGTCGAACGCCGCCCCCAGCGTCCGATCCAAATCCTGCGACGACGCCAGGTCACGCCCGAACGGCTTCTCCACGATCACCCGACCACGATCGGCCAACCCGACCGCCGCCAGGCCCCGCACCACCGAACCGAACACCATCGGCGGAATCGCCAGGTAGAAGATCGGCCGCCGCGCGTCGCGCAGACGCTCCGCCAGCCGCTCGTACGTCGCCGGATCCGCGTAATCCCCGGAGATCATCGACAGGTTGTCCGCCAACGCGTCGAACGTCCCGTCGTCCACCTCGTCGGTCGCCTCCGCCACCGACCTACGGGCGGTCGTCACCAACTGCTGATCATCCCAGGGGGAGCGGGCCACCCCGATCACCGGAACGTCGAGACGTCCCCGCCGGGTCAACTCGTACAACGCCGGAAACAGCTTCTTCGAGACAAGATCACCTGTCACGCCGAACAGCACAACCGCGTCTGAGCGCACGCGCATGGCACTTCCATCCGATCATGAGAACCTGATCTTCCGAACGGACAACGGCGCGTCCCGCCAGCGGAATTCCCAGCGAACGGCCCACAGTGAGGTCGGCGACACCCCCACCCGCCCATCCGCCACGACGGAAGATGACGCGGTAACACCCCCACGCCCCGAGAGGGACCAGCATGCCCCTGGCAGCCGACCGCTCACCGCAAGCCGGCCCCGACATCGTGTGCCTACCGATGTTCGGCACCACCCGCGCCGCCACCGCCGCCGCCTTCCACCCCGCCCTCGCCGACACCGGCCTGCGCGAGACATACCTGGACCTGCCCGGCCACGGCGACACCCCACCCACCTGCCCGCCCACCTCCCAGGCGCTGCTGACCACCATCTGCGCCTGGCTCGACCACCACATCGACGCCCCGGCCCTGCTGGCCGGCGCCTCCTACGGCGCCTACCTCGCCGCCGGCATCGCCCGCCAACGCCCCGACCTCGTCCGCGGCCTGCTCCTCGTCTGCCCCGGCATCACCATCGCACCGGCCAGCCGCACCCTGCCCGAGCACCGTCCGCCCCCCGGACCCACCGGCTGGCTCGACGCCGCCCCCACCGACCTGCGCCCACACCTCGACACCGCGCTGGGCCACCGCACCCCAACCGTCGTCGCCACCGTCGTACACGCCCTCAACACCGGCGGCCCCGGCGACCACACCTTCCAGCAGGAACTGCGAACAGGACCCGGATACGCGCTCCCCGACGAGACCGCCGACACCCCCTTCCACGGGCCGGTCACCGTACTCACCGGCCGCCAGGACGGCATCGTCGGCTACGCCGACCAGTTCCACGCCATGCGCCGCTACCCCCGAGGCACCTACACCACCCTCGACGAGGCCGGGCACTACCTGCCCTTCGAACAACCCGCCCTGCTCCGCGCCCACACCCGGGCCTGGCTCCACCGAACCGGACAGCGTCAGACCCGTACGCCACAATGACCGCCATGGCTGACCTGGGCGACACCAAGGCCGCGATGCACTACTACCTCCAGAGGAGCCGCGACGACCTGATCTGGAAACTCGACGGCATCGGCGAACGCGACGCCCGAACGCCCCGCACCACCACAGGCAACAACATGCTGGGAGTCGTCAAACACTGCCTCAACGTCGAGGCCGCCTACTTCGGGCCCACCTTCGGCCGCGAGTTCCCGACCCCGGCGGAACTGGTCCCACTCACCGCCTTCGACGACGACCCCCAGGCGGACTGGTACGCGACCGAGACCGAGACCAAGGACGGCCTCATCGACCTGTACCGCCGCGTCGGCGCCTTCGCGGACGAGACGATCAACCAGCTACCGCTCGACGCGCCGGGGCAGGTGCCCTGGTGGCAGCCCGGCCGGCAGGACGTGACACTGGCCCGGGTCATCATGCACGTCACCGGCGACCTCGCCCGGCACGCCGGCCAGCTGGACATCATGCGCGAGCAGCACGACGGAGCGATCGGGTGGCGGCAGGACGGCACCGCCATCCCCGACTACGACTGGCCGGCGTACGTCGACAAGCTGCGCAAACTGGCCGACCAGTTCGACTGACCGAGCTGGGGGAGCGGGCGGCGAAAACGGCGCTGCCCGGCCGACACGTCTCCGCGTCGGCCGGGCAGCCACACCGCGCCGATCAGTTCTCGGCGGCCAGGCCCTTCAGCCCCTGCAACATCTCGGCGAAGTCGGTGGTCTCCGCCGCCGGCGGCGTCTCGATGCTGACCGGCTTGCCGTAGTCGGTGTAGTCGACCAGCACGTCGCCCATCGCGCCCATGTTCGTGCCCGCCCGACGCGGCCGGTACTGCTCATCGACCCACAGGTCGACCTTGACCTCCTTGACGCCCGCCGCGGCGAACTGCTTCTCCACACCGGCCCGCAGCTTGGCGTCGACCTGAGCCAACTGCGTGGCCACCGGAGTGGTGACGGTGTAGTGGACCGTCTTCGCCCCGTTGACGGTCTCCTCACCGACGACCGTCACACCCTCGGACGCGAGCAGCGTCTTGACCTGCTTGGTCGGGTCGATGTCCTCGAACTGCTTGCTGAAGTCCATCCCGGCCTGCTGGCCGATGCTGCCCATGTCCATCTTCAGCCAGCGCTTACCGCCCATGTTGGCGCGGTCCTTCGCCGGCACCTCGACGTAGAACGCCGTCCCGATCAGCCGGACGACGGTCGGGCCGTCCTTCGCGTCCGCCATCGTCATCTCGGCCTTGACCGGGTCACCCAGGTCCAGGACACCCTGCATCGAGATCTTCTCGCCACCGGCGGTGCCCGTCATCGTCAGGGTCACCGAGTCGCTCTTGTCGGTGGTGTCCATCGTCTTCTGCAGCGACCCCTTGAGGTCGCTGGCGAGCAGTTCAAGGACGCTGGTCTGCTTCGGTGCGTCGGACGAACCCGACGAGCCGGTCGCCACTGCGCAGGCGGAGGCGGCGAGTGCGGTGAGCGCCGAGACCGCGACGAGCGCGGTCTTCTTCCACAAAGACACGTAGTTGCTTCTTTCCCTACAAGGCTGCGGGGAATCTCCCCAGTAGATCGACGACACGCTAGCCCACCGGGTCCATCCCCGGGTGCCGCTCCACATTCGATAATGCACATTATGTAAAGTAAACCGTGGAAGGCCCACCCCCGACCTGCCCCGCACCCGTGGCCGCACACCCATCGGGAGCGGGTGCACACCGTCGAGATCGTGCACGAACCGTGAAGTAGTGGCCTCCACCGCGCGCCGAGACCACTCGATCCTGGATCGAGCACGATCATGGGCGCATCTCGTGGATCGAGAGCGTCGGGTCACGCCGCTTCGGGCGGATGGCACGCCTCGGGCGTCCCGCGCAGCATTGCCGCGGCTCCACCCTCGAACGTCAGCGCGTCGCCCTCGCCTCGCCTCGCCTCGAACGTCAACGTGCTGCGCGCGCAGCAGCAGCCCCGCTGGGCTGCCGGTCGCCCGGTGACCGGGTTGGCGAGTCCGGTGTCGTCCGCGCTCCCCCTCTCCCCTCCCTGTCGGGCAACGCGAGAATCATGCATAATATGGCTTATGCATGACAAACAGGACGAATCGCTCAAGGTGCTGATCGAGGAGTTCCTGACGGCCCGGGCCACTCGCAAGCCCTCCCCCCACACCCTGGCGGCCTACCGACGGGATCTGTACGCGGTCGCTGCCCTGGTGGCCGACTGTGCCGCCACTCCCCTCCCCCTCGACGAGCTGACGATCGCCGACCTGTCCCCCCGGGTGCTGCGGGCGGCGTTCGCCCGGTTCGCCGCTCCCCGGGCCCCCGCGTCGGTGCACCGCGCCTGGTCCACCTGGAACAGCTTCTTCACGTTCCTGGTGACCGACGGTGTGGTGGCGGGCAACCCGATGCCGGCGGTCGACCGGCCCCGGGCCGTCCTGCCCGAGCCGAAGCCGCTGCGCGGCGCGGACACGCCCGAGGTGCTGCTGGCGTCGGTGGCGCGTGACGACGGGCGGCAGCGGGATCCGTGGCCGGAGCGGGACGTGGCGGTGCTGGCGGTGGCGCTCTGCGCCGGGCTGCGCCTGTCGGAGCTGCTGGCGTTGCGGGTGGGGTCGCTGGGTGGGCGTCCGGGTGAGCGGCGGGTGGAGGTGGCCGGCAAGGGTGGGCGGCCCCGGGTGGTGCCGATCGAGGCGGATCTGGACCGGGTGCTGGCGGACTACCTGGCCAGTCGGGCGCGGCGTTTCGGGTCGCGGTCGGTACGCCCGGACTCGGCGTTGCTGGTGGATCGGCGGGGTGAGCCGTTGCGCCGGGGTGGTCTGCAGTATCTGGTCGAGTCGTGTTACCGGCGGGCGGGTATCGGTGACCGGGTGCCGAAGGGGGCGCGGTTGCACGCGTTGCGGCACACGTTCGCGACCCGGTTGGCGGAGGACGGGGCGAGCGCGGCGGAGATCATGCGGTTGCTGGGGCACGCGTCGTTGGCGTCGTCGCAGACGTACATCGAGGTGACGGCCGGGCAGCAGCGTGAGGCGATCCGCGCGAGTCGTACCCATCGGGTGTTGGCTGCTCTGGTGGCGGACCGGGGATGAGCGCGGTCAGACGGCGATCGTGGTGGGCTCCCCCGGTGGGAGCCAGCGGAGGCTGTCGCACACGGCGGGTGGTGCGGTGGTGAACGTCCGTTCGATGACGTCGCGGGGTTCCTGGAAGTGCTGCCAGCCTTCGTAGTGCACGGGGATCGTGGTGTGCGGGCGCAGTGTGGCGCACAGGCGTACCGCATGTCGGGCGGTCATGGAGTAGCGCAGTGGGCCGGTGATGGGGAACCTGACGCCGCCGAGGTGCAGCAGGACGGTGCCGACGCGGATGCGGGTGGGTACCTGGCGTACGCGGCGGGTCAGCACGGTGTCGCCGGTGATCCACAGTGCGCCGTGGTGTTGGCCGGGCCAGCGCAGTGCGAAGCCGATGACGTCGCCGACGAGGGGGCGGCTCAGTGGTGGGCCGTGTCGGCAGGGGGTGGCGGTGACGTCGATGGTGGGGCAGCCGGGGCGTACCAGACGGGTGGTCTGCCAGGGGCGTAGGCCGTGGGTGTGGTGGCCGAGGCGGCGTGCGCCGGCGGTGGTGGTGAGGACGGTGCCGGCGGTGGTGAGCAGCGCGCGGCCGGTGTCGTCGAGGTTGTCGCCGTGGTGGTCGTGGCTGAGCAGGACGGCGTCGATGGGGCCGAGGTCGGTGGCGGCGATGGCGGGGCCGGTGGTCTTGCGTGACGCGGTGCCCCAGCCGAAGGTGTAGCGGCGTCCGGGTGGGTCGAAGGTGGGGTCGGTGAGGATGCGCCAGCCGGCGACCTCGATGAGGGTGGTGGGTCCGCCGATGTGGGTGATCCGGGTTGCCGGTGACGGTGTGCTCACGGTGGTCCGTGCCGTTCAGCCGAGGTCGACGAGCAGGGGTCGGTGGTCGGAGATGGTGGACGCCGGGGTGGTGACGGCCCGGACGGGTGGGAGCGCGTCGAGGGCGTGTCGGTCGGCGAGGATGTGGTCGAGTTGGACGCGGGGTTGTCCGGCGGGGTAGGTGGGGCGTCGGCCGAGTGGCTGCCAGCGGGACACGAGGCGGGCCGGGCCGGCGGGGAGGTTGAGGTCGCCGAGCAGGACGCGGGGGCCGGGTAGGGCGCGCAGGGCGCGCACGGTCTGGCGGAGTTGGCGGGCGTTCCAGCCGGGTACGAAGGACAGGTGGGTCGCGGCGACGGTGAGGGGGCCGTGCGGGGTGTCCAGGATGGCGGCGAGGACGACGCGGGGTTCGTCGTCGAGGAGGATGAGGCCGCCGCCGGGGCCGGGGACGTAGACGGGTGAGCGTACGGGCGCGGGTTTGAGTCGGGTGATGTGCCAGCTGCGTACGGGGTGGCGGCTGATGAGGCCGATGCCGTAGCAGGGTTCGCCGTGGCCGTCGTCGTCGTGGCGCAGGGGGCGGAACCGTTCGCCGGGGGTGCCGACGACGGCGGCGGCGAAGCGGTGGTGTGGCGCGTCGAGGGCGCGGGCGGCGATGGCGGTGAGGTCGAGGTTGCCGCTGCGGTGTTGGTCGCGGTCGACCTCCTGCAGGGCGAGGACGTCGGCGTCGAGGGCGTGTACGGCGGCGGCGAGTCGGTCGGCGTCGACGAGGCCGTCGGTGAGGGATCGTCCGTGCAGCAGGTTGAAGGTGGCCAGGCGCACTCCTGCACCTTACGTCCCCGTGGCAGGGTTGCCGGGTGGTGAAGGTGTTGCTGTGTTCGATGCTGGTGTTCGTGGCGGTCGGGGCGTGGGGGGTGTGGTTACGGCGTCGGCGTGGCCGGTGAGCGGTGAGTCGTGCCACTTCACGGGCTGCTTACGCGGGTCGGGTGGGGAGAATTGCCGCCCGTGGACGTCGTATCGCTGAGTACCCTGCTGGCCGCCGCGGCGATGGCCGGGTGGGTGGATGCCGTGGTCGGTGGTGGTGGGTTGCTGCTGCTGCCGGCGTTGTTGGTGGCCGCGCCGGGGGTGCCGGTGGCCACCGCATTGGGCACGAACAAGTTGGCGGCGATCTTCGGGACGGCGACGGCGGCGGCGACGTACGCGCGGCGCACGAAGGTGGACTGGCGGCTGGCGGGGCCGGCGGCGGGTGTGGCGGTGCTCAGCGCGGGGGTGGGCGCGGCGTTGGCCGGGGCGGTGCCGGCGTCGGCGTACCGGCCGGTGGTGTTGGTGGTTCTGGTGGCGGTGGCGGTGTTCGTGCTGCTGCGTCCCCGGTTGGGGGTGGTGGCGGTGCCGGCGCGGCGGACCCGGGTGCGGGTGGTGGCGGCGGTCGGTGTGGCCGGGGTGGGTATCGCGCTGTACGACGGGTTGATCGGGCCGGGTACGGGCACGTTCCTGGTGTTGGCGTTCACGGCGTTGGTGGGTGCGGACTTCGTGCACGGGTCGGCGATGGCGAAGGTCGTCAACGCCGGGACGAACCTGGGCGCGTTGGTGGTGTTCGCGCTGACCGGGCACGTGTGGTGGTGGTTGGGCGCGGCGATGGCGGTGTGCAACATCGCGGGTGCGGTGGTGGGTGCGCGGATGGCGTTGCGCCGCGGGTCGGGGTTCGTGCGGGTGGTGTTGCTGGTGGTGGTGCTGGCGTTGGTGGCGAAGCTGGGTTACGACCAGTGGGTGGCTGGCTGATCACCCTTGGCGGGTCAGCGGGCGTGGGTGGCCTGCGATGCGCTGGCGGGGGCGTCGGGTCGTCATCGTGTGGATGCCGATGGCGAGGCGGGTCAGGGCGAGGGCGGCCGACAGGGCGATGACGAGGGCGATGGCGTGACCGATGTCGGGTGCCCATAGAGATAGTTTGGCCAGGTCGGCGCCTTGGAAGAGGCGGGGCAACTGCCGGGCGGCGGCTATGGCGACGGTGGCGCAGCCGGCGAGCCAGAGGAGGGTGACGGTGGTCGTCCGGGCCGGCGTGCGGGGGTCCTGCCGCCGGGTGCGGCGGGCGCGGATGAGGGACCATCCGAGGGTGCTGAGCAGCGCGGTGGCGACGGCGAGGAGTCCGGCCAGGGTCCAGTTGTGGACGGGGTCGGCGGTGGCGGTGGCGGTGGCGGGGGTGCCGCCGTGCAGGATGCGGGCCAGGTTGAACGCTGCGGCGCTCAGTGGCGCGTCCATCGCCAGGCCGTAGACGTTCGTCATGACGACCACGCCGAGGTTTGTCTCGGGGGCGAGCACGATGTGGGTGAAGTAGTCGGGGGTTGCGCCGGCGTGCCAGACGATGGGTGCGCCGACGCCGTCGAGGGTGCTGTTCTGCCAGCCGAGGCCGTAGGTGCCGTGGCCGGTGTCGACGGTGCCGGTGTGCAGCTGGCGTATGCCCTGTGGGCTCAGGAGCGTGTTCTGGGCGTAGCGGCCGTCGTCGAGGTGGGCGATGGCGTAGTGGGTGAGGTCGTCGAGGCTGGCGGCGAGGAAGCCGTAGGGCACTCCGGCGGTGTCGAACGGTGCGGCGAAGCGTTGTGGCCGACCGAGGTAGTACCGGTGTCCGGGCGGGAGGGCGGCGGCGCGGGCTTCGTCGGCGGTGGCGGCGGAGTGTGTCATGGCCAGCGGGTCGAGCACGTTGCGGCGCAGGTAGCGGCCGAAGGTGTCGCCGGTGACGTTCTCGACGAGCGCGCCGAGGATCATGTAGTTGGCGTCGCTGTACCGGTAGGTCTCTCCGACGCCGGCGATGGGCCGCACTGTCGTGAGGTCGCGTACCGATCGGGTCAGGCCGCCGGGCTCGTTGTCGTAGCGGTCGGTCAGGTCGGTGCTCCAGACCTGGGGCAGGCCGCTGGTGTGGGTCAGGAGGTGCCGGACGGTGACGGTCCGGGTGGTGGCCGGGTCGGCCAGGCGCAGCCAGGGTAGGTAGGTGGCGACAGTGGTGTCCAGGTTGATCTGGCCGGACTCGGCAAGCTGGGTCACGGCGAGCGCGGTGAACGATTTGCTGGTGGAGCCGAGCAGGAACGGCGTCTGGGTGGTCATGGGCCGTCCGTTGCCGTCGACGCCCCACGCGCCGCGTTGGATCACCTGGGTGCCGCGTATCACCGCGTATGCCAGGCCGGGCGCCCGGGTCTGCTGTTGGTAGGTGTGCAGGTAGCGTTCGCTGGTGGTCAGCTCGTCCGGGGTCGTGGGGCTGGCGATGGCGGGTCCGGGCGTCGTGGTCAGGGCGAGCACGCAGGCGGCTGCGGCGAGGAGGCGGCAGGTCCGCGTCGGTGACGTACGGGTGTCCATGGTGGTTGCCCTCCTGCGTTGTCGGCTGCCGTCAGCCGATCTGGCTCAGCAGTTTCTCGAGCGCGGCCAGTCGCTGCTGGACCTCGCCGAGTTCGTCGCGGACGCCCTTGAGCGCGGCTGCGGTGGCCTGGGCGCTGTCGGTGCCGCGTTCGGCGAGGGAGCGGTAGCTCTCCTCGCGGGCTGCCGCGTAGCGGGCGCGGTAGATGCCGGTCGTGATGAGGCCGGCGACAGTGACCGCCGCGAGGACGATCGCCGTCACGGCGAGGGTGGAGGTCTGCGCCACGTCCAGTGCCAGTTGGGGGGTCATCGCTCACGTCTCCTTGTCTGTGGTGCCGGTCAGGCTCTGTGCGGCCAGCACGATCGCGGTCAGGTCCAGGGCGAGGGTGAACGGCACGGCCTGGACGTACTTCACCGAGCTGCCGTCGGGCGCGGTGACCAGTTCGCCGGTCACCAGGCCGGCGGCTTCCAGCTTTTGCAGGTGCATGTAGAGCAGGGGTCGGTTCATGTGCAGTTGGCGTGCGAGGTCGCTGACGTAGGTGCGTTGCCGCGCCAGGGCGGCGAGGATTCGTAGCCGGTGTGGGCTGGCCAGCGCGGCCAGCAGTGGTACGAGTTCGTCACCGGTCGGCAAGGTGCCGCTCATCGTCGTTCCCTCTCCGCCCAGCACCCTGTCAGATTTACCTGACAGGCGGTGTCATAGAAGTCTGACAGGGGTGGCGTGGGGGTGTCAACGCTGTGGAGCGTCGTCGTGCGAACGTGCGGTGGTCTCCCCCGCTGGCAGCGCCGGCGACGGCCTGGGTCTTCGGGCGCGTGGTCCGCGTACCGCCTCCGAAAGGAGGATCAGCCGCGGCGGCTAGGTGAGTCGAAGCGGCCGGCGCGGATCTCGCGCAGGGCCCGGCGGCGGACGTCGCCGCGCAGCGTGTCGACGTAGAGGGTGCCGCGCAGGTGGTCGGTCTCGTGTTGCAGGGCGCGGGCGAGGAATCCGCTGCCGCTGATGGTCAGCGGCTCGCCGTGCTGGTCGACGCCGTGGGCGGTGGCGTGCAGGGCCCGCACGGTCGGGAAGTACAGCCCGGGGATGGACAGGCAGCCCTCCTCGTCGTCCTGCGTCTCCTCGGAGAGCTCGAGGGTGGGGTTGATGAGGTGGCCGCGGTGGCCGTCGGCGTCGTAGACGAACACCTGGGCGTCGACGCCGATCTGGGGTGCGGCGACGCCGGCGCGGCCGGGCTCGCCGAGCAGGGTGTCCATCAGGTCGGTGACCAGGGCGCGCAGCTCGGCGTCGAAGGTGGTGACCGGCTCGCACTCGGTGCGCAGGACGGGGTCGCCGATGATCCGGATGGGCCGCATGGTCATGCCGGTCAGCCTATCGCCGCCGGTGGTGGTGTCAGTGTCCGGCCAGGGCGGCGCGTACCGGTGCGGTCTTCGCGGCGGCCTCGGCGACCTCGGCGGTGGGGTCGCTGTCCCAGGTGATGCCGCCGCCGGCCCAGGTGTGCAGGGTGTCGCCGTCGGCGGCGGCGGTGCGGATGGTCAGGCCGAGGTCGATGCGGCCGGGCGCGACCCAGCCGAGGGCGCCCATGCTGGCGCCCCGGCCGACGGGTTCGGCGGCGGCGATGTGGGTGAGGGCGGCGAGTTTCGGTGCGCCGGTGACGGAGCCGCCGGGGCAGGTGGCGCGGAGCAGGTCGGCGAGGCCGAGGCCGTCGGCGGCCCGCGCGCGGACGGTGGACTCGGCCTGCCACAGGTCGCACCAGCGGCGCACGGCGAACAGGTCGTCGACGGTGACGGTGCCGGTGCGGGCGATCCGGGCCAGGTCGTTGCGTTCCAGGTCGACGATCATGATGTGTTCGGCGCGTTCCTTGGCGCTGGTGAGCAGTTCGGCGCGGCCGGTGGCGGTGGCGGGGCGGGTGCCCTTGATGGGGCGGGTGATGAGGTGCCCGTCGTGCAGCTCGACGAGGGTTTCCGGGGACGCGCAGCCGATGGCCCAGCCGTCGCCGGTCAGGACGCCGCCGTAGCGGGCGCCGGGTAGCGCGCCGAGGCGACGCAGGGCCGGCAGCGGGTCGCCGGTGTAGGGGGCGGCGGCGTGCCCGACGAGGTTGCTCTGGTAGACGTCGCCGCGGCCGATGGCGGCGCGGACGGCCTCGACGGCGGCGGCGTGCTGCGCGGGTGTCCAACTCTCGGTCCACGGGCCGAGCCACCACGGTGTGGCCGGGTCGGTGGGGGCGACGCGGGCGGGTCCGTGGTGGTAGACGACGACGGCGAGGTCGGGCAGGGCCGGCGCCGGCTCCGGCGCGCCGACCGGTGCGCCGGCGAGCAGCGCGCCGGCGGCGGCGGACAGGTAGAGCGCCGCGCCGCAGGCGCCGCCGTCCGGGTGGGCGGGCGCGGGTCGGTTCAGGTCGGACAGGTCCAGGCCGTGCCCGGCCAGGAACTCCTGGGCGAGGGCGGCGGGGTCGCCGCCGTCGGTGCGGCGCCACTGCAGGCGGGCCCGTTCGACGAGGGTGTCGCGGCATCCGGGCGGTGCGGCGGGCACATCGACCAGCACCTGTGGGAGCGGTTCCACGCCGTATGGTCCGATCTTCCTCATCCGTTCAGTGGATTTCCCGTGCGCCAACCCGACACCTGCTCGATGCTGGACACTTTCGCTTGGTACTGTGCGTCACTGGTCATGTGAACCATGACACAGTGCCCCCACAGTCCGGAGAACCCGATGTGCCAGCACCAACCGACCTGCCCCTCCGCTGAAGCCACCGACCGGGAAGCCGCCCGGGTCCTCGCCTGCTTCCCTGAGCAGGGCTGGAGCCTGCTCTGCAATGGTGTCATCGTCTTCGAGGACACCGGCGAGCTGCTCCCCGACGGCAGCAGCATCGCACCCCACCGCGGTCCCGCCCGCCACGCCCTCGTGGCCTGAACGACCACCCAGCGTCACCACACCGAGTCGCTGCCCATCCGCGCAGCGGCTGCCGGGACGGGCCGAAACCCGCCCGCCCCGGCGTGCCCCACGTCAGTCCTCGAACGCCTCCGGCGACGGGCACGAGCAGACCAGGTTCCGGTCGCCGTACGCGCCGTCGATCCGCCGCACCGGCGGCCAGTACTTCCCGGCCCGGTCCACGCCCGCCGGGTACGCGCCCACCGACCGCGGGTACGGGTGCGGCCACTCGTCACCGCTGACCATCGCCGCGGTGTGCGGCGCGTTCGCCAGGGGGTTGTCCCCCGCCGGCCACTGCCCCGAGCCGACCTGCTCGATCTCCGCACGGATGGCGATCATCGCGTCGCAGAACCGGTCCAGCTCGGCCAGGTCCTCGCTCTCGGTCGGCTCCACCATCAGCGTCCCCGCGACGGGGAACGACATCGTCGGCGCGTGGAAGCCGTAGTCGATGAGTCGCTTCGCCACGTCGTCCACGCTCACGCCGGTCGCCTTCGTCAACGGACGCAGGTCGAGGATGCACTCGTGCGCGACGAGGCCCTTGTTGCCCGTGTACAGCACCGGGTAGTGCTCACGCAGCCGCGCCGCCACGTAGTTCGCCGCGAGGACCGCCACGCCGGTGGCCCGGGTCAGCCCCTCGGCGCCCATCATCCGCAGGTACGCCCACGGGATCGGCAGGATGCCCGCCGACCCGTACTTCGCCGCCGAGATCGCCGGCGTGGCGTCGACGTGCGCGCCGAGCGGGTCGCCGGGCAGGAACGGCGCCAGGTGCGCGCGGACCGCCACCGGGCCGACGCCGGGGCCGCCGCCGCCGTGCGGGATGCAGAACGTCTTGTGCAGGTTCAGGTGCGACACGTCCGCGCCGAACTTGCCGGGCTTGGCGTACCCGACGAGCGCGTTGAGGTTCGCCCCGTCGACGTACACCTGACCGCCGGCGTCGTGGACCTTCGCGCACAGCGACGCGATGCCCGTCTCGTACACACCGTGCGTCGACGGGTACGTCACCATGATCGCGGCGAGCGCGTCCCGGTGCTTGTCGATCTTCGCGTCGAGGTCGACGAGGTCGACGTTGCCGTCGTCGTCGCAGGCCACCACGACGACCCGCATGCCGGCCATCACCGCGCTGGCCGCGTTCGTGCCGTGCGCCGACGACGGGATCAGGCACACGTCGCGGTGCGACTCGCCCCGCGACGCGTGGTACGAGCGGATCGCCAGCAGCCCGGCCAGCTCACCCTGCGACCCGGCGTTCGGTTGCACGCTGACCGCGTCGTAGCCGGTCACCTCGGCCAGCCACGACTCCACCTGGCCGATCATCTCCCGGTACCCGACGGTCTGGTCGTCCGGCGCGAACGGGTGGAGGTTTGCGAACTCCGCCCAGCTGACCGGCTCCATCTCGGTGGTCGCGTTCAGCTTCATCGTGCACGAACCGAGGGGGATCATGCCCCGGTCCAGGGCGTAGTCGAAGTCCGACAGCCGCCGCAGGTAGCGCAGCATCGCCGTCTCAGAGTGGTGGCTGCGGAACACCGGGTGGGTCAGGAAGTCGGTCGTCCGGGCCAGGTCGCCGGGCAGGGCCGCGTCGGCGTCACCGTCGAACGCGGGCACCCCGAACGCCGCCCACACCTCGCGCAGGTGCGCGTCGGTGGTCGTCTCGTCGCAGGACATCCCCACCCGGTCGGCGTCGACGAGGCGCAGGTTCACACCCCGCTCGGCGGCGGCCGCTACGACCCGCGCCGCGCCGCCCGGCACGGTCGCGGTGACGGTGTCGAAGAACGCGACGTCCGCGACGTCCACGCCCCCGGCGCGCAGGCCGGCCGCGAGCCGCGCCGCCATGGCGTGGGTACGCGCCGCGATGTCCCGCAGCCCGTCCGGGCCGTGGTAGACGGCGTACATGCCGGCCATCACCGCGAGCAGCACCTGCGCGGTGCAGATGTTGCTGGTGGCCTTCTCCCGCCGGATGTGCTGCTCGCGGGTCTGCAACGCCAGCCGGTACGCCGGGTTGCCGTCCGCGTCACGGGACACCCCGACCAGGCGCCCGGGCAGCATCCGCTCCAGGCCCGCGCGCACCGCCAGGTAACCGGCGTGCGGCCCACCGAAGCCCATGGGTACGCCGAACCGCTGGGTGGTGCCGGCGGCGATGTCCGCGCCGATCTCCCCCGGCGCCCGCAGCAACGTCAACGCCAGCAGGTCCGCCGCGACGGTCACCAGGGCACCCGCGGCGTGCGCCGCCGTCACGAGGGCGGAGTGGTCACGGACCGCACCGGACGCCCCCGGGTACTGCAGGTGCAGGCCGAAGAACTCGGCCGGCAACTCGTCGCGCGCGACGTCGACGACCCGCACGTCGATGCCGAGCGGCACCGCCCGGCTGGTGATCACCGCGATGGTCTGCGGCAGGGCGTCGGCGTCGACGACGTACACGCTGCTTTTGCTCTTGGACGCGCGGCGCGCGAGGGTCATCGCCTCCGCCGCGGCGGTGCCCTCGTCGAGCATCGAGGCGTTCGCGGTGGCCAGGCCGGTCAGGTCGGTCACCATGGTCTGGAAGTTCAGCAGCGCCTCCAGGCGCCCCTGGCTGATCTCCGGCTGGTACGGCGTGTACGCCGTGTACCAGGCCGGGTCTTCGAGGACGTTACGGCGGATCACCGCCGGGGTGTGCGTACCGTGGTACCCCAGTCCGATCATCGAGACGGCGACGGTGTTGCGGGCCGCCAGGGCCCGCAGCTCGGCGATGGCCTCGGCTTCGGTGGCCGCCGCCGGCAGGTCGAGGGTGCCGTGCCAGCGGATCACCTCGGGGATCGCGGCGTCCATCAGCTCGTCGATGCATTCGTGGCCGACGACCTCCAACATGCGGCGCTCGTCGTCGGGGCCGGGGCCGATGTGACGGGTGGCGAACTGCTCTAGGGACATCAGGGGCGCTCCCGGGCGAGGTCGACGGGTCGGCCTCCCCCTCTGTCACACCCCACGGGCGCTCCACAGTGCCTGCCCACGAGGTCCTTTTGCCTGAGAGGTTCCGGGGAGGATTTGCCCCTTCGGCGCCGCCCGAACTGCCGGGCGGTCTCTCCCACGTGGGTGGTACCGGCATGGTCAACGCTACCAGCGCCGGTGTTTCCGGCAGATGTCCTACCCGGGGACGACTGTCACACCGGCACCGCCGACGCGCCGGTGACCCGCTCGGCGAGCGCCGGCAGCACCTCCCCCAGCGGCGCGTCGACGCGCACCGTGGCGTACCCGTCACCCCGGGTCGGCCCCTGGTTGACGATCGCCACCGCAATGCCCTGCTTCGCGGCCCGGATCACGAACCGGCGGCCCGACATGACGGTCAACGACGACCCGAGCACCACCACCGCCCGGGCCTGCTCCACCAGCGCGAAACACCGCGCCACCCGCTGCGGCGGCACCGTCTCGCCGAAGAACACCACGTCCGGTTTCAGCATCCCCGTCCCGCAGATCCCGCAGTCCACCGGCCGGAACTGCGCCACCTGCTCGTCAGGGAGATCAACATCACCGTCCGGGTTGACCGCGGCCACCCGGGCCACGAAGTCGGGGTTCGCCTCGCGCAGCCGCCGGTCCACCTCCTCGCGGGAGGTCAGGTTGCCGCAGTCCAGGCAGGTCACCTCGTCCAGGCGACCGTGCAACTCCACCACCCGGTCACTGCCCGCCGCGCCGTGCAACCCGTCCACGTTCTGCGTGATCACCGCGTCGACCAGGCCGGCGTCCTGCAACCGGGCCACCGCCCGATGCCCCGCGTTCGGCGTCGCCCGCGCGATCAACCGCCACCCGAGGTGGCTACGCGCCCAGTACCGCCGCCGGGCGACGGGGTCACGGGTGAACGCCTGGTACGTCATCGGGGTGTGCCGCCGGGCCACCCCGGAGGGCCCCCGATAGTCCGGGATGCCCGACTCGGTGGACAGGCCCGCCCCGCTGAGCACGACCACCTGACCACCGGCCACCAGCTCGGCCAGCTCCTGCACGCTCGTTGTCACCTCTTCATGCTGCCTCAGCGCACCCCCCGACGCCGAACACCCGCCGGGAGGCCACCCGCCGGCGGTGATGCTGGCGGGTGGCGGCGAGGGTGGTGCGCGGATCCTTTGGAGCTGATGTCGTCAACGAATCAGACGGTCACGACCGACCTGGGAGGGATGCGGTGCCCCTGCTGATCGGCCGCTCCGTGGCGCACGGGCACAGCCGGCACAGCTGACCGATGTCGCAGACGAGTCAGCTCCAAAGGAAGCCAGGAGCACACGGCCCACCGTGGCGGCCGCCCGTCCGACAGCGGCGAGCTACACCGCGACCCACGCCGACGCCGCCGGTAGGTTGGGCACATGCGTGTTGTCATCGCCGGAGGCCACGGCAAGATCGCCCTGCTCGTGCAACGGCGCCTCGCCGAGCGCGGCGACACCGCCGTCGGCCTGATCCGCAACCCCGACCAGGTCGACGACCTGCGTGCCGTCGGCGCCACCGCCGTCGTCTGCGACCTGGAACGCGCCGACGTCGACGAGGTCGCCGCGCACCTGCACGACGCCGACGCGGTCATCTTCGCCGCCGGCGCGGGACCCGGCAGCGGCGCCGCCCGCAAGGACACCGTCGACCGGGCCGCCGCCGCGCTGCTCGCCGACGCCGCCACCCGCGCCGGCGTGCACCGCTACCTGCTGGTTTCCTCGATGGGCGTGGACCGGCCACCCGCCGCCGGCACCGACGACGTGTGGGCCGCCTACCTGCGCGCCAAACGCGCCGCCGAAGACGACCTGCGCGCCCGCGACCTGGCCTGGACGATCCTGCGGCCCGGCCGCCTCACCGACGACGAACCCACCGGCCACGTCACCCTCACCCCACACGCCGGCCGAGGGGCCGTCAGCCGCGCCGACGTCGCCCTGGTCCTCGCCGCGCTCCTGGACGAACCCCGCACCGCCGGCGCGACCCTGGAACTCGTCGACGGACCCACCCCGATCGCCGACGCGGTCCACGCCGCCACCACCTGAACCACCACCGGGGTGCGGCCCCACGTCGAGGGCCCCACCCCGGTGGCTGTTCAGCGCTGGTGGTGACGCGGCAACGCCGTCTGCGCCGCCGCACCGCCCACGAACGGCGCCCCCGGCGTCTCCTTCGCGATCCGGTCCATCGTGCGCGCCAACTGCTCACTGCCGTCGTCGAGATGCCGCGCCGCCGCCTGCATGTGCGACACCATCATCTCGCCGAAGATCCGCAACGCCTCCCGGGTCGCCACCGTGTCGTCGAAGCTCGACCCGGCCGAACTGCGGTACTCCGCCACCGCCCGCTCAGCCTCCTGCTTCGCCTCCTCCGCCGCCGCCCGCATGTAACTCTCGTACTGCACCCGGGCGTACTCCGCGACCCGCCGCGCGTAGTCGTGCGCCTGCGCGATGATCTGCTCGGCCTCGCGCTGCGCCGCCGACAGCAGGTTCACCTCCTTGGCCGCCGGCACCTTCGCCGCCGCCCCCGCGCTCGGGATCACCCCGTGGCGGTGCAACTCCACCCGATCGGTCAGCCGCTCGTTCTCCGCCCGCAGATGCGCGATCTGCGTCGCCAACAGATCCAACTCGTCGGCGACCTGCACCCGGAACCGATCCACGTCCGCGTGGTCGTAGCCCCGCCGCGCGAATGGCGCCGTACCGAACTCCCACCGCCGAACCCGGTCGGAGGTCATCCGCACCTGCACACCACCGGAGACCTGAATCCCGTCGTACCGGCTGATCGGGCTCGCGCTCACTGGTCACCCCCTGCACTCGACTGCTGGACCGCCGTACGCCACGCCGGGCCGTACCACTGCTTGCCCAGACCCTCGTGATGCACCTGACCGTCGTGGAAACCCGCCCGCGCCAACGTCTGCGCCGCGTGCGACACCATCTCGTCCGACCCGCACACGTACACGTGCCGCGAACGCCAGTCACCGTCGGCCAACGCCCGGTCCACCGCGTGCACGAACTCACCCGGCCGGTTCGCGTCCGCACCCACCACGTACGTCACCGTCAGCCACGGAAACGACGACGCCATCTTGTCGATCGCGTCGCTGTCGTAGAACTCGCTGCGCGACCGCGCACCCACGTACAGGTCCACCCGACGACGGGAACCCTCCGCGGCCACCTGCTCCACCAACGCCTTCATCGGCGCCCAACCCGTGCCCGACGTCAACACCAACAGGTCACTGGAGCCCGCCGACCACAACGCCAGCCGCTCCCCGACCGGCGCGGCCAGGTTGATGCGGTCCCCCACCGCCGAGCCGTACACCAACCGCGACGACACCGCGCCACCCGGCGCGGCCCGCACATGCAACTCCAACGTGCCGTCCGCACGCGGCGCGTTCGCCGGCGAGTAGTACCGCCACGACCGCACCGCCGGATGCGACACCCCGATCGACTGACCCGGGGTGAACGGCAACAGGTACTGCGGACGCACTGTCAACACCGCCACGTCGAACGCCCGCCGCTCGTGAGCGACGATCTCCGCCACCCACCACGGCGGGTTCACCGCCTCCGCGGCCTGCGCGGCCTCCGTCATCACCTGCGCGATCAACCCGTACGCGGCCGCCCAGTCCTGGGCCAGCTCGTCGGTCCACTGCTCGGCCAGGAAATGCTGCAACGTCGCCAACAGCGCCTCACCGACCGCCGGGTAGTGCTCGGCGCGCACCGCGAACTTACGGTGATCCGCGCCCAGGTCCTGGAGGAAACCCACCAGCCGATCCACCTGGTCCACATGCGACACGATGTGCCCCAACGCGGTGACCAGACGATCCCGCTGCCCCGCCATGTTCGTCGGGAACATCTGCCGCGTCTCGGGATGGGCCAGGAACAACGTCGAATAGAAGTAGAGCGGCACCTCGTCGCCGTGCGCGGCGACGAGGGACCAGCTCTGCTTGAGTCGGGCCGCGTCCACGCTCAGACGCCCGGACGCTCTCCGGTGGACACCACCTGGTCCTGCACCTGCCCCAGCACTGTGCGTACGTGCTCGAGGACGTCGGCCGGCACACCCAGCTCGGTCAGCGTCGTGACCAGGTGCACGCCCACCTTCGCGTAGTGCTCCGCCGGAATACCCAACGGCTGGTGCGCCTCGGCCAGACCGCGACCCGCGTACTCGTTCGGGCCGCCCAACACCACCGTCAACATCAACGCCAGGTGCCGACGCTGGGTCGGCATGTCCACAGTGGCGAAATAGCCCGCCAACTCGGGATCGGCGAGGACCTTGTCGTAGAACAGCTCGACGGCCGCCTTCACCGAACTCGCGCCGCCGATGCGGTCGTAATGCGAGGCGGCAGCGGTCTCTTCCGTAACCGTCACGGTCGTTCCTTCCGGGGTGAAAGGTCGCGCGCGCGGTGACGCGCAGGGGCTACGGCCACCGACGCGACACCCGCGTGCCACGGGCACCACGGCGGGGACCGTGACGGACCATAGCGTGCCCGCGACGTCCGGTCAGGGCCCCCCTATCCGATTCCCGACAACTGGTGGACACGGATCGTCACCAGAACCCGTCCGAGAATTCACCCACGGCAACCGACACACCACGGAACGTGCCCACGATGGATTCATCGACCGGGGAACGGTCACCCGACCTCGATTGCCCTGACCCACAGTCACCGAACGGGCGCGTCCAAAAAAGTCACCCGCACCGACGGACCGCGCACCCACCGACGCGCAGCGCTACTCAACCCGCGCGCCGCCGCGCCCGCCGCGCCGCCAACTCGTCACCCACCGGATCCGACGAGGAAGCCACCACCGGCTCCGCCGGGCCGCTCGCCGCCGGCTCCGCCGGCAGATGCGACAACGACCCCTGAATCTCCTTGAACGCCCCACCGATAGCGATCCCGAACACGCCCTGCCCACCCTGCAACAGGTCGACCACCTCCTCCGGGGACCGGCACTCGTACACCGTCGTCCCGTCAGAGATCAGCGTGATCCCCGCCAGATCCTCCACACCACGCGACCGCAACGCCTCGATCGCCTTGCGGATGTTCTGCAGGGACACCCCCGCATCCAACAACCGCTTTACGACCTTCAACACCACCAGATCGCGGAACGAATACAACCGCTGCGTCCCCGAACCCGACGCGTCCCGAACGCTCGGCACCACCAACGTCGTCCGCGCCCAGTAATCCAACTGCCGATAACTGATGCCCACCGCGTGGCACGCCGTCACACCGCGGTAGCCCACCGAGCCGTCACCGTCAGTCGCCACACCCGGCGACGACGCACCCGGCTCGTTCACCTGTGTACCCGGATCGGAATCCTGCGGCTCGTGCATCCGGACAACCTCCCCGTCAGTGCGGCGACGCATCGTGTCCTCCGACGCGCACCCCTCGACACGGCAACCCTAACGCCACCTTCAGGGGTTACCACGGAGGAACCGACGCGACACGCCGCGCAGCCACCGAGAAAGATCACCAACCACGCACCGACGTCACCCACCGTGACGCCAGCCGGGAGCCCGAACCACTCAGCCCGCGAAGTCCTCCGGACGCACCTGCTCCAGGAACTCGCGGAACTTCTCCACCTCATCCTCCTGCTCGTCAGGGATAACGATCCCCGCCTCGCTGAGGACCTGCTCGGCACAACGAATCGGCGCACCAACCCGCAACGCCAACGCGATCGAATCGCTCGGCCGCGCCGACACCCGCACCCCGTCACCGATCAACAAATCGGCGTAGAACACGTTCTCCTTGAGCTCGGTGATCTCCACCGCCTGCAACGGCGCCTGCAACGCCGCCAGCACATCCCGCAAAAGATCATGCGTCAACGGCCGGGCCGGCTTGACCCCCTGCTGCTCATAAGCGATGGCCGTGGCCTCGACCGCACCGATCCAGATCGGCAGATAGCGGTCGCCCTCGACCTCCCTGAGCAGGACGATCGGCTGGTTGCTGGGCAGCTCCACCCGAACTCCGACCACGCTCAGCTCGCGCACCGCCGCCTCCGTGTCGTCGTCAACCTACGCACCGCGCCCTTCCCTGCACGGTACACGGACCGCAACACGGCCGTCCCATGCGCTACAGCACCACGCCCGCGCCAGAAAGGGGTTACCCCGGCAAGCCTACGGCACGCTTCGGAGAAGAGATCTTTCCGCTCCGCCGCCACCTGCCGGGCACCTCACCGACCCAACGTCGACCGCAAACCCACCCGCACCAACGCCGCGTGCAACTGCTCCGACAACGCCACCAACTCCCGCGCCGTCTCCGCCGCCCGCGCCCGCGCCGCCGGATCACTCTGCCGCGCCAACGGCGCCACCAACTGCGCGAACAACCCGACCTCACGATCGGCCGCCGTCCGATAACCCCGCAGATGCCGCGGCTCCAACCCGTACGCCGCCAGACCCGCCACCGCCGACGCGATGATCAACGCATCCGCGTCATACCACCCCGGCGGATCCGACACCAGCACACCGAGCCGCTCCAACTCCCCGAGCGTCGACTCGTCGATCCCACTCCGGGCCACCAACTCAGCCCGGCCGAGCCGCACCTGCGACGACTCGGCCGGCTCCGACTCCCGACCCGGCACCGCACCATCAGGCCCCACCGCCACCAACGCCGGCCGCGACCGCTCCGGCTGCTCACCGGACGAATCCCACTCGGCCAACTGCTCACGGATCACCCGCAACGGCAGGTACCTGTCCCGCTGCGCGGTCAACACGAACCGCAACCGCGCCACATCGTCCCAGCTGTACTTCCGGTAACCCGCCGCCGTCCGCTGCGGCTCGACCAGCCCCTCGGCCTCGAGGAACCGCAACTTCGAAATGGTGGTGTCCGGGAAATCCACCCGCAACTGACCCAGCACCTCACCGATGCTCATCAGCGGCTGGGACCGGGCCGCCCCGGGTGGCGTGGAGGCCGCAGGCTCGTTCACCCCCGGCCGGCCTCCTCCTCCGGGCGCGGACCGGCGATGAACACCACCCGGAACTTACCGATCTGAACCTCGTCACCATTGCTCAACGTGGCCGCCTCGACCCGCTCACGATTCACGTACGTGCCATTCAAGCTACCCACGTCCCGCACCGTGAACGTCCCACCATCACGGTGGAACTCCGCGTGCCGACGCGACACCGTCACGTCATCGAGGAAGATGTCACTGTCCGGATGCCGGCCACTGGTCGTCACATCATGGTCCAACAGGAACCGGGCGCCCGCATTCGGGCCGCGACGAACCACCAGCAGCGCCATACCCGGCGGCAACGAACCGGACATCCGGCTCGGCACCACATCGGTGTCCGGCCCCTCCAGCACTTCGTCGAGCGAGCCGAGATTGAGCGTCGAAGTGACGTCGAGCGGGGGGAACTCGTCGTCTGGCCGCGTCATGGGACCACCTCACGGATCTGTTCGGTCGGCGTCGGGTAATGGCGGGTCTGGCCGCCGGGCACTCCAACACCCGGCGGCTGGCTCCCCGTGCCCGGGAAGGCAATTCCGCAACGCACAACTAATGGGTTCTTCTCGGTCGACTGGGCGAGCCTAGCCAGCGCCGAAATGCAGGGCAACCGGACGCGCGCAGACATCCCGCGCGCCGGATCAAGCACACTCAGCCTTCGGTGATCTTCTGATACGCGCCCGCCGTGAGCAACCCGTCCGTCGCCGTCGGATCGGTCGGCGTGATCTCCACCAACCAACCCTCACCGTACGGATCCGTGTTGATCAGCTCAGGAGTGTCACCCAGCGCCTCATTCCGCGCCGACACCGTACCCGCGACCGGGGCGTAGATCTCCGACACGCTCTTGGTCGACTCGATCTCACCCAACGAGTCACCGGCCGCCACGACCGCACCCGCCTCCGGCAACTGCACGTACACGATGTCACCCAGCGCGTCCTGCGCGAAGTGCGTGATGCCGACCCGGACCGAACCGGTACCGTCACCCGCCACCCACTCATGCTCGGCGGTGTATCGCAGATCCTCGGGAATCACCAGACGCGTCCTCATCCATCGTGCCCCGGACCACCCGGGCCCGGCGCGGCCGCGCCGGTCAGGAGACCGGACGGGCGTGTTTCCTACTTGGTCGGCGCGTGCAGCGCCGAAACCTCGGCAACCTCACGCTCCCCAAACGTCACGTTACCGCCGTCACCCCGGACCGACGCCACCACCCCACCAGGAATGTTCAACGCCGTACGCATCGTCGCCGGATCACCGATCACCGTGATCGTGTACGGGCCCGTCAACCGCCGCCCCTCCACCACCAACGACCCGTTCTCCCCGTCCAGGAAGTACGTCGACGCGATCACCCGCACCGTCGCCCGGTCACCACCGGAGATCTGCATCGCCTCCGCGCCCGCGCCCCGCAACTCCTGCACCGCGTCCAACACCCGGTTCGCCGTGATCGGCTTCACCCCACTGGAGAACTGCACCGTCAACCCCGGACCCACCGCCGGCAACGTACCCGCCAGAATCCCCAGCTCGTCCGCCCGACGCGTCGCCTCGTCCAACGCCGCCTGCCGACCCTGCTCACCCGAGGCCAACTGCCGCTGACTGTCCTCCAACGCCCGGATGTCCTGCTGCAGCCGACTCTCCCGGGCATCCAGATCCGACAGGATCCGCACCAGGTCCTCCTGCCGCGTCGCCCCCAACGTCGGATCCGCTGACGTCGTCTTCAACTGCACAACCAGCGTGAAGCCCAACAACGCCAACAACACCGCGATCATCCCGCCCGCCGCGCTCCACCGCGACCGACCCGCCACGGGCGCGACCGGCGACACCTCGGGCTCATCCGCCGGCTCGGAAGACGCCGCCGGCTCCACCGCCCGCGACACCGCACGCAGATCCACCGTCGCCCCGTCATCGGACGGCGACACCTCGGGCTCCGCGTCGAGCGGCTCCGGCTCCCGTACCGGCTCGTGCGGCGCCAACGGACTCAACTCGTCCGGATCCGGCGCGTCCGGCCGCGGGTCCGGCTCACCCGCCGGCCCACCAGACCGCCCCGGCACCGCCGGCTGCGGCCAGCCCGTCCCCGTCTCCGCCTGCTCGTCGCTCATCGCTGTCAAACCTACGCCCGGAACAGGTGCCGACGGATCGCCGCCACATTTCCGAAGATCCGCACACCCAGCACGACCACCACACCGGTGGACAACTGCCCGCCCACACCCAACTGGTCACCCAGGTACACGATCAGCCCAGCCACCAGCACGTTCGAGATGAACGACACCACGAACTGCTTGTCGTCGAAGATGCGGTCCAACTTCGCCCGCACCCCACCGAACACCGCGTCCAACGCGGCCACCACCGCGATCGGCAGGTACGGCTGCAACGCCGCCGGCACCGTGGGATCAAGCCACACCCCGAGCACCACACCGGCGAGCAACGCCAGCACCGCGATCATCCGCCACCTCCGGAAGGACTAGCGGTCCCCGGCGAACCCGACGACCCAGGACTACCAGACCGGCCAACCGCACCCGAAGGGCTCGGACTGACCGACGGCCTGGCGTAGCGTAGCTGCGGCTCCGGAGCCGCCGGCAGGGTGAGGTCCTCCGCCTCCCGCACACCGAACGACAACCCGGTCTTCTGCGCGACCTCCCGCATCAGCGCCGCGTTCCGACTGTCCTCGAACTTGCGCCGCATCGACCCCGGACCCGTCGCCGACACCTCGTACGGCCCCGTCACCGGCCGGAAATCCACCAGGATCGCCTCACCCGCCGAACGGATCGTCGACGTCGAGGTCAACCGCTGCCCGTTGATCGCGATCGCCTCCGCACCGGCGCTCCACAACGCGTTCGCCACACCCTGCAGATCGCTGTAGAGCACCCGCGGCGGCCCCGCGCCCGCACCGGTCACCGCGTCCGCGTTCCCCGGAGCGTCCGCCAGACGCACCACCACACCGTCGCCCCGCACCCGACCCAGCCCGGTACTCGCCTCCAGGTCCCGCAGCCGCGCCGCGGCCGAACCGCTCAACGCCGCGTCCCGCTGCCGGCTGACCTCCTCGCGCAGCTGGTCCGCCCGCGCCGACAAACGGTCGGTCTGGCTCTCCCGCTCCTTGATCTGCGCCACCAGCCCCGAGCGCGCCTGGGCACGCCCCGGCTCGTCCGCCATCGTCTGGCGATACGCCACCGCGAACAGGAAACCCAGCACCACCACCACGACCAGGCCGACGGACCGCGCCGCCCAGCTCCGGTTCGCGTCCGCAGACGTCCCCCGCCGGCGCGCGGCAGCCGCGTCCGCGTACCCCGGGTCCAGCGGGTTGCGGAACAACTCGGTGAGGAAGTCCGGCGCGTACACCCGATCCGAGCGGGGCCGCGGCGGCGGCGACGCGCTCACGCGGCCGCTCCCCGGCCCCGGGCCGCGCGCACCAGCCGCGACGCCTGCACCACGTACATCGCACCGGCCACCCAGTAGAGCACCAGCCCCCACCAGGCCAACCCCCAGCCGATCGCGGCCGTCGCCGTGGCCGCCGCATCCCACTCGGTGGCCAGCAGCAGCACCGGGAACGCCGCGAGCAGCAGGAACGTGGCGGTCTTGCCCACGTAGTGCACCGGCGGCGGCCCGTACCCGAAGCGGCGCAGCACCGTCAGCGAGCCGAGCAGCAGCAGTTCCCGGGCCAGCAGCGCCGCCGTGAACTGCCACGGCACCACCTCGCGGGCGGTGAAGGCGAGCAGGGTGGCGAGGATGTAGAGCCGGTCGGCGAGGGGGTCGAGCAGCTCACCGAGCCGGCTCACCTGCCGCAGTCGGCGGGCGATCCAGCCGTCCACCCAGTCGGTGGTGCCGCCGATGGCCAGCACCACCACCGCCGCGACGTCCGCCCGGGCCACCAGGAAGAGATAGAGGAACAGGGGTACGCCGAGCAGCCGTCCGAAGCTGATCAGGTTGGGCAGGGTGAGCACCTGGTCGCCGGGCGCCTGGTCGCCGGTGTCCCGCGGGTGCTCTGCCTGAGCCGGCCGACGCGACACCGAACCTCCTTCACGGCACGCACCGACGCCAGGCCGAGATCGGGCGCGGCGGAGGTCGTACGCGCTGTCGGGCCGGTAAGCACCGGCTCCCCTGCGGCCCCGGGTCGGGACCTCTGCCCTGATACGGCCCGCGATCTCGGTGATCGCGGGCCGGCTGAGTGCGCTGCCACTATATCGGGCTCCCGGGCGGGCCTCGGGCGCCGCGCGCTCTCGGTGCGGTGGTGCCGCACTGTGGTGTGGATCACCACCGCTAAAGCGTCCTAGGAAACTAGTGGAAGACGTCAGGCCGTCTGGACGGCCGCCTGGTCGGTCTGCTGCTCCGGCACCGTCTGCGTCGCCGCCCGGCCGAACGCCAACAGCGACGCCAGCAGGTCGTGCTGCGCCCGGGGCGCCATCCGGTCCAACACGGCCTGCACCGCGCGCTGCCGCCGCTCCGCCAGCTCCCGCAGCAGCGTCAACGCCGCGGCGGTGGGCACCAGCCGCACCTCCCGCCGGTCGCGCGGGTCGGCCACCCGCCGCAACAGGCCGGTCGCCTCCAACCGGTCGCACAGCCGACTGGCCGACGAGGGCACCACGTCCAGCAGCTCCGCCAGCCCGTTGACGTTGGTCTCCGGCCGGCCACTGATCAGCATCAGCACCCGCAACTGCGTCGGCGGCACCTGATGCCGGGACGCCGCCGAGTCGAGCACGGCGATCAGGGTCTCTGCGGCCACGTTGATCGCCGCGGCGAGATCCGTCGGTCGCTCCACCCGATGTCCCCTGCCGTCGTCGCGCTGCTGCCCGCCCGGGACGGTGGCGGCGACTCTCATCCGCCATCCCGTCCACGCGGACCATGCCAGTCGAGGCAGACGACGACAGCGTCGTCGCGCAAATCGGAATCCGCGTGGTAGGCGTGTAGTTCGCGCATCACCGTACCAACCGCCTCGGTCGCCGGCTGCAACCGAGTGGCGCGCAACGAGCGGGCCATCATCCGCTGCCCGTACGGCTCCCGCCCCGCCGGCTCGGCCGCCCACACCCCGTCGCTGACCACGAAGACCCGGTCACCCGGCGCGAGCTGGAACTCCTGCACCTCGTAGCGGGTCTCGGCGAACATGCCCAGCGGCAACTGCTGATCCAGCGTCATCGGCTCGACGGTCGCGCCGCGCATCCGCAGCAGGTGCGGCGAACCGGCGTCGACCGCCCGCACCCGCCCGGTGACGATGTCCAGTTCGAGCAGCAGCGTGGCCACATGGCGGCGGCCCCGGTGCTGGTAGTAGACCGTGTCCGAGGCCAGCTCCGCCTGTTCCACGAGGCCGCCGTCCGAGCGCCGGGCGTTGCGCATGGCGTTCACCGTGACCGCCGTCAGCAGCGACGCGGCCAGTCCGTTGCCCTCCCCGTTGAGCACCGTCAACGTGAGCCGTTCACCGTCCAGTGACCAGTCGAAGTGGTCTCCCCCGACGGTGTACGCCGGTTCCAGTTGCCCGGCCAGGTGGAAGTAGCGGTGCGCCACGCTGCGCCCGGGCAGCAGGTCCCACTGCATCTCGGCGGCCATGCTGAGCCGCTCCCGGCGACGGGCCCGCCGGTACCGGTCGGTCTCCCGGTCCGCGGCCCGCATCGCCACCGCCAGGTCGCCGGCGATGTCGGCGGCACGGCCGGTGACCGCCGGGCCGGGCACCGTCGGCAACTCGATGAGCAGCACACCCAACCGCTCCCCCCACACCGTCAGGGGCAGGTAGAGCCGGCACGCGCCGTCCTCGAGACCGTCGCGCACCGGCTGCTGGCTGGAGAAGCAGCGCTGCGCCACGGTGTGCCGGGCCAGGGCCCCGGCCGCCGGCAGGTCCGGATCCAGCACGGGCCAGAGCCCGCTGATCCGGTAGTCGGCGACGAACACGTCGGTGCGCACCGCGCCCAACGCCGCCCGGATCGCCCGGTCCGCCGCCTCCGCCAACTGGTCGGGCGCGGCTTCGCGCAGCGCGCGCGACACCCCGTCCGGCGCGTCCACCATGCTTGGTCGTCCCTCCAGAAACTTGCTACAGGGCAAGCATCATACGGACGCGCCCGGGCAACCCGTCGTCGCGGGTCAGTCCGCGCCCCGTGTCGCCAGGACGCCGTGGAAGGCGTCCGGCACGTCGACCGGCACCCCGGGGGGCCGCCACCGGTGCACCGGGACGATCCCGTCCGCCGTCGGTGTCCACCGGCCCAGCAGCGGCGCGAACGCCGCCGGCGGCCGCATCCGGAACGCCGGCCCCATCATCGCCAGCGCCTGCGGGTGGGCAGCCAACTCCTCGGTGTCGAAGTCCACGGCCAACAGGCTGCCCGGCGCCGCCGCCGCGTACAGCTCGTCGAGGGTACGCGTCAGCGTGCCGTCGTCGAGGAACGCGGCCAGCCCGAGGAAGACCACCCCCACCGGTCGCCGCCCCCACCCCGGTACGAAGCGGTGCAGCTGGGCCGGGTCGACGGTGCCGATGTCGGTGGCGTCGCCGTAGCCGTAGCCCGCCCGGTCGCTGCCGGCGAGGATCCGCTGACCCAACCGGATGGTCACCGGGTCGACGTCGGTGTAGAGCACCGTGGCGTCCGGGGCGACCTCGTGCACGTTGCCCATCGTGGGCACCCCCGCTCCGAAGACCAGGAACCCGTCCACGCCCTGCGCGACGATCGCCCGGACCGCCCGGCCGAGGAACGCCCGCAGCTCCCGAAAGGCCGGCGCACACGGCCCGTACGCCTGCTCGAAGGCGGTCGCCGCGGCCACGTCCACGGCGAAGTGGTGCTCCCCACCGAGCCAAAAGTCGATCATGCGAGCGGTGCTCGGCTCGTCCGGTTCACCCATCGACGACGCTCCTCCCCTGGAGTCGTCGCCAGCGTACCGACCGGGGCCCGAGCGGCGGTATCGCTCCGCCGCGCCGCCACGCCCGCGATACTGGGCCCGGCGGGAGGTGCGGCGGTGAACTCGGCGGACAGCGCGGCGGTGGTGGTCGGCGTGGACGGCTCGCAAGCGTCCCTGCGCGCCGTGCGCCTGGCCGCCGCCGAGGCGGTCCGCCGGCACCGACCGCTGCGGGTGGTGCACGGATTCATCTGGCCGCTGCTGCGGGTGCCGGACTCCCCGGCCCCCGGCGCGCCGCCCGGCGCGGGCCTGCGCCAACGGGCACAGGAACTGGTCGCCGCCGCGGTGGCCGAGGCCGAGGCGACCACGCCCGGGCTGAGGGTCTCCGGCGAGATCATCGACGGTGAGGCCGCCGCGGTGCTGGTGGGCGAGTCCCCCACCGCAGCCCTCATCGTGCTCGGCGACCGGGGACTGGGCGGCTTCTCCGCGCTCGTCGTCGGCTCGGTGGCGGTGCAGGTCAGCGCGTACGCCGACTGTCCGGTGCTGGTCGCCCGCGGCGAGCAACGCCCCGACGGGCCGGTGGTGGTCGGCATGGACGGCTCGGCGGCGTCGCTGCTCGCCGCCGACGCCGCCGCCGAGGCCGCGGTGGCGCGCGGCGTGCCGCTGCGCGCGGTGCACGCCTACCGGCATCCGGGCAGCAGCGGCCCCGGCGACATGCAACCCCTGGTGTACGACGAGGCGCGGTTGCACGGCGAGCAGGAGCGGCTGCTCGACGGCTGGCTGGACGGGCTGGCCGCACGTCATCCGGGGTTGCGCCTGACCTGCCGGGCGACGCGCGGGCGGGCCGGCGCGGTGCTCGCCGAGACCTCCGCCGACGCCCAACTGCTGGTCGTCGGCGGGCAGGGGCGCGGCGAGGTGACCGGGTTGCTGCTGGGGTCGGTGAGCCAGTCGGTGCTGCACCACGCGCGCTGCCCCGTCATGGTGGTGCGCGGCCCCCGCTGACGCCCCGGGGTTGGTCCGCCGCCCAACGGGTAGACGGCCGCGGTACGCCAACGGCGACGAAGGAGGCAGCAGATGCCAGGACCACGGCCGGGCAGCAACGCGTACGACAAGCAGCGGGCGCGCCTGCGTAACGCGATCGACGACTCCGGACGTCGGGTACCCGACGGCAAGGCCAACCAGGTCGCCAACCGGATCCTGCAGGAGGATCGCGGCCAACGGGGCGTCGTGCGTGGTGAGCGCACCTACGGGCCCAAGAGCGAACGCGAACCGGGCGACCCGAAGTGAGGGGCGTCGACCTGGCCGACGGCGCGATCGCGGGCGCGGTCGGCAGCACCGCGCTGAACGTGGTGGGCTTCCTCGACATCGCGCTACGGGCGCGGCCGGCGAGCAGCACACCGGAGCAGACCGTCGACAAGCTGGCCCACCTCGCGCACGTGGACCTGGGACCGGAGCCCCGGGCGGCCACCCGCCGCTCGGGGCTCGGGCCCCTGATCGGTTACGGGCTGGGCATCGCCGCCGGCGTGGCGTTCGCGCTCTACGCCGGAGGTCGACGGCAGCCACTGCCGATGGCCACCGGTGTGCTCGGCGCCGGCGTCATGGCGATGACCGACGGTTCCATCACGGCGCTGGGCATCAGCGATCCCCGTACCTGGCGGCGCTCGGACTGGATCTCCGACATCATCCCGCACCTGGCGTACGGGTTGACGGCCGCCGCCACCTGGAACAGGTTGCGACGGCCGTCCGGGCGCGCGGGTTAGGCGCGGGGGTCGCTGTCGTCCTCGGCGACCGGCTCACCCGCCGGGCCGTACGGCGACACCTGCCCCTTGGGCACCGGCCGACCGGCGTCCCCGCGCGACGAGCCACGGTTGAGCGGGTGCCCGGTCGGTCCGGGGCCCTTGCTGTCCTGGCTTGTCGCTCCCTTGGCGTTACGCCGGAACTCCTCCTGCTGCGGGTTGACCACGAGCGTCTCCTCCCGGTACGGCAGGCGGCATCGACCGCCTCCACCGCCCGCATACCCGCCGGGCCGGGCCGCATTCTCCACGCGCCGGCCGTCCACAGGGCTAGCCGGGCGCCGGGCGGGTACCCCGGTGGGGTGGGTGACGATCGAGCTGTGGTGCGGGTCCTGCTGGACCGGCGGGGCGACACGTACGCCGAGGAGGCCGGCATCCGGCTCGCCGACCGTCCCGGTCCCCTGTACCAACTGCTGGTGCTGGCCACCCTGCTGAGCACCCGGATCCGGGCGTGCGTCGCGGTCGACGCCGCCCGGGAGTTGTTCGCGGCCGGCTACCGCACGCCGCAGGCGATGGAGGCGGCGAGCTGGCAGCAGCGGGTCGACGCGCTGGGCCGGGGTCACTACCGCCGCTACGACGAGCGCACCGCCACCATGCTGGGCACCGGCGCGCGGTTGTGTCTGGACCGGTGGCACGGCGACCTGCGGCGGCTGCACCGCGACGCCCAGGGCGACCCGGCCGGGCTGCGGCGGCGGCTCACCGAGTTCCCCGGCATCGGGCCCACCGGCGCGGACATCTACCTGCGCGAGGCGCAGACGGTCTGGTCCGACGTGCGCCCGTACGCCGACCGGCGGGCTCTCGCCGGCGCGAAACGGCTGGGCCTGCCGGGCTCACCGGACCGGCTGGCCGCCCTGGTCGACGAGCCGGACTTCGGCCGCCTCGCCTCGGCGCTGGTCCGGGTGGCGCTCGGTGAGGAGTCCGCCGGCGAGGTCAGCCGCGTCGCCGCCGGCTGAGCCGCTCACTTGACGGTCTTGTCCCCCGGTCGGGTCAGATGCCACACCAGCAGCGCGGCGAGCAGCGCCAGGACGATGACCCCGCCGGAGATGCCACGGCCCTCCTCGGGGCTGCGGCCGGTGCTGCCGAAGTAGATCACCGCGAGGCCGGCGAGGACGGTGACGAACGTACGCAACCCTCGGTCCTTCACGTACCGCACCGTAGGCGGGCCACCGTCGTACGGTGGCGTTTCAGGCGGGTTGTCCCTCTTTCGGGGGTCTGTTCACCGTTCGGCGACGAAGCCGCGCAGCCGTACCCGCCGTACCGCCCGGTCGGCGACCTCCACCACCTCGATGGTCAACCCGGGCAACCGCACCGTCTCCCCGGGAGACGCCGGCAGGTGCCGCAACCGGGACAGCACCAGCCCGGCCACCGTGGTGTACTCCCGGGACAGCGGGAAGCTCAGCCGCACGCCCACGTCGGGCAGGTCGTGCAGGGGGAAGTCACCGGGCACCAGCAGTGACCCGTCCGGCTCCCGGACCACCCCGTGCACGTCCCGGTCGGTCTCGTCGTACAGCTCGCCGACGACCTCGGCCAGCAGGTCCTCCAGCGTGACGATGCCGTCGATGCCGCCGTGCTCGTCCACCACCAGGGCCAGCTGCTGGTGTTCCTGGCGCAGTTGGCGCAGCGCGTCGGCGACCGGCAGGGTGACCGGCAGCAGCAGCGGCGGCCGGACCTGCTCCCCCACCGTGCCGACCTCGGCGCGGACCAGGTCGCGGATGTGCACCACGCCGATCACCTCGTCCAGGCCGCCCGGGCGGGTCACCGGCGCGCGGGAGCGGCCGGCGGCGCCGAGCAGCCGTACGCCCTCGGCGGCGGGCAGGTCGGCCGGCAGCGTGGTCACCTCCCGGCGGGCCACCAGGATCTCCCGCAGCGTCCGACCGGCGATGTCGAACGCGCCGGTCAGGATCTCCCGCTGCTGCGCCGACAGGCCCCGCTGACTGGCCAGCATCTCCCGCAGCTCCTCCTCGGTCGTCTCCTCGCGGCTGGCCCGTGGATTTCCGCCGGCCAGTCGGACCACCACGTCGGTCGCCAGGCTGAGCAGCCACACCGCCGGGCGGGACACCCGGGCGAGCAGGTCCAGCGGCCCGGCGCTGAGCAGCGCCCACCGCTCGGCGCGCTGCATGGCGAGGCGCTTCGGCGCCAACTCGCCCACCACCAACGTGACGAAGGTCAGGGCCACCGTCACCAGCAGCACCGCGGCCGGCCGGGCCGCCGCGCCGAGGAAACCCAGCGGGCCGACCAGCGGCTGCGCGAGGGACACCGCGGCGGCCGCCGAGGCGAGGAACCCGGCCAGGGTGATGCCGAGCTGGATGGTGGCCAGGTAGCGGTTCGGGTCCCGGGAGAGCCGTACCAGCCGCTCGCCGGCCCGGCTGCGCCGGCCCAACCGCCGCAACTGCCCCTCGCGCAGCGTCACCAGGGCCATCTCGCTGCCCGACAGCGCGGCGTTGATCAGTACGAGGACGGCCACCAGCGCCAACTGCCCGAGCTGACCGCCCACCGCGCACCTCCGTCCGGACTCCGCCCGCCGTTCAGTAACAGGCCCTAGTCGACCTCCAGGTCGTCCAGCGAGATGCTGTGCGTCATCAACCACCGGGCCAACGCCGTCATGCCGAACAGCCACAGCGGCACCGACTCGGTGGGGCCGTTCGTCGCGTAGATGGCGAACCGCAGGTCCGGGGCGCGGTACGCCTCGATCCGCCACTGGTGCTGCCGGTCCCGCCAGACCGCCGAAGGGTCCATGGCGTCACCGTAGGTGACCGGAGTGGTCCCGGGGGCCGGGTTGGCGTTCAGCTGACGACGACCCGCGCGTCGTCGGGCAGCCGGCGGGTGACGCCGCGCCGGTCCAGCAGCTCCAGCAGCGGCACCGCCACCCGCCGGGTGGTGTCCAGCGCCTGCCGGGCCGCTGACAGGGTGAACGGCTGGGGCAGCCCGGCCAGCACGGTGACCGCCGCGTCGAGCGCGTCGGGCAGCAGCACGACGGCGTCGGCCAGCCGCAGCAACGCGCCGGCGCGTACCGCCGCGCCGATCTCCCGGGGCCCGAGGCCCAGCTCGACGAGGCGGTCCGCCTCCGGGGCGCGGAACGGATGGTCGGCGTACTCGGCGCGGACCCGCCGCACAGCCTGGGCCACCGGGTCGGGCAGGGTGTCGACGGCGGTCGTGCCGACCCGACCGGCGTGCACCCGCAGCGGCGGGCGCACCAGGGCCTCGACCAGCGCCCGGTCGGGCAGGGCCAGGCGCTGCCGCAGCGCGTCGACGGGCATGCCCGGCTCGAGCGGGTGCTCCCGCGCGTAGCGGGTGACCTCCTCGGTCACCTGGTCGCCGAGCAGCCGCCAGTGTCCGGGGTCGGCGAGCCAGTCACCGGCGACCGGGGTGGCCTGTACCGGCACGCCCATCCGACGGAGCGCGCCGACCCGGACCAGGCGTCGGCGGCGCAGCTCACCGGCGAGGTCGGGGCGGCCGTCCAGCTCGGCGAGGACGGCCGCGCGGGCGGCCGCCGCGCCCCGGCGGGTCAGTGGCGGCGGCGCGACGTCGAGGACCCGTACGCCGCCGCAGACGTGGTGACTGCCGGGATCGCGCAGCAGCGCCCGGTCGCCGACGAGCAGCGGCAGCGGGCGGGCCAGCCGGAGCCGGACCGTGTCGACGCCGAGCGGCCGGACCCGCACCGGCACGGCCGCCGAACCGACGTGCAGGGTGAGGGTGGCCGGCAGGTCGGCGGCGGGGTCGCCGGAGAGCCGGACGTCGACGAGGTCGGTGCGGTGGAACCGGCCCGGCGTGAGCAGCGCGTCGCCACGACCGAGTCGGTCCCGGTGCGTACCCCGGAGGTTGACCGCGACCCGGGCGACGGCCGACACCTCCGGGCGGGCCTCGCCCAGGCGGTGCAGGCCGCGGACCCGGACCGGCTCGTCGGCGCCGGCCAGTTCCAGGGTGTCGCCGACGCGGAGCCGGCCGGCGCCCAGCGTTCCGGTGACGACGGTGCCGCTGCCCCGCACGGTGAAGCTGCGGTCCACCCAGAGGCGCACCGGGGCGTCCACCACGGGCTCGGGCAGTCGCGCGACGAGCCGGTCCAGCGCGGCCCGCAACTGCGGCAACCCGGCGCCGGTCAACCCACTGACCGCGACGGTCTCCACCGCTCCGAGGCTGCTCGCCGCGATCTCGGACCGGGCGCGTTCCGCCGCCGGATGAGGGTCGGCGAGGTCCGCGCGGGTCACCACCAGCAGGCCGTGCCCGACGCCGAGCGCGTCGAGCGCGGCCAGGTGCTCGGCGGACTGCGGCATCCACCCCTCGTCGGCGGCGACCACGATCAGCGCGGCCGGCACCGGACCGACGCCCGCGAGCATGTTCGGTACGAACCGCTCGTGCCCGGGTACGTCGACGAACGCGATCGTGCCGCCGGACGGCAGCGTCGTCCAGGCGAATCCCAGGTCGATGGTCATGCCCCGGCGGCGTTCCTCGGCCCACCGGTCGGGTTCCATACCGGTCAACGCCCGGACCAGTGTCGACTTGCCGTGGTCGACGTGCCCGGCGGTGGCGACGACGAACATGCTCAGTCGTCCCCGGATACGCGCAGCACGGCCGCCAGGACCGCGTCGTCGGCGTCGACGGGCACGCAGCGCAGGTCCAGCAGGAGCCGGCCGCGCACCACCCGGCCGAGCACCGGTTGCTCTCCGGTGCGCAGCGGCGCGGCGTACCGCTCGGGCAGGCTCAGCGCCCACGAGCCCAGTTCGACGCCGGGAGCGCCACCGCCGCCGACCACGGCGACCGCCGGGACGACCTCCGCCTTGCGTCCCTCCGCGCCCAGCCGGTCGCGCAGCAGCTCCACCCGGCGGCGCAGAGCGGCCGGGTCGGTGTGCAGCGCGCTCCGGGTCGGGGTGTCCGGACGGTGCAGGGTGGCGGCCAGCGCCGCCAGGGTCAGCTTGTCCACGCGCAGCGCCCGAGCGAGGGGGTGGCGGCGTAACCGTTCGACAAGCGTGGCGTCGCCGAGCAGCAGGCCGGCCTGGGGGCCGCCGAGCAGCTTGTCGCCGCTCGCGGTGACCAGGGCCGCGCCGGCGCGCAGGGTGCTGGCCGCGTCGGGCTCGTCGGGCAGCAGCGGGTCCGCCGCGAGGAGTCCGGAGCCGATGTCGGCGACCACCGGCACGTCGAGGGTGGCGAGGCGGCGTACCGGCACGGCCGAGGTGAAGCCGGTGACCTGGAAGTTCGACGGGTGCACCTTCAGCACGAACCCGGTGCGGTCACCGACTGCGGCGGCGTAGTCGTCGAGGGTGGTGCGGTTGGTGGTGCCCACCTCGCGCAGCCGCGCGCCGGTGCTCTCCAGCAGGTCGGGCAGGCGGAAACCGTCGCCGATCTCGACCAGCTCACCGCGGCTGACCACGATCTCGCGGCCGGCGGCCAACGCCGTGGCCGCCAGCACCAGCGCGGCGGCGCCGTTGTTGACCACGTGTACGGCGGCGGCGTCCGGCACGGCGGCGGCGAGCGCGTCGAGGGCGTCGCGGCCCCGGCGGGCGCGGCGTCCGGTGGTCAGGTCCAGTTCGACGTCGGTGTGCCCGGCGGCGGCGACGACCGCCGCGACGGCGGTCGGCGACAGCGCCGCCCGACCGAGGTTGGTGTGCAGCACGACGCCGGTAGCGTTGAGCACCGACCGGGGGCCGGGCGCGGGCAGCGCGGCGACGGATGCGTCCCGTACCTCGTCGGGGGTGATCTCACCGCGTCGGGCCCGCGTCTGCGCCTGCACGACGGCGGCCTTGACCCGGTCCCGGCCGAGGGTGGCGATGGCCGCCGCCAGCTGCGGATCGGCCAGGAGGGTGTCGGTGCGGGGCACCCGACGCCGCGGGTCCTCGCTGCCGTCACGCATCACGTCACTCCTGCCGCCGTTGGCGGAGACGGACGGGAATCGAACCCGCCTGGCCCGGGTCCCGGACCACACCGGTTTTGAAGACCGGGAGGGGCACCAGCCGCCTGAACGCCTCCGTCGCACATTCGATCACAACGGCGGTGCGAGCGCTCAGTCAGTCGCCGGATCCGCCTCGGTCCGCCGGGCGTTCACCCGCTCGCGTTGCGGCACGACCGTGTAGCGGGGGTCGCGGGCGGACGCGACACCGCCGTAGAAGATGCCGAACCGGGTGGCGACCGACGCGCTCAGCAGGGCGGCTCCGGACAACGCCCCGGCGGCGCGACTGCGCCGGCCCAGCAGCGCCCCGGCCACCCCGGCGGCGGTCAGCAGCCGGCCGGCGCGCAGCAGCCGACCTGGCCGGCCCGTCCGGTAGGGCTCGCTGAGCAGCCCGAGGCGGGTCTCCACCCGGTGCGCGCCGTACAGCTCCAGGGCCGCGCCGGCCACCGCCATCCGGCGGGCCGGCCCGGCCTGCGCCGGCGGCGCGGCGAGCAGACCGACGCCCGCGCCGCTGGCCAGCGCGCTGCCCGCGAAGATGACCGGCAGTTCGGGGTACGCCTCGTGCCACGACGGCACCGCCGTGTCGGCGAGCAGGACCCCGGTGTACGTCGCCAGGGCCGGTGCGGTGGCGGCGGCGACCAGCCCGGCGGCGTGCCCGGCCGGTGGCAGGGCCCGGGCGACCAGCCCGAGCGGCCCGGTTCGGGGCAGCCAGCGGGCGGTCTCGGCGATCGCCGCCACTCCGGCGGCCGGCCCGAACGCGCTGAGGATCCAGGTGCCGACCGACATGGGCGAGGTCAGCTTGGCGACCCGGAGCATGTGGTGGAACCGCTCCGGCCGGCCCAGGTCCCTGATGAGGAAGACGGCGCTGGCGCTGACGGCGCCGAGCGCGGTGACCCGGCCGGCGCGGCGTAGCGCCGGTCGCCGGGTGAGTTGACCGCCCGCGGCCAGCAGCGACGAGCCGGCGGCCAACCCGCCGGTGAACAGGTACGCGGCGATGTCCCACTTCCAGACCGGGGCCTTGAGGACGGGCCGGCCGTAGTAGGAGGTGAACTCGGCCTCGGGGACCCGCAGTTCCTCCGCGCCGCCGCGTCGACCGCGCCGGGAGCGCCGCGCGGCGTTCTCCTCGGGTTGCGGCGTCCGATCCTCGTGGGCCGTTGCCGGCACGGCCACGTCGGTGCCGTCCTGCGCCTGCCGTTGGGTCGGCAGGTCGGGGCTCGTGGCGACGAGGCGGTCGCGGAACCGGCGGAAGCGGTCGCCCACGGGAAGGCGCTCCGGACTCACGAGGATCTCCCCACGAACGCGGCGACGGTGGCCGCCGCCATGGCGAGGGCGGCGATGCCGGCGCGTTTCCACATCGCCGGTAGGTCCCGGGTGGTCACCACCGGGTCCGGTGGCAGCCCGTACACCTCGGGCTCGTCCAACAGCAGGAAGAACGCCCCGTCACCACCCACACCATCGTTCGGGTCGTGCCCGTACAACCGCGCCTCGGGCACACCCCGCTCGTGCAGTGTCGCCACCCGCGCCGCCGCGCGGTCGCGCAACTCCTCCAGGGGCCCGTACTGGATCGACTCGGTCGGACACGCCTGCGCACACGCCGGCGTCATCCCCGCACCCAGACGGTCATAACACAGCGTGCACTTCCACGCCCGACCATCACCCCGACGCTGATCGATCACCCCGTACGGACACGCCGAAATGCAGTACCCACACCCGTTGCAGATGTCCTCCTGCACCACCACCGTCCCGAACTCGGTGCGGAACAACGACCCCGTCGGACACACATCCAAACAAGCCGCATGCGTGCAGTGCTTACACACATCCGACATCATCAACCAACGAAAATCACTGCGACCCTCCACACCGGTACCCCGCCCCGGCGGCTGCGCCCCCGGCATACCCAGGAACTGCGGCCCCGCGCCGCCGTTGGTCGGGGCGCTGTCGGTCGGGGCGCTGTCGGCCATCCGCGCGGCGGCCGACGGTGACCCGGGTGGCAGGCCCGGTTCGGTGCCGGTCGACCCGGTCGTGCCGGCGGCGACCGCCGCCGACGTCGCGCTGACCGTGGTACCGGTGAGCGTGCCCGCGAACGCCGCACCGCCGTGCCCCGCCGGGCGCGGCTGTTCGACGAACGCGACGTGCCGCCACGAGTTCGCCGTCAACGCCCCGGTGTTGTCGTACGACATCCCCAACAGATCGAAGCCGCTCTCCGGAACCCCGTTCCACTCCTTGCACGCCACCTCACACGCCTTGCACCCGATACACACACTCGTGTCGGTGAAGAACCCCATCCGCTCCGGCGCGTCCACATAACCCGCGTCCGGCGCCGGATCGAGCGGCCCGTAGAGGCTGTTCGGGTCAGGAATCACCGCTGCCCTTCCCGTCCTGGTCGGTGGTGACGGCCGGCGCGTGTCCACCCGGGGTGATCCCGGCCCGCCGCTGGTAGTCGGCGACCAGGTCGAGCAGGGCAGGCCCGGTGGGCCGCCGGCCGGGCCGCACGTCGCAGGTACCGATCTTGCTCTCCTGGATGAGGACGTTCGGGTCCAGGGTGATGCCGAACAGGTCGTTGGCCGAGTCGCCGGTGACCAGACCCTCGAAACCGAAGTGGTACGGCAGCCACACCTGGTGGATGACCCGACCGTCCACCCGCAACGGGGTGAGCCGGTCGGTGACCAGCACCTTCGCCTCGATCACCGCCCGACCGCTGACCAGGTGCGCCCAGCCGAGGTGCGCCAACCCGGTCTCGGCGGCCAACTCCGGCGACACCTCGACGAACATCTCCGGCTGCAACTCGGCCAGGGGCCGTACGGTCCGGCTCATCCCACCGGCGGTGTGGTGCTCGGTGAGCCGGCTGACCGTGAAGACGTACGGGAAGACCTGACTGTGCTCCTGCGGCGGGCTCGGGTTGACCGAGTTCACCGGGTGCGCGTACGACTTGCGGGTCGGGTTGGCCTGCTGGCGGTAGAGCGGGTTACGCACCGGCGACTCGACCGGCTCGTAATGGGTCGGCAGCGGCCCGTCAAGGACGCCGCTGGGCGCGTACAGCCAACCCTTGCCGTCACCCTGCATGACGAACGGGTCGTCACCGGCGATCCCCTCCGGACCGGACGCCCCGGCCGGCGGCCGGTACGACGGCGGTTTGGTCTTCTCGAAGTCCGGCACGTCGTGACCGGTCCACTCGCCCTTGTCCGGGTCCCACCAGACGTAGCGTTTGCGCTCGCTCCACGGGTTGCCGTCCGGGTCGGCCGAGGCGCGGTTGTAGAGGATCCGCCGGTTCGCCGGCCACGCCCAACCCCACTCGGCGGCCACCCAGTCCTGCTCGTGTCGGGACTTGCGGCGGGCGGCCTGGTTGACGCCGTCGGCGTACACGCCCGTGTAGATCCAGCAGCCGACGGCGGTGGAGCCGTCGTCGCGGGCCTCGGCGAAACTGGACAGCGGTCGGCCGGTCGGCACGTCGTACCCGTTGATCTCGCGCAGGACCGCCTCGGCGCTCGGCTCCGCGTGCGGACCGTGCGTGGGGTAGTCCCAGGTGAGGTCGAGCAGCGCCCGGTCGCGCGGCAGTGCCGAGCCGGCCAGCTTCTCCCGCAGCCGGCGGCCGAGGTGGTAGAAGAACCACAGCTCGGAGCGGGCGTCGCCCGGCGGTTCGACGGCCTTCTCCCGCCACTGCAACAACCGCTGCGTCTGGGTGAACGTGCCCTCCTTCTCCACGTGGGAGGCTGCGGGCAGGAAGAAGACCTCGGTGCGGCACTCCTCGGGCACGATCTCGCCGGTGGCCACCTCGGGGCCGTTCTGCCAGAAGGTCGCGCTCTCGATCATGAACAGGTCGCGGACCACCAGCCAGTCGAGGTTGGCCATGCCGAGGCGCTGCGCGCGGCCGTGCGCGGACCCGACGGCCGGGTTCTGGCCGAGCAGGAAGTACCCCTTGGTCTTCCCGTCGATCATGTTGAGGACCTGCTGGTAGGTGCCGTGGTCGCCGGTCATCCGGGGCAGGTAGCCGTAGCAGAAGTCGTTCTCCGGCGTCGCGGCGTCTCCCCAGTACGCCTTGAGCAGGCTGGCGGCGAACGACCGGGCGTTGCCCCAGAAGCCCTTCTGCCCGGGGTGCCGGATGCTGTCCACCCACTCGTCGAAGCTGGGGTGGTCGGCGTGGTGCGGCATGGGCAGGTAGCCGGGCAGCAGGTTGAACAGGGTCGGGATGTCGGTGGAGCCCTGGATGCTGGCGTGCCCGCGCAGCGCCATCACCCCACCGCCGGGCCGGCCCATGTTGCCCAGCAGCAACTGGATGATCGCCCCGGCCCGGATGTACTGCACGCCGACGCTGTGCTGCGTCCAGCCCACCGAGTAGATGAGCATGCCGGTGCGTTCCCGACCGGAGTTCGCCGTCCACTCCCGCGCGAGTTCGAGGAACTTCTCCTGCGGAATCCCGCAGACCCGCTCGACCATCTCCGGGGTGTAGCGGGCGTAGTGCCGCTTGAGGATCTGGTAGACGCACCGTGGGTGCTGCAACGTCTCGTCCCGCTGGGTCTGCCCGCCGACCTCCGCGCCGTGCGACTCGTGCTCCAGTCCGGCCGCCGTGTCCCGCTCCTTGGCGGTGTGCCCACTGCCCGAGGAGTCCTCGTGCCCCTCGTACTGCCAGCTGTCCTGCACGTAGCTGCCGGTCTCCGGATCGAAGCCGGAGAAGAAGCCGTCGCCGTCCTCGGTGTCGCTGAACTGGTCACTGACGATCGTCGCCGCGTTGGTGTAGGCGAGGACGTACTCGCGGAAGTCCAACTCGTTGTCGAGGATGTAGCGGATCACCCCACCGAGCAGCGCGATGTCCGTCCCCGCCCGGATCGGCAGGTACGCGTCGGCCACCGCGCTCGTCCGCGTGAAGCGGGGGTCCACATGGAACACCTTCGCCCCGCGGCGCTTGGCCTCCATCACCCACTGGAAACCCACCGGATGGGCTTCCGCCATGTTGGAGCCCTGGATGACGATGACGTCAGCGTTGGCGATGTCCTGCTGGAAGTCCGTCGCACCGCCACGACCGAAGCTGGCCCCCAGACCGGGGACGGTGGCAGAGTGTCAAATACGCGCCTGGTTCTCGATCTGCAACGCCCCCATCGCCGTGAACAACTTCTTGATGAGGTAGTTCTCCTCGTTGTCCAGCGTGGCGCCACCGAGGCTGGAGATGCCCAACGTCCGGTTCAAGGGTCGGCCCTGCTCGTCGCGGTCCTCCCAGGTCTCCTCGCGGGCGGCGAGGATCCGATCGGCGATCATGTCGAGGGCCGTGTCGAGGTCCAGGTCCTCCCACTGCGTCGCGTACGGCCGGCGGTAGCGGACGGTGGTCTGGCGCAGCGGACTCGTCACCAGGCTCTTGCTGGCCGACCCCTTGGGACACAGGCGGCCCCGCGAGATCGGACTGTCCGGATCACCCTCGATCTGCGTGACCCGGCCGTCGCTGACGAACACCCGCTGACCACACCCCACCGCGCAGTACGGACACACCGACCGCGCGACACTGTCGGCCTCCTCGGTACGCGCCGTCAGCGCGGCGGAGCGCGCCGACTTGGCCGCGGCGCCCCGACCGAGTGGGTCGGTGCCGGCGAGCTGGCGGTACACCGGCCAACCCTCGATGAACGTCCGAAGACCCATCCCGACACCTCCCTCGCGTGCGAGCGACCCCCCGAACATAGGTCAGATGAGGAGTCTTCGCTAATCGAGGGAACGGCCCCATCGGTGCAGGCCCCACATCAACGCCGGGATCATCACCGCCGCGGCGACCAGGTGCAGGACCACGAGAGCCGCGACCGTGGCGGCAGCGGCCCCACAGAGGAACGGCGGGACCAGCGAGATCGCGGTCAGCGCGACGGTCGTCCACCGGAACCGCTCGGCGGGACGCGCGCTGAACCGACCGAGAACGACGGCGAGAACGACGCCGACGAGCGAGAAGGCACCCGTCACCACGGCGAACCCGGCCAGCGGAATCGTCTCGCCGCCCTCGGGGATCTCGAAGTCGACACCGGCGGCCCCGGCGAGCGCGGCCGCGACAGTGGTCGTGGTCATCGCCGCCACGGTGGCGACCAGACCGACGGCGGCAAGGCCGAGGAGTCGGCGCGGAGGATGGGTCGGGGCCACGACGCTCACTTCGCACCACCCGCCGGCAGGCGCTCCGGCAGCCCCAGCCGCGGAAACCGGTCGGCGTGGAAGATGACGATCTCGGTGATCGCGCCGCCGGTGACGCGCAGGACGTCGATGGTCAACGGCAGGTACGCGCCGTCGGACTCCCGCCAGTGGTAGAACGCGACGGCGGGCTGCCGGTTCACCGAGGTCGCGACGCCGCGCAGGCCCGTCATCCGGTCGAACCCGTCCGCGATCCAGTCGCTCACCACCGCGTCCCGGCCCACGTGCAGACCCGGGGTGGGCGGCATCGAACAGCGCACATCCTCGCGCAACATCGTGGTGAGCCGGCCGATGTCCGTGGCGACGCTCGCCTCGGTGAAGTGCCGCACCAGCTCGCGCGTACCGGCGTCCTGCTCGCCGCCCGTCCAGTCCTGCCGCTCGGCGGGCAGGTGCTCCCGCATGCCGGCCCGAGCCCGCTGCAACGCGCTGTTCACCGAGTTGACCGAGTCCCCGAGCAGGTCGGCGACGTCCTTCGCGGGCCACCCGAGCACGTCCCGCAGGATCAGCACGGCCCGGGGACGCGGCGCGAGGTGCTGGACCGCCACCACGTACGCCAGCTCGATCGTCTCCCGCGCCACCGCGACCGCCTCCGGCTCGTCCGCGTCGCCCGCCGGCACCTCGTCGAGCAGCCGGTCCGGATACGGCTGCAACCACCGCACCTCGCCGCCCCGGGCCGGCTCCGGACGGCACCGGGCCAAAAAGTCCAGGCAGACGTTGGTGGCGATCCGGTACAGCCAGGCCCGCACCGTCGACCGGCCCGCGAACGTCTCCCGCCGCCGCCAGGCCCGCAGGAACGTCTCCTGCACAGTGTCCTCGGCGTCCTCGAACGACCCGAGCATCCGGTAGCAGTGCACGTGCAACTCCCGCCGGTGCCGCTGCGCCAACCCCGCGAAGGCCGTCTCGTCGACCTCCGCCAGCGCGCCCGCGCTCCCACTCCGCGTGTCCGTACCCGTCACGTCATGCTCCCGTCTCGTCGTGTCCCGTCACACCTATGACGGGCGCGGGCCCGAGAACTCATCACCCGCGCCGGACGCTCCTCGGCGACACCCGCACCGACGGGCGTTACCCTGACACCATGCAGGCCGTCTCGCCCACCGCGACCGGCGTGGCCTTCCTGGCCCGCCCGGGTCGCCCGGCCGTCGTGGCGCGAACGCTCACCGAGCTGACCGGCCCCACCCGCGGCGTGGTCGAACTGCCGGTCCGGTTGATGTGGAACGCCGAGCGCACCTTCGACCTCGGCGACCTCGACCAACTGCTCTGGATGTACGAGAACGTGCTGCGCGAGACGGCCAGCGCCGACGACCTGCGCACCCTCATCAACGGACGCACCCTGCGGCGGGTGTGGCGGCTGCTCAACCTCCCCCGGGGCGTCCGCCTGGCCTGGGAGAGCCGGCACCGCGGCCTGCGCGCGGCGTGATCGCACCCCACCTGCACGACTTCTACCGGGAGGTCGCCCGGGTGGCGTTGACCGCCGCCGGGCCCTACCGGTTCGTGCTCGGCGGCGGGGTGGCCTGGGCCGCGCACGGACTGGTGGCCCGGCCCACCGAGGACGTGGACCTCTTCGCCGACGTGGAGGGCGCCGCCGCCGCGGCCACCGCCGGAGTACGCGCCGCGCTCGAACGCGCCGGGTTCACCGTCACCGACGCCGACCCGGACAGCGACCTCGCCGACCTGTTCGACGGGTACGGCCGGGACATGAAGGACTTCGTGGTGAGCCGCGACGGGCGACAGATCCGGCTCAGCCTGGCCCGACTCGACCGGCAGCAGAGCCCGGTGGTGATGGACCTCGGCCCGGTGATGGACGTCCGCGACCTGGTCGCCAACAAGATCGCGGCGCTGGTCAACCGGCGGGAGGTCCGCGACTTCATCGACGTCGCGGCGGCGCTCGAGCACTACGACGTGACGCAACTGCTGGTGCTGGCCCGGCAGGTCGACCCCGCGCTCGACCCGGACGACGTCCGTGCCGCCGGCCGCTACCTCGACCGGCTGAACGACACCCGGTTCGGCAGGTACGGCCTGAGCCCCGACGACGTCACCCGGGTGCGCCGGCGCTTCACCGACTGGCCGCGCTGAGACCGAGCGGTCGGCGCCTCATTTGGTCGGCCGGCCGCCGGTGACCCCCAGAATCTCGCCCGTGACGTAGCTGGACTCCTGGGAGGCGAAGAAGACGTACGCCGGCGCCAGCTCCGCCGGCTGTCCGGGCCGACCCTCCGGGGTGTCCGTGCCGAACTGCTCGACCTTCTCCTTCGGCATGGTGGCCGGGATCAGCGGCGTCCAGACCGGGCCGGGCGCCACCGCGTTGACCCGGATGCCCCGCTCCGCCAGGTCGGCCGCGAGCGCCTTGGTGAAGTTGGCGATCCCCGCCTTGGTGGTGGCGTAGTCCAGCAACTGCGGCGACGGGTCGAACGCCTGGATCGACGCCGTGTTGATGATGGCCGACCCCTCGGCCAGGTGCGGGACGGCGAACTTGCAGAGCCAGAACATCGCGTACAGGTTGGTCTTGAGCACCCGGTCGAACTGCTCGGTGCTGATGCCGAGGATGCCCTCGTCCTGCGACATCTGGTACGCCGCGTTGTTCACCAGGATGTCGATGCCGCCCAGGTCACGCACCGTCCGGTCGACCAGCTCCCGGCAGTGCGCCTCGTCCCGGACGTCGCCGCGTACCGCGACGCCCCGCCGACCGGCCTCCTCGACGAGCCGGACCGTCTCGCGGGCGTCGGCGTCCTCCTCCTCGCCCAGGTACGCAATGAGCACGTCGGCGCCCTCCCGAGCGAACGCGAGAGCCACCGCCCGGCCGATCCCCGAGTCACCGCCCGTGATCAACGCCCGCTTGCCGTCGAGCTTGCCGCTGCCCCGGTACGACTCCTCGCCGTGATCCGGCCGCGGCGTCATACCCGCCGTCGAGCCCGGCGGCGACTGCTGCTGGCCGGGCTGACCGGACTGCTGACCGTACTGGCTGGTCGGGTCCTGCGGGGTGTGCTGGTCCTGGCTCACCTAGTCTCCTCGCCTCTGGTTCCTCCGGTTACCGCCCTACCCGCCGTCGTCCTGCGGAAACCGGGGCTGACGTGGCAGGAGTGACAGGGGCTCGTTATGGTGCGCGAGGCGCTCACGAGGCGCGTCAACCCCCATGGAAGGGCACGTCATGACCTCTGGATCCGGTCCGTCGCGTCGCCAGGTGCTCGCGGTCGCCGCCGCCGCGGCCACCGCGCCGCTGATCGCCGCCTCCCCCGCCCAGGCGGCCGGCCCCGCCCGGCCGCGTACCTGGGACCTCACGCTGCTCGGCACGTCGGACACCCACGGCAACGTCTACAACTGGGACTACTACCGCGACGCCGAGTACGACGACAGCAAGCACAACGATGTCGGCGTCGCCAAGCTGGCCACCCTGATCAACCAGATCCGCCGCGAGCGGCGCGGCAAGGCGACCCTGGTGCTCGACGCCGGCGACACCATCCAGGGCACCCCCCTGGCGACGTACTACGCCAAGCAGGAGCCCATCACCGCCACCGGCGAGAAGCACCCGATGGCCCGGGCCATGAACGTCATCGACTACGACGCCGTGACGCTGGGCAACCACGAGTTCAACTACGGCCTGCCGCTGCTGGACCTGTGGATCCGCCAGCTCGGCTTCCCGGCCCTCGCCGCCAACGCGGTCAACGCCAAGACCGGCAAGCCGGCCTTCCTGCCGTACGTCATCAAGAAGGTCTCCCTCGGCTTCGCCGCGCCGACCCTGCGGGTCGGCATCCTCGGCCTGACCAACCCCGGCGTGGCCATCTGGGACCGGGGCAACGTCGAGGGCAAGCTGCGTTTCGACGACATGATCGCGACCGCCGCGAAGTGGGTGCCGATCATGCGGGCCCGCGGCGCCGACCTCGTGCTGATCTCCGCCCACGGCGGCGACAGCGGCACCTCCAGCTACGGCCCGGAGCTGCCCAACGAGAACCCGGTGGCGCTGATCGCCCAGCAGGTGCCGGGGATCGATGCGATCCTCTTCGGGCACGCCCACAACGAGGTGGTCGAGCGGTTCGTCACCAACGAGCAGACCGGAACCCAGGTGCTGCTCTCCGAGCCCTCGAAATGGGGTCAGCGGCTCACCCGGATGGACTTCACCCTCACCCGTGAGCGCGGCCGGTGGACGATCACCAAGAAGGCCGCCACCATGCTGAACACCAACACGGTCGTCGAGGACCCGAAGGTCCTCGCCGCCGTACGGGCCCAGCACGCGAAGACTGTGGCGTACGTCAACCAGGTGGTCGCCACCTCCACCGTGGAGTTGTCGGCGGCGGAGTCCCGCTACAAGGACACCCCGATCCTCGACTTCATCAACCACGTGCAGACCGAGGTGGTCGGCGCGGCGCTGGCCGGCACCGCGTACGCCGACCTTCCGGTGCTGTCGATCGCCGCGCCGTTCAGCCGTACCGCCGTCTTCCCCGCCGGGGACGTCAAGATCCGCGACGTGGCCGGCCTGTACGTGTACGACAACACCCTCGAAGCCGTCGTACTCAGCGGCGCGGAGGTACGCGCGTACCTGGAGTACTCGGCGAAGTACTTCCGCACCGTCGCCCCGGGCACGACCGTCGACCCGGAGCAGATCAGCGACCCGGCGGTGCCGGACTACAACTACGACGTGATCTCCGGTCTGGACTACGACATCGACATCTCCCGGCCGGTCGGTCAGCGCATCACCCGCCTGGTGCTGCCCGGCACCGACACCCCGGTCGCGGACGACGCGCAGTTCGTGGTGGCGGTGAACAACTACCGGCGCAGCGGCGGCGGCAACTTCCCCGGCAGCGTGAAGACCCAGGTCTACAACGCGCAGCAGGAGATCCGCCAGCTGCTCATCGACTGGGCCCAGGCCAAGGGGACCATCAACCCGGACGACTTCTTCCAGCCCAACTGGCGTCTCGTCCGCGAGGGCGTGCCGGTCTTCTGACCGTGGTGTAACGGCTTTTCTGACGGCGGGCCGTGGGTGGTCACACCCACGGCCCGTCCGCGTCTGCTCAGCCCTGCACGTTCCAGCGGACCGGGTCCTCGGCCTTCTCCGGCCGGTCCCGTCCGGGGTCGGTCTCGGTCAGCGCGACCTGATCCTCCGGGCGGACGGCGGGTGGCAGCTCGCCGAACCGAATGTGGCGCAGGAACGCGTACTCGTCGTCGGTGAACGGCTGCTCGGCCATGCGGCACCCCCTACTCCCCCCGTCATTGTCCAACGGTGAACGCCCGGCGCACCGGTCCGCTGTCCGACATACCCCCTAAACCGTCCTAGGATCCTGGGGTAGGGGTGGGCAGCTCTCGCCGATCTTGCACTATCGGTTGGTGAAGTGTTCAGATTCGTGTGGATTGTCGCCGCAGAAACTGCAAGATCGGCGCGCGGTTGGGGCGGGGCGGGGTTGGGCGGCGCGGGCTAGGGGCGGCGTGGGGTTGGTAGGTGGTTCAGCACTGCTAGGGCTGCTTGGATCGGTTTGCGGCGCAGCATGTCGGCGAAGCTTGCCCGGCCCTGACAGAAGCGCACGAACATCCGCCAGCCGGGCGGGGTCGCCAACAGCCCGTGGAACACCTCCGGGCGACGGGTGAACAGGTCGAGCAACCGGAACCCGGCCCGCATCTCCGGCGTCAGGCGCTCGGCGACCGCCCGCTCGTACCCGGCGAGGTCGTCGGCGGCGACCGCCGCCCCGGCCAGCTCCCCGGAGCGCAGGGCGAAGCTGATGCCCTCCCGGCTCCACGGCTCCAACAGCCCGGCCGCGTCCCCCACCACCAGCACCCGACCGTTGCGTAGCGGCGAGTCCTCCTCACGGCACCGGGTCAGGTGCCCCGAATCGTGCGCCGCCGGCAGTCCGGTCAGACCCAACCGGTCGACGAACTGCCGCAGGTAGGCACGCGTCCCCTCCCCCGCACCCCGGCCCGCGATCACACCGACCGTCAACCGGTCACCCTTGGGGAACACCCAGGCGTACGAGCCCGGCATCGCCCCCCAGTCCAGCAACAGCCGCCCGCGCCACCGCTCCTGCTCGGCGGGCGGCACCGGGATCTCCAGCTCCAGCCCCAGATCCACCTGGCGGTAGCGCACCCCCACATGCCGGGCGGTCACCCCCGAGGAGCCGTCCGCGCCGATCACCGTGCGGGCCGTCAGCGTCGTACCGTCGGCCAGTCGCAGGCGTACCCCCTCGGGGTCCTGCTCGATCGCGCGGACCGCGACCTGCTCGCGCAGCTGCGCCCCGGCGGCGACCGCCGCCGCGCGCAGGCGGTCGTCGAACTCCTCCCGGCGCACCATCGTCACCACCGGACTGCCGTTGCGGCGGGTGAACTCCCGCCGGCCGTCGCGGGTGAACGTCACCCGGTCGACCCGGTCGTGCGCCGGCACCTCGATCCGGTCCCGCACCGCGGCCAGGGACGTGCCGATGAGGCCGCCGCCGCAGGTCTTGTAACGCGGGTGCGTGGCCCGCTCGACAACGAGGGTACGAACACCCGCGCGGGCCGCGGCGTGTGCCGCGGAGAGCCCGGCGGGGCCCGCGCCGACGACGACCAGATCCCAGACGATCACTCTTGCAGCGTAGGGCGTGTTCGCCCGCCACCGCCCGAACGGGTGGGCATCTTCGGGCAGGCAGGGGGTAACCGACGCGGCGCAACCGTCCGCGTCCGGCGGGTGGGCGAAGGAGGAGATCATGCAGCGGATGGAGCTGTCGGAGGTCGAGCGGAAGGTGTACGAGGCGGTCACCGCCCTCGAAGCACGCGGCCAGGTGCCCTATCCGGACCTGATCGCCGAAGGGTCCGGGCTCACCGAGGAGCAGGTACACGCGCCGCTGCATCAGCTCACCGAGAAGGGTCTGCTGCACCGCGAGGACTCGCCGATGGCCGGCCTCGACTTCGGCCCCCGGTTCTGCGCGCGTCAGATGGCGTGACCCTGGACGGTTGGCCCCCGGTGGTCGGGGTAGCGGTCAGGAATGCATGATCGACCGTCAACGGGGGGCACGATGAACGCGGCGCGCGAGCCGCAGCCGGTCGACGCGGCCGAGAACCGCCGACGCTGGCAGGCGGTCGGCGTCGGGCTGGTCGCCGCGTTCATGACGCTGCTCGACGTCAGCATCGTCAACGTCGCGGTGCCGTCCATCGACCGGGCGCTGCACGCCTCACCGAGCGAGCTGCAGTGGGTCCTCTCCGGGTACGCGCTCACCTTCGGCCTGGTGCTCGTACCGGCCGGACGCTTCGGAGACTTCCGGGGCCGGCGCAACGCGTTCGTCTTCGGGATCGCGTTGTTCACCCTGACCAGCGCACTCGCCGGCCTGGCGACCTCACCCACCTGGCTGGTCGTCGCCCGGCTGCTCCAGGGCGCCGCCGCCGGCATCGTCAACCCGCAGGTGATCGGGCTGATCCAACAGCTGTTCCGGGGGCCGGAGCGGGCCCGGCCGTTCGGCTTGCTCGGCGCGACCATCGGCATCTCCACCGCCGTCGGGCCGCTGCTCGGCGGACTGCTCATCGCCCTCGGCGGTGAGGAGCACGGCTGGCGGTGGGTCTTCTTCGTGAACGTGCCGGTCGGCATCGTCGCGGTGATCCTGGGCTGGCGGCTGCTGCCCGGTCGGCCCGACGGGCAACCCGGACGCCGTCGACTCGACCCGGTCGGTGTGCTGCTGCTCGGCGTCGGCGTGGTGCTCATCCTGCTGCCGCTGGTGCAGGAGCAGCAGTGGCGTACGCCGTGGAAGTGGGCGCTCATCCCGGCCGGCCTGGCGGTGCTGGTCGCCTTCGGCCTATGGGAACGGTGGTACGCGCGGCACCGGGAACCGCTGTTCGACCTGCGCCTGTTCACCTTCCAGTCGTACACGCTCGGGTCGCTCATCGCGCTCGTCTACTTCGGTGGCTTCACCGCGATCTTCTTCATCTTCACCCTGTTCCTGCAGAACGGGCTCGGCTACAGCGCGCTCGTCGCCGGCCTCGCCATCACCCCGTTCGCGCTCGGCTCCGCTGCGGCGTCCGCGCTGGGCGGGCGCATCGTCAACCGGTTCGGCCGGCCCCTGGTCGCCATCGGTCTGCTCGGCGTGGTGATCGGGTTGGTGGCCACGGTGCTCGCCCTGCACCTCGCGCCGGACAGCCCGGCACCCTGGGTCACCGCCGGTCCGCTGCTCGTCGCCGGCATCGGCAGCGGCCTGGTCATCGCCCCCAACCAGACACTCACTCTCGCCCAGGTGCCGGTCCCCCAGGCGGGCAGCGGGGCCGGCATGCTCCAGACCGGCCAACGGATCGGCGCAGCCGCCGGCATCGCCGCCGTCGGCTCGATGTTCTTCTCCTCGCTAGCCGACAGTCACGGCGACTGGACGGCGGCGTTCGAGAAGTCGCTGCTGCTCGCCACGGGCATCATCGCGCTCGCGCTGGTGGCGGCGCTGGTCGACATCTTCCGCAATCACCACCGCTGAGGACGCCGCTGCGCAGACGGCGATGGCCGGCACCCGTTGTGGGGTGCCGGCCATCGGTGTTGGTGTCAGGTCTTAGCTGTTCCAGTGCTGGGCCACGAGGTCGGTGGCCTGCTGCTCCCACTGGGCGTACGCGTCGGGGTAGGCGGAGACCTGGACGGTCTGCGCGGCGTCGGTCAGGGGCATGTCCTGCCAGCCGTCAACCTGGCGCAGGCCCTTGAGGAACGCGGTGGTGGAGTACTCGGGGTTGGTGATCTGCTCCGGCGTACCCCAACCGCTGGACGGGCGCTGCTGGAACAGGCCGAGCGAGTCGTGGTCGTTGGCGTCGCCGAGGTGGCCGAGGTTCTCCAGCTTGGACTCCTGCAGGCTCGTCGCGATGGAGATGACCGCGGCGCGCTCCGGGAGGCCGGCCTTCTTGGTGGCGGCGATGATGGCCTTGGCGTTGGCGGTCTGTTCATCGTTGAGGGTGATGTGCGACTGGTCGCCCTGCGGCTTCGGGGCGGTCGTCTGCACGGCGGCGGCGACGGGCTTGGCGTCGGTGGTCGGGGTGGCGGCGTGGGCGGCGATGGGGCCGGCGAAGACGCCACCGGCGAACGCGAGACCAGCAACAGACAGCATGCTCTTGCGGAAGATCGTGTTCATGGGGGTTGCTCCTTCGGGGGTAGGAAACACCCACGCGTTTCAGGGGGATGCGGGGGTGTTCAGCACCTCGTCCGGGCGCTTGCAAAGTCTGGGGGCGGCGGCCGGCGAGCCGGGGGGCTCGGGCGCCACGGACCGGGTTCAACGACCCGACGGACGGGGTCATTCCCGGGGGGTCCTGCGGTCGTTCGAGGTGGTCACAACGACCGGGCCGGGCCGGTCATTCCCCGCCCGCTCATCGAGCCGGGCGGCTGGGCCGTGGTCCTGCGATCGTCGGGATGTGTAACGACCCCCGGCCCGCCACGATTCCGGCCCACGGGTGTGTCCGGTCACCGCACACCCCACGAGCGGACATACTGCCCGCTCCGGCTGGGTGATCGACTCGGGATCGGCGAAGTCGGGGTATCCGAGGCCGGTTGATACCCCCAGATCGGCGAAATCGAGTCGATCACGACCACTTCGGCAGGCTGACGAGCGGTCGGGCTGGACCCGACGCCCGGCCCGCCGAGGCATCACGCTCGTTGCGGGCGAGAACGGACACACCGCCCCGCCGACTCACCGGCACCAGCAGCGGGGCCCTCCTACGGGTCGGGCGACCGGGTGCACGAACCACCCGACCGCGCCGGGCCACTCGATCGACTCCAGATCGCCGACCAGGCGTACGACCACCCCGTCCTCGCCAGGCCGCTCGATCGACTCCAGATCGCCGAAGTCGCGGCATCCGCGACCCGTCGATGCCCCCACATCGGCGAACTCGTGTCGATCACGACACCTCGCGGCGTGGGTGACACCAAACGTGACGGCTGGCGCCCGTCGGGAGATCCGACGGGCGCCAGCCGGGGGTACGTCCGGGGCATTGCCCGGTTGGTGAGTCGCCGGTCAGTGGGCGGCTCCGCTGAAGCGCTGGCGGCGACGCCAGGCCAGGGTCAGCAGCAGCATGATCGCACCGGCGCCGACGAGGCCGCCGCCGAGCTTCATGGGCGTACCGATGCTGTCACCGGTGACGGGCAGCGGCTGCTTGCGGTGCAGCACCCGCAGCTCGGTGGACGCGGTCCGGCCGGACTCGCGACCGGTGGCCGTGAAGGTCAGCAGGCCCGTCACCGAGGGCTTGTAGCTCTTGGTGAAGCGCCCCTGGGCGTTCGTGTACGCCGTGAAGTTGAGCGGCGCGCTGGCCTGGTACGCCACCGGTGCCATGGCCACGGTGGTGCCGTCGCTGCGGCGGGCCGGCGCGTTGCCGGCGGCCGGGGCAGCGAGGGGGGTGACCGTCACGGAGATGTCGACGGTCTCGTTGGGGCCGAAGCCGGTGCCGGTGAGCACGACCGTCTCGCCCAGGAAGATCGTCGGCCGGTTGACGGTCAGGGCCGGCGGCTGCGGCGCGTACGGCGGCGGCTGGCTCGGGCCGGTGGTCGCGCTGGGCGACGGCTGAGCCGGCTGCGCCCCCGCTGCCGTCGGCACGGCCACCACGGCCAGACCGACCGTGAGCGCCATGATGATGCGGGATAGCCGCATGATTGGTTCCCTCCTACTGGTCACAGCTTGGTGCGGAATGAACTTGGGTGGTCCAGGGGCTGGCGGTGGGGGTCAGCCACAGCTCGGCCTGCCCGACGCCGGTCTTGGCCGTCAGGACGGTGACCTCCAGCGCCCGCTCGACGCCGGGGCCGACGTCGACGTTGGCCGTCGCCACCTGGCGGCGGCGTTCGGTGCCGCTGCCCAGTGCCGTCTCGGCCCCGTCCAGCCGGGCGTCGAGCACGGAGCCGCCAGCCGGGCTGTAGATCGACACCAGCGTCCGGACGGTGTACGGATCGCCAGCCAGACCGAGGCCAAGGATCGACTCGCTGAGCCCTGACTTCGGCGCCGTCGAGCGCAGGGTGACCCGCAGCCGGAGCTCGCGGCGGCCGTCGGGCCGGCATGCGCCGACCGTGAGGCTCGCCGTCGGCCGCAGGTAGTAGCCGAGCTTCGCGCCGCTGCCGTCGTTGAGGAACACGCCGACCGTCGGCACGGTGTCCTGTTCCGGGAGCGTCCCGGCCATCCGGCTGTCGCCGAACGTCCGCTGTTCCTCCGGGTGGGCACTCCAGAACAATATCCGGCGTTCTGTGATAGCACGGTCGAATGCGGACAACAACACCCTTGGGTTGACATTCTTCTTGAAAAAGGCGTCAAACACCGCGGCCGCCGAGGATGCGAAGTAAGCGTCCTGCTGCGCCACGTCCAGCCGTTGGTAGGACTCGTTGAGCAGGGTCTGCACGACCTTCTCGCTGGCCAGGGGCACCCCGCCGGGCACCAGCACCGGGCCGGTCGCCTTGAGCAGGTAGGACAGCACCACCGGGTCGACGGCGAGCACACCGTCGACGGCGGTCCCGGTCTTGCGCCGGTACATCTCCCGGTAGAGGGCGGCGGCGGTCGGGAAATGCGGGGTCAGGTTCACGTCGGCCGGATAGATCCCCGGCAGGTCGGTCCAGACCGCCCGGGTCTCGGCGGGCAGCTTCAACGCCGGGGTGAACCGACCGAGGGACGCGCTGCTGCCCTGCCGGCCCATCCGGACCCGCCCGTTCTCGGCCTCTATCGTCGCGTACGCGCCGAACATGCCGCCGGTGGCGCGCAGCTCGGCCAGGTTCTGCGAGACGAGCAGGTAACGCCGGGGGCCACTGGCGCCGAGCAGCGGCGGCAGCAGCCGGGCGCCCTGGTCGGCCGCGGCGGTGAGGCTGGCCAGCCGGTCGATCTCACCACGGAGGTCGGTGAGCGCCTGGCGGACCTGGCTGACCAACTTGTCGGCCGGCACGGTGGCCAGGTCCCGGCGGGTGCCCTGCACCGAGTCGTTGACCCGGGTCAGCTCCGCGGAGACCGAGGTGAGCCGGGCCAGGTCCAGCCGACCACCGGCTGGCACCAGGCTGGTCAGGTCCGTGCGCAGCAGGCTGGGAAACGCCTGTCGGGCGAGGTCGTCGATGGCGATGGCGATCAGTCGGACCGCGTCGAGGTCGTCACCGGCCACCGGGGTGTGCCGACCGAACCTCCAGCTCGGGTCGGACGTGGCGGCCCGCGCCGCTCCGGACTGCTCCTGCAGGGCGGAGAGAGTCCGCAGGGCACGGTCGGTGTCGCCGCCGACGACCTGGGCGCTCAACTCCCGGGCCAGGCCGGCGGCATTGAGGAGGTGGGCGCGCGCCTGCCAACCGCGAAAGCCGATCCAACCGCCCGCGGCGAGCACCAGCGATCCGACCACCAGGGCCCCGAGCAGGGCTCGTCGCAGTCGTGCGCGCCGGCGACGCCGGGACCGGCTTCGCCGTCGACGTGGCTGTTCGCTCTCCGTCACACCACACTCCCGTTTGCCGGAATCGGACGGTCTGTCGGATTCCCTGACGTTCTTAGCACGTTACGAGGACTCTCGTACCGTTATGGCATTTCGCGGCCCTTATGCGAATTTCGCTCGCGGCACCGTCGCCCGCTGCGGGACGCGGCCCGCGGCCTCGTGCAGCAGCCGTTCGATCCGGTCCACGCCACCTGGCAGCGACATCTCCCGCAGGTACGTCTGCCGTCCCCGGCGACCCATCTCGGTGCGTGCGGGCGGTGGGATGGTCGCCGCCAGCCAGAACCGGTCGGCCAACGCGGCCCAGTCCTCGGGCGGGCAGGACAATCCCGCTCGGGCGCGTTCGACCAGCTCGACGGTGTCCCCGCCGGCCGACGCGACCACCGGCGCGGCGCACGAGAGCGCGGCCTGGAGCTTGCCCGGCACCATGCCACGGAGCTCGGGCAGGTCGCGCAACATGATCAACTGGTAGTCGGCGGCGGCGTACAGCTCGGGCATGTCGACAGGTGACCGCCGTTCCAGGAAGCGGACGTTCTCCGCCTTGAGGTCGGCGGCGAGGCCCCGGACCCGCCGCTCGTCCGCCCCCGAGCCGACCAGGACCAGGTCCATCGTCCGGTCCAAGGCTGCCGCGGCCCGTACCGCCGTCTCCAGGCCCTGGCGGGGTCCGATGGTTCCGGCGTGCATGACCACGCACCGGCGATCCCGGCGGACCAGTTGCCGGGCCGCCGCGCCGGGCGTCGCCGGGTAGAAGATGCGCTCGTCGGTCCAGTTCAGGACCAGACTGACCCGGCCGGGGTCGGCGCCGGCCGCGACCACCAGGTCGCGCATCGAGGGCGCGGCCACGGCGACCCGCGCGGCCGACCGGTAGATGCGGGTCATCGCCGCGTCCATTCGGGCCAACCAGCGGCCGCCGGCGGCCGCCTCGACGCCGTCGCGGGCCCAGACGTCCTGTACGTGCAGCACGGCCGGCACCTTCGCGAGGAGCCGCAGGACGGCGGCGGTGGCGAACGTGGTGGCCGGCAACTGGAAGACGTAGAGCGCGTCCACGTCACCCAGGAACCGGCGTGCCGCCAGCGAGGCGCTCCCGGCGAACGACAGATAGCTGGCCATCCGCGCCGCGGTGGAGGTGGCCCCGCCGGAGACGCGCGGCACCCGCCGGACCGACAGCCGGTCGCTGTGCGTCTCGTGGTGCCACCGCTGCCGCCACCCGGGATAGACGTGGCCGCCCGGGTAGTCGGGGAATCCGGTGAGCACACGGACCTCGTGCCCCCGCGCGGCCAACTCCTCGGCGAGGCTGCCGGGGATGAACGCCGGCTCGGGCGGGAAGTGGTACGACAGGATGCCGATCTTCACCGCGGCACCGCCGGTGGGCGCGGACCGGGCCCAGCCGGCGCGGCACCGCGTCCGGCGGGTCGGCCCGCGTACGATGCTGGCAACCCCGCCCGGCGCGCCGAGCGGCGTCGACGCAGCACCCGCACGGTGTGGCGACCCGTGTCCGCATCCACGAGAGGGCTCCCGATGACCGACCGCGTGCTGTTCGTCTGCCACGCCAACCTGTGCCGCTCGCCGATGGCCGAGTACCTGGCCCGCCGACTGCTGGCCGACCGGGCGGTGCTGGTGTCCAGCGCCGGCACTGACGCGATGGACGGGTTGGCCATGCACCCGTACGCGGCGCAGGTCGTAGCCGAGGAGGGCGGCGACCCGGCGGCGTTCGCGAGCCGCACGCTGCGTGCGGAGCAGCTGGCCGACGCGACGCTGGTGCTGACCGCGACGCGGCGGCAGCGGTCGGTGTGCACCTCCCTCGCGCCCAGCGCGCTGCACCGGACGTTCACCCTGCGCCAGTTCGGCCGGCTGGCGGCGGCGGCCGAACCGCCGGTCGGCACCGCCGACGATCCGCTGGGGGCGGCCATCGCCGCCGCCGCCAGCGCCCGGGGGCGGCTGCAACCCGCCGCCCCGGACGCGGACGACCTGCGGGACCCGATCGGCGGTACGGTCGCCGACTTCCGCCGCTGCGCTGAGGAGATCGAACGCTCGCTACGACCCCTCGCCGCGCTCATCGGGGCAGCCGGGTGAGTTCCTGGGTACGGTCGCCGACGCCGTTGACCCCGGCGCCCTCGCTGTGTCGGGCGGTGGTGGCCCGGTCGGTCGGGACCGACGGCGTGGCGGTCGAGGCGACCACCCGGTAGGCCTCGTACTGGTACGCCTCGGCCTTGGCGACCTTCGCCATGTTGAGCACGCAGCCGAGCAGCCGCACCGAGACCGAGTGCAGCGAACGGGCCGCCGCGGCCACCTGGGTCCGCGACGTACGGCCCTGCTGGCTCACCAGCAGCGCGCCGTCGGCCTGGACCGCCACCACGACACCGTCGGTCACCGCGAGCAACGGCGCGGTGTCGATGATCACGATGTCCGCGGACTCCCGCAGCGCGAGCAGCAGGTCCGCCATCGCCTTGGAGCCGAGCAGCTCGCTCGGGTTGGGCGGCGCGGAACCGCTGGGCAGCACCAGCAGGGACTTGTCGCCCCAGCGCTGCACCACGTCACCGACCTGGACGTCGCCGACCAGCACGTCGGTGAGGCCGACCCCGGCGTCCAGACCCAGGTAATCGTCGACCTTCGGCCGGCGCAGGTCGGCGTCGACCAGCAGCACCCGCCAGCCCGCCTCGGCCAGCGCGATGGCCAGGTTGCACGACATCGTCGTCTTGCCCTCGCCCTGCAGGGCGCTGGTCACGGCGATGACCCGGGCCGGCTCGTGCACGTCCACGAAGCGCAGGTTGGTGCGCAACTTGCGGACCGCCTCCGCGCGGGCCGACGTCGCGGCGTCCCCGACGATCAGCGGGGACGTGCGGGCGGCGCCCTCGAACGGGATCTCGCCGAGCAGTGGGCTGCCGGTGGCGCGTTGCAGGCCGGCGGCGTCGCGCAGCCGGACATCGGCGACACCGCGCAGGATCGCCAGCCCGACACCGAGCGCGAGCCCGAGCAGACCGCCGAGCACGAGGTTACGCAGCGGCTTCGGTGAGACCGGGCTCGCGCTGACCCGTGGACCGCTGACCACCTCGATCTTGATGGGTGCCTTGCCCTCGGGGGGTGTCTCGACCTTCTGCACGAGGTCGACGAACTTCGCGGCGAGGGTCTCGCTCACCCGCAGCGCCCGGGCCTGGTCCGTGTCGGTGACCGAGGCGCGCAGCAGCACGGTGCCCGCCTCGGTGGAGGTGGTCACCCGGCGCTGCACCTCGTCCGCGGTGAGTCCGACCGGCGTCTCGGCCGCGACGCTCTGCGCCAGACGGTCGCTGCTGAGCAGGTCGGCGTACGACTTGACGCGCTGCTGAAGGAACAGCCCGCCCTGGTAGGCATCGGTGACGCCCTGGTTGGGGGTGGTGACGAAGAAGGTCACCGAGGCGACGTACCGGGGCTGGGCGCGTACGGTCAGGAACGCCGAGACGCCCAGGGCCACCATGATCGTGACCAGCACGACCCACCAGTGCCGACGCACGTGACGCAATTGGCGGAGCAGGTCCATCAGGCTTGCCTCCGGACGGGTCCGGTTACGCCAAGAAACTTCACGAAAACCCCCAAGGTCGTCTGTCAACTCGTGAAACCATTAAAGCCGCTCATAGGGCTTATGTCCGGAGTTATGTATTTTCGGCGTCCGCGTAGCGCGCCCCCGGCATGACCAACCCGACAAAGGGCCATTCGGCAGCGGCGGTACCCGGAAAAGTCGGCAACCGATTTGCCTACCGATCTCGATCGCCGGATGGCGCCGGCACGATCACCGCGTGCGGCCCACCGGATAGGGTCGACAGTGGTGTGCCGGGAAGTCTGGTCGGCGATTGGATCCCTGCCGTCCCGACACCCGAGGTGAACGCCTTCATGACCGGCCGCACCCCCCACCGCGACCGACTCTTCTCGCGGTCGTCCTGGCCCGAGGCCCGACACCTGGCCGACGTGCTGCGCACCGAAACGGTCGGTGGCGCCCTGCTGCTGCTCGGCGCCGTCGTCGCGTTGATCTGGGCGAACTCGCCGTGGAGTGAGGCGTACGTCCGGCTTGGCGGCTGGGTGCCCTGGCCCGGCGGCGAGCGCTGGCACCTCGATCTGAGCCTCGCCACCTGGGCCGCCGACGGCCTGCTCGCCATCTTCTTCTTCGTGGTGGGCCTGGAACTCAAGCGTGAGTTCGTCGCCGGTGACCTGCGTGACCCGCGACGCGCGGCGCTGCCGGTGGTGGCCGCCCTCGGTGGAATGGCCATGCCGGCGTTGATCTACGTGGCCGTGCTCCTCGGCACGGGCGGAGAGGGACTACGGGGCTGGGCCATCCCGACCGCCACCGACATCGCCTTCGCGCTGGCCGTCCTCGCGGTGGTCAGCTCACACCTGCCGCAGGGCCTGCGCGCCTTCCTGCTCACCCTGGCCGTGGTCGACGACCTGTTCGCGATCACCATCATCGCGGTCTTCTACACCGCCGACTTCCACCCGCTGCCGCTGCTGGCCGCGCTCGCCCCGATCGGGCTCTTCGCCTGGCTCGTACGTCGGGGCCGGACCTGGTGGTGGGCCCTCGTCCCGCTCGCGGTCGCCACCTGGGCGCTGGTGCACGCCTCCGGAGTGCACGCCACGGTCGCCGGCGTGCTGCTCGGCTTCACGGTGCCGGTGCTGGCCCGCGCTCGTGGCGGCACCGACCGGACGGATTCGGGCGGCGCGGACGCGGGTGGGCTCGCCGCCCACCTGGAACACCGGTGGCGACCCGTGTCGGCCGGCTTCGCCGTACCGGTCTTCGCCCTCTTCGCGGCCGGTGTGACACTCCGTGGCACCGATCTCGGGGCCCTGTTGACCGACCCGCTGGTGATCGCCGTGGTGGCCGGTCTGGTGCTCGGTAAGAGTATCGGGATCTTCGGCTCGACCTACCTGCTGGCCCGGTTCACCCGCGCCGAACTCGACGAGGACATCACCTGGTCCGACCTGTTCGGCATCGCCCTGCTGGCCGGGGTCGGGTTCACCGTCTCCCTGCTCATCGGCGACCTGGCGTTCGGCGCGGGCAGTACGGCCGACGAGCGGGTCAAGGCGGCCGTCCTCACCGGGTCGGTGATCTCCGCGGCGCTCGCCGCCGCCGTGCTCGCCCGCCGCAACGCCGCGTACCGGCGGGTGGCCGAGAAGGAACGCCTCGACGCCGACGGCGACGGCGTGCCCGACGTCTACCAGCGGCCCGGACGCAACTGACCGGGCCGCTGGGCGCCGTGGTCAGCGGCTGCGGTCGTGCGGCGCCCGCTCCTCGGTCTCGTCCGCGAGGGCGTCGGCGGTGGGCGCGGTCAGGTCGTCGGCGGGCACCGCCACCTCCTCCGCGAGGTCCTGCTCGTCGGGCTTGCCGCCGGGCTGCGGCTCGGGAGCGGTGGCGCCGCCGGCGTACCCGTACTCGTTCGGTTCGTCATGCCGGCTCATGTGGTTATCCTCCCGCTTTTCCCTGTTTCGCTGGTACCGCCCACGGTAAGCGGTGATCGTCGTCCCCGCAGCGCGGCCCGGATTGTCGCCGCGACCACGGCGGCGGGAGAGTCAGCGCCGCCGCGAGCAGTTGCCGCAGCGCGACGATCGCGGCGGTGGAGGCCAGGCCACCCCACGCCGGATCCCCGGCCAGGCGAAGCAGGCCGGCCGCCGTGAGCAGGTCCAACAGCACGCGTACGGCGACCCGCACGTCGCCCGTACACACCGCCGTGACGACCCCGACGACCAGGGCCAGCGCGGTCACCACCTCGACCAGTCCGGTGATCACGTCTGCTGCCGCCCCTCGGCGACCTGCCGTTGCTCCTGCCGGATCTCCCGACCCAGGAAGTAGTTCAGCGCCGTCCGGATCGTGGCGATCGCCGCCAGCTGGCCGATCTGGGTGAACGACGGTGACACCGCGGTCCGCAACACGTCGGCCGCGAGCTGGAACTCCAGACCGAGCGTCAGGAACCGGCCCAGCGACAGACGGATCGGGGTGAAGACGGCGGCGGTGCGGTGCCGCAGCCCGTCGACCACGAACCGCACCGCCGCCCAGAGCGCACCCACGACGATCACCAGAGCGCCGGCCACCTCCACCACGGCGACCAGCACCTCGTCACCGTGCCGCAGCAGCTCCGCCGGCTCCACCCGCAGGCGTTACCCGGCACCGGGGTGGTTAGGCCGCGCTCAGGTCAGCTCGTTGACGGCCTCCAGGATCAGCCAGAGGCCACTGATGGCGAAGAGCACCGCGGCGCCGTACCTGATGGTCTTCTCCGGCAGCCGGCGGCCGAGCATCCGGCCGACCAGGATGGCCAGCGCGTCCGCCGCCACCATGCCCACCGTGGAGCCGAGCCAGGTGCCGAACCAGCCGTACTTGGTGGCCAGGGTGATCGTCGCGAGCATCGTCTTGTCGCCCAGCTCGGCCAGGAAGAACGCCACCGAGACCGCCACGATCGCGGTCTTGCTGGTCTTCTCGGCCTTGCGCTTCTCCTCCTCGGTGAGCTTGTCACCGCGCAGGGTCCACGCGCCGAAGCCGAGGAACGCCACGCCGGCCACCAGCGAGATCCAGTCGGTGGGCAGCACAGCGCCGAGGCCCGAGCCGATGGCGACCGACGCCAGGTGCACCACCGCCGTGGCGACGGTGATGCCGATCAGCACCGGAATCGGCTTGAACCGCGTGGCGAACGTCAACGCCATCAACTGGGACTTGTCCCCCAGCTCGGCGACGAAGATGACACCGAAGCTGATGACCAGCGCGGCGAGGAATCCCTCCATGACAACCTTCCCGTTTCACGCCGGGAGGAGGTACGGGGGCGCCCTCGACCCGGCTGCGACAGCCTGAGTCGAAGGTCTCGCCCGCCCCGAAAGGACCGGGGCCGCGTGGCCGGATGCGGAACACACCAGTATGTCGACCACGACATTGGGGGCTACTCCCCTTCGCGCGCCCAGCCTAACCGATCAGCGAGCGGGCCGGACGGCGCGGGTGAACAGGCTCACCGCGCCCGCGCCAGCGTCACCCCGAAAAGCCCACGCGGATCGGTCCAGAAGTGCGCCGCCGCGAAACCCGCCGCGCCCAGCTCGGCGGCCACCCCCTGCGGGCGGAACTTCGCCGACACCTCCGTCCGCAGCTCCTCCCCCGCGTCGAACGACACCGAAAGGTCCAGCACGCGGACCCGCATCGGCCGCGTCGCCCGCAACCGCATCTCGATCCACTCCCGCTCCGGGTCCCACCGGGCGACGTGCGCGAACGCCTCCGGGTCGAAGTCGGCCCCCAACTCCCGGTTGATCACGTGCAGCACGTTGCGGTTGAACTCGGCCGTGACCCCCGCCGCGTCGTCGTACGCGGGCACGATCACCGACGGATCCTTCACCAGATCGGTGCCGAGCAGGAGCCAGTCACCGACCTCCAGCGCGGCCCGCATCGCGGTCAGGAACTCGGCCCGCTCGGCCGGCAGCAGGTTGCCGATCGTGCCGCCGAGGAACACCACCAACCGTCGCCCACCCGTCGGCAGCCGGTCGAGTTGGCGGGTGAAGTCACCCACGATCCCCCGGACCCGCAGCCCCGGATAGTCGGCGGCGATCTGCGCGGTGGACCCGAGCAGGGCGCTGACCGAGACGTCGAGCGGGACGAACGTGCCCAGCCCGCCCCGGCGGGTGAACGCGTCCAACAGCAACCGGGTCTTCTCCGACGAGCCCGAGCCCAACTCGATCAGGGTCTTCGCGCCGGTCAGCGCCGCCACGTCGTCGGCGTGCGCGGCGAGCACCGCCCGCTCGGCCCGGGTCGGGTAGTACTCGGGCAGCCGGGTGATCTCCTCGAACAGCTCGCTGCCCCGCGAGTCGTAGAACCACTTCGGCGGCAGCCACTTCGCCTCGGCGGTCAACCCCGCCCGGACGTCCGCCCGCAGACCACGCTCCAGGTCCTGCGGCTCCAGGTAGATCTCCAACGGTTCCGCGCTCATCTCCCCCGCCTCTTTCCTGGTCGTCAGACACGTCGCCCTGCCCGGCCGGCGACGCTCACCCGGCCGGCAGTCCCTGCACCCGCACCTCGCCCGCCGTGGCGGTAACCAGGCGCTGCTGCGGCACCGGCCGCCACCCGGCGTCGTCGTCATGCGGTTCGGACGCCAGCACCACCGATTCCGCGCTCGCGCGTACCGACAGGGCGTGACCGACCGCGGTGGCCACCGCCCACCGCCCGTCGGTGAGCAGCAGATTCAGCCGCGAACCCGGGGCGGCGGCGGCCACCTCGACCACCGTCCGGCCGATCGCCTCGGCCGGGTCGTCGCCCGCGCGCAGCCGATGCCGGACCAGCGCCCACAGCAACGCCGAGTCGGTGGCCGCGTCCAGGGTCAGCAGGTCACGCACCGGCAGGCCGGCGGCGAGCGGCACCATCGAATCGGGCCAGCCCCGGATCACCCCGTTGTGGCTGAACAACCACCGGCCCTCCGCGAACGGCGCGGCCGCGCCGTCGAGCACCGCCATCCCCACCGTCGCCGAACGGACCGCGGCCAACACCGCGCCGGTACGGGTCACCGCCGCCAGCTCGGCGATGGTCGGGTCACTCCAGATCGGCTGGGCACGCCGGTACCGCACCGGAGGGCCGTCGTCCGGATACCAGCCGACGCCGAACCCGTCGGCGTTGATCGTGCCGCCGCCGCGCATGTCCCGTGGCGCCCACGACTGGCGGACCAGCGCGTACGCCGGCTCGAACAACAACTCGGCCAACGTGACCGGCGGGCCGAGGTAGACCAGGTGACGGCACATCAGCGCACCTTTCCCGGCGCCGAACACCTCACCGCGGCGACTCGTCCGGGCCGGCGTCGCGGGCACAGCGGAAGCCACTGAAGATCTGCCGCCGGATCGGATAGTCCCAGTTGCGGAACGTCCCCCGGCACGCCGACCGGTCGGTGCCGAACGAGCCGCCGCGCAGCACCCGGTAGTCGTCGCCGAAGAACACCTCGGAGTACTCGCGGTACGGGAACGCGGTGAAGCCGGGATGACCGGTGAACGTCGTCGACGTCCACTCCCAGACGTCCCCGATGAGCTGGTGCACGCCCAGCGGCGAGGCGCCGGCCGGGTAGGCGCCCACCGGCGCCGGCCGCAGGTGACGTTGGTCGAGGTTGGCGTGCGCCTCGGTCGGGTCGTCGTCGCCCCACGGGTAACGGCGGGACCGCCCGGTCGCCGGATCCCACCGCGCGGCCTTCTCCCACTCCGCCTCGGTCGGCAGACGCTTGCCGGCCCACGTCGCGTACGCCTGCGCCTCGTGGAAACACACGTGCACCACCGGCTCGTCGGGGCGTACCGGGTCCCATCGGCCGAAACGCCGGTACGCCCAGCCGTCGCCGTCACGACGCCAGTGCAGCGGCGCGACGAGCTGCTCGCGCACCCGGTGCTCCCAGCCCTGCGCGCTCCACCAGCGCCGGTCGGAGTAGCCGCCGTCGGCGATGAACGCCTCGTACGCGCCGTTGGTGACCGGTGCGGCGTCGATGACGTACGCGGGCAGGTGCACCTGGTGCGCGGGTCGTTCGTTGTCCAGGGCCCAGGGATCGGTGTCGGTGCCCATGGTGAACTCCCCGGCCGGCACCAGCACCTCCCCGCCGACCCGGACGCTCGGCTCGGGTGGTGGCGGGGCGTGCAGGACCGCGTCGCCCGCCCGCAGCTGGTGGGTCGCGAGCATCGTCTCGTCGTGCTGCTGCTCGTGCTGCACGATCATGCCGAAGGCGAACCCGTCGGCGACCAGCGGCCGGTCGGTGAAGCGCACCGCGTCGAGCAGGTCGTACACCTTGTCGCGGACCGTGCCCACGTAGGCGCGGGCCTCCGCCGGCGGCAACAGGGGCAACCGGGGACGGTCCCGGCGGGGCTGCTTGAACGCGTCGTACAGGTCGTCGATGTCACAGCGGACCGGCTCACGGCCGCCGACGTCGCGCACCAGCCACAGCTCCTCCTGGTTGCCGACGTGCGCCAGATCCCACACCAACGGCGACATCAGCGGAGAGTGCTGCCGCATCAGGTCGGCGTCGTCGACCGCCTCGGTCAGCAGGGCCGTACGGGAGCGGGCGCGCGCCAGCTCCGCCGCGATCCGCCCTCGCAACAGCTCACCCTCGGCATGGTCCGTCGTACTCGCGCTCACCGTTACACCTCTCGTTCGCGACTGCGGGGCTCGCAAACCCGGCTCACTCCTCGCACTCACCGTTGCACCCTTTCGTTTCGAGGCTCGCTCTCGCCGCTCACCGGTCGGCCGTGCGGACGGCGGCCAGTCGCCGCCGTACCCCCTCGTGGATGTCGTCGTCGACGCCGGCCGGCAGCCCCAGGCGGGGCAGGGCGGCCAGGGCCAGGTCGAGCAGCGCGGCCGCCGCGGCGGCCAGCGCCGGGTCGGCGAGGCCGCGCCGCGCGGCGACCGACCAGCGGTGCGCCACCGGGGCGGCGATCGCGTACGCCGCACGTACGGTGCCCGGGTCGCTGAACAGCGCGCTCAGCACCGCCAGCGGCAACCGCCAGTCCCGGTCCGGCTGAGCGTCCAGATACCGCAGTTCGAGATAGCCGCGCGGACGCACCGGCGGGAAGAGGGTGCTGACGTGGTAGTCGAGGTCATCGGTGGTGGGCGGGCGGGGCAGCGCGCCGTCCAGCCAGTCGGCGAAGGTGACACCCGGTGGCGGGGACCAGTCCTCGCCGGAGCGGCGCACGCAGAGCAGCGGCGCGGCGAGCACGTAGCGCACCCAGGCCGCCGTCGGGTCGTCGTCGGGGTCGTCGGGCACCCACACCGGGCGGGTACGCGCCGGGTCGATGGCCAGCCAGGCGGCCATCCGGGCGGATGCCCAACCGGTGCGCCGCCCGGCGTGCCGGCCGGCCGAGGCGAACGCCGCGAGCAGCGGTGGGCCGACGGCGTGCGCCGCCGCCCAGCGCGGCGCGACCTGCTCGGGCTCGCCGACGTCGAGGCACACCTGGAGGCCGGCGGTGCTGTACATCATCGTCCGGCCGGCCGGGCCGCGCCGGTCGAACATTCGGCGCATGGCGCGGTAGCGGGGAGTGTCCAACATCGGGCGGGGCCGCCGGTACGGGTCGATGCCGCTGCGCCCGAGGGTCAGCCCGGCGGTGGCCAGCAAACCGGTGACCTGGGCGATGTCGGCCTCGGTGGCCTGGATCAACGCGCCGGTCGAGGTACGCGGCGGGGTGGAGATCTCCAGCTGGCCGCCCGGTTCGAGGGTCACCGTGCCGCCGTGTCGCAGCGGCTCGGCGGGGCTCGCCGGATCCAGCGTGACGGGGCTGTGCCGCCCCAGCGCCGCCCGTAGCCGCGCCGGGTCGACTCCTCGGGCGGGGTCGGCGGCGTCGTGCACGGTCCATTCCAGTTCGACGCCGGTGTACGTCGGAGGGCCGGTCTTGAAACAGATGCGCGCGAGGTGTCGGTGCGCGGCGGCGGACTCGCGCAGGATCTCGCTCTGGTCCAGCTCCGGCGACGTCACCATCGGTGCAGCCTCCCTCGTCGTGCGACGACCGCGTGCCCCGTGCCCCAACTCCGGAACACGGATGCCACCGTAGACCCGACCACCGACACTCCCCTTTCGGAGCGTCGACGGGACCGCCAACCCCTGTCTAACAGAAGCGTTTCCCGGTGCAGGGCAGAACGAACCGCGCCGGTCGTACGCTCAGTCGCCGGCCGGTCCGGCCGGGTGCGAGGGCTTGACCTTCGCCTGACCGGGTGGTGTCGCCGGTGGGGACGGGTCTGTCGGTCGCGCCGGAGCGGAGGACGCCGTCGACGGGGGCGGCGGGGTGGCCGTCTTCGTCTCGGGAACCAGTCGCTGGCAGTACTCCTCGACGCCGGCGACCGCACCGGCGGCCGTCACCAACCGTCCGAAGGCCGGCGTCCGCAGCGCCTTCTCCCGCTGCTCGGGTTTCTTGGCCCGCCACGCGCGGCACAAACCGTGCAGCTGACCGTTGGACGCCGCTGTGCTCGACGGCGAGACGGACACCGAGGGACGGCCGGGTGGAGTCGGGACGCTCGGCGCGGTCGAGGCGGTCGCCGCCGGGCCCGTGGTGTGCGCTGGCGCGACGCTGGGCGCGGGCGGCGGCTCGGGTGCCTGTTCCAGACCGGCCGCGGCGAACGCCACCCCCGCGGTGGCCGTGGCGGCCAGCGCGCCGATCCACGCCAGCGCTCCGGTGGTGAGCCGGTGCCGACGCGGCCGGCGAGCCACGGCGGTCGCCGGAGCGGCCCGGGCGGCCCGGAAGGCGGCCAGCGCGGCCTCCTCGCCCGCCAACTCCCCCGGCCGGGTGGGGCCGGCGGCAGCGGAGAGCAGCCGGGCCAGCGGGTCGGTCCCGGACACCTCTGGCACTGCGGGCGCGACCGGATCGGCGCTGGTCGCGTCCGGGGTGGCCGCGTCGTCGACGCGGGCGGCGTCGAGCAGCCTTTCGGTCTCGGCGCGGCCGGCATGCCGGTCCGGCCGGTACGGGTTCATCCGGAATCCCTTCACGTCAGCCGTCCGCCTGCTCGGCAGGTGAGGTCCGCCGGGAACGCCTGATCCGCCGACGCGGTGTCGGGACCACCTCGCCGCCGGCCGGCGGGCGCTGCGCGTCCAGCCCGGACAGCGTGTGGCGCAGGCCGGCCGTGTCCGCGTCGGCGTCGACCGACGACGTCGGTACGGCCGGCCGGTCCAGCAGGGTGGCGAGTCGCCGCAGACCGCGGTGGGCGGCGGTCCGGACGGCGCCGGCCCGGCGGCCGAGCACCCGGCCCGCGGACTCCGCGTCCAACCCGATCACCGCCCGCAACAACACGGCCTCGGCCTCGCGGGGCGGCAGCGTGGCGATCAGCGCCAGCGCCGCCTCGGTGCTGATCGTCTCGTCGGCCCGCTCGGCGGTGTCGCCGTCGCCGGCCAACTCGGTGAGCGCCTGCACCGGTACCGGCAGCGACGGTCGTCGCCGCAACCGGCGCAGGTGATCCATCGCCCGGTTACGGGCGATGGTGACCGTCCAGGCCCGGAACTCGCCGCCGGTGAAGGTGGGCAGGTCGCGGGAGATCTGCAACCAGGCCTCCGAGGCGACGTCCTCGGCGTCCGCGCCGACCAGGGCGGTCAGGTAGCGCAGCAGGCCCGGCTGGAGGCTGCGGTACAGGAACCGGAAGGCGTCCTCGTCCCCGGCCTGCGCGGCGACGACCGCTTCGGACAGTTCGCCCGTCATCGGCGGCCCAGGGGCCACCCGGAGCGGTCCGGGACGACACCCGCTGTCGTCGGGCGCGCGCCGCGAACTGTCGGCCCCGTCAGCTCCTGCACCCGCACCGTCCCCCGCCGATCCGATTCGTGCCCGCCTCCGGGCGCCGGCCAGGGTATCCACACCCGGCGATGGCTCGTGACGCGCTGCCGGCAGGGCGGCCCGAGCCGGGCTAACGGTAGGAGGGCACCCCGGATGCGACAAGTTGGGATCGCATTACGGAAGAGTGACAATTATCAAGCCGTCCGACCGGCGTGCCGCGGTAACGGACGACGCCCCTGGGACGCTCCCCGGCTCAGGTGACCATCCTCGGTGACGGTCCGCCAGGCGTACGTCGGGATGTGTCAGTTTTTGTGACGTGGTGTCATCGCGGCGTCACACACCGACCCGCCACCCGGAACTCGTCCCGGCGGACCGACCGGTACCGCCGTGCGGCGGGTCCACCGCGGCGAGCCGTTGGTCGCCACTCTGGGTACGGTATTGCTGTGTTGTCATCGGAGGTCGTGCTCAGCGGTCGGTACCGCCTGGACGAACGTGTCGCCACGGGCGGCATGGGCGACGTCTGGCGCGCCTCCGACCTGGTCCTCGGCCGACAGGTCGCGGTCAAGGTCCTGCTGCCGGCACTGGTCTCCGACCCCGACTTCATCGCCCGCTTCCGGGCCGAGGCGCGGATCATGGCGGCCCTGCGGCACCCCGGCATCGTGCAGGTGTACGACTGCGGCGAGGACGACCTGCCCGACGGCGGCCGCGCCGACTATCTGGTCATGGAGTTCGTCGAGGGCGAACCGCTGTCCAAGCGGATCGAGGCCGCCGGTCGCCTCGACGTGGCCGAGACCATGTCGATCGTGGCCCAGGCGGGGCACGCGCTGGGCGCGGCGCACCGGGGCGGCATCGTGCACCGTGACGTCAAGCCCAGCAACCTGCTGGTGCAGGAGGACGGCACGGTCGTCCTGGTCGACTTCGGCGTCGCCCGCTCCACCAACGTGACCAGCATCACCAGCACCAACGCGGTGCCCGGCACCGCCCTCTACATGGCGCCCGAGCAGGCCGCCGGTCGGCCGGTCAGCGGCGCCACCGACATCTACGCGCTGGGCGCGGTCGCGTACTGCTGCCTCACCGGCGGTCCGCCGTTCACCGGTGACAATCCGCTCCAGGTCGCCGTACGGCACCTCGACGACGAGCCCCCGGAGCTGCCGCACGACATCCCGGAGGCGGTCCGCGCCCTGGTGTCGCGGGCCCTGGCGAAGGATCCGGCGGATCGCTTCACGAGCGGCTCGGCGATGGCCGAGGCGGCCCGCACCGCGGTGACCGGCGGCGAGCCGCCGACGGCGCTGGCCTCGGCGGTGCCGCTGCGCGACGCCGGTCCGGGCACCCGCACCGACGTCCCGGTCGGCGCGGCGGTGGCCGGCGCAGCCGACCCGGGACGTCCGCGACGCCGTGGGCCGCTGGTCGGCGCGGCGGTGGCCATGCTGGTCGCCCTGGTCGGCCTGGGCGCGGCCCTGGGCGCGGCGCGCAACACCGGCACCGATCCGGCCGTCAAGCTGCCGACGACCGCGCCGACGCAGGGGCCGACCCAGCAGGAGGAGTTGCCGGCGGCGAACGAGCAGATCACCGACGACCCGGGCCGGCCGAACCGGCCGACCGTCCCGGACACCACGACGTCCGCGTCGGTCAGCGCCACGCCGAGCGTGCAGCCCAGCCAGTCGTCGTCCGTCCCGCCGCCGCCGACGCCGAGCGCGACCACCGCGCCGCCGCCCAGCGACCCACCGAAGACGCCGTCGTCGCCGAGCAACCCGCCGCCGAGCGACACGCCCCCGACCACCGGGGCGCCGACCGACCCGGACAACCCGGTGGTCAACTGACCAGGCGTACCACCAGCACCGATATCCCCAAAACGGACTTACGTCGCCGAAAACCGCTCTAGGCTCTCCGCAGGTCATTTCCACCGTCTGCCGCGGGAGCCCGGGTGAGTGCTGAGAAGCTGGTCGTGATCGGCCAGGGGTACGTCGGACTGCCGCTGGCCATGCGCGCCGTCGAGGCGGGCCTGGACGTCGTCGGCCTGGACGTCGACGCCGACCGGGTGAAGCGGCTCGCCTCGGGTGAGTCGTTCGTCGAGGACATCCCCACCGACCGGCTGGGCCGTGCCCTGGCCAGCGGCCGGTACCGCCCCAGCACCGAGTACACCGACGCCGCGGGTTTCGACGTCTGCGTCATCACCGTGCCCACCCCGCTGCGCGACGGCACCCCAGACCTGAGCTTCGTCGAGCAGGCCGGCATCGGTATCGGCCCGTACGTGCGGCCGGGCTGCACGGTCATCCTGGAGTCGACCACCTACCCCGGCACCACCGAGGAACTGCTCCGGCCGCTGTTGGAGTCGGCCAGCGGGCTGACCAGCCCCGGCGACTTCCACCTCGGCTACAGCCCGGAGCGGATCGACCCGGGCAACCCGACGTGGCGGCTGGAGAACACCCCGAAGGTGGTCTCCGGGATCGACGCGGCGTCGCTGGACCGGGTGCAGGGCTTCTATCAACGGCTCGTGGAGCGCACCGTCGCCGTCGACTCCACCCGGGTCGCCGAGCTGACCAAGCTGATCGAGAACACGTTCCGCCAGGTCAACATCGCGCTGATCAACGAGCTGACGATGCTCTCGCACCACCTCGACATCGACGTCTGGCAGGCGATCGACGCCGCCGAGACCAAGCCCTTCGGGTTCCTGCCGTTCCGGCCCGGCCCGGGCGTCGGCGGACACTGCCTGCCGATCGACCCGTGCTACCTGTCCTGGCAGGTAAAGCGACGCCTCGGCCGGCAGTTCCGGTTCATCGAACTGGCCAACGACATCAACCACGAGATGCCCGAGCACGTCGCGCAAAGGATCATGGCAGGGCTCAACCGCTCCGGCCGGGCGGTGAGCGGCGCCCGGCTACTGCTGCTCGGGCTCGCGTACAAGCGGAACACCGGCGACATGCGGGACTCCCCCGCCGTCGACGTGGCCCGCCGTCTGCAGGCGCTCGGCGCCGAGGTGCACGCGGTCGAGCCGTACGCGGAGGCCCACCAGATCCCCGCCGGGGTCGCCGTCGTCGACCTCACCGAGTGGGAGGTGCGGACCGCGGACGCGGTCGTGGTGGTCACCGACCACGACTGTTTCGACTACGACCTGGTGGCCCGACACGCCCGGTACGTCTTCGACACCCGCAACCGGTGCGTCGGCGAGATGGTCGAGCGCCTGTAGCGCGTACCCCGGACCCGGCACCGCTGGCCGGTCCCGCCGCCGGGGAAGACGGCGGGGCCGGCCGGCGGATGTCGCCGCCCGCTAGGCCGTGTCTTCAGGGGTTCACGACCACTGGAGTGGCGCGGCGATGGTGACGGTGGCCTGGAACGAGGCCGCGATCAGCGCGGTCGGGCCGCGGCGCTGAGCGGCGGCGGTAATGCTGATGAGTGTGATGCCTGTGAGTCATCTAGATGACTCACAGGCATCACACTCATCAGGGTGTTGT